>CAJBSZ010000345.1 GCA_903958395.1 uncultured bacterium | reverse complement strand
GCTGGTGCCCTATTGCGAGTGGATGCTGCAGGGCGCGGGTGCTGATCGCAACCACTCACAGTACAACCGCCTCTATCCGGAAATGTCATACCACACCGACCTGAATGCGATCCTGGCGCTGCATCGCTACACGAAGGTTCACGGTATTCTGGCGTCGAGCGTCAAGCCGGAGGGCATCCTCTCCGCCCGTGTGGACTTTATCGGCCGCGCCGGAAGTGTCTGGGCCCCGCGTGTCTTTCAGACACTCGGCTTCCAGCCTGCGCTCAATATGGACGCCTATCCCACCTTTGATCCGATCGGGGCGCTGTTGATTGACGCCAAAGTGCCGCTGCGAATCCTGATAGGCTGTTGCAAGGACAGGTCGGTCGCCGCCGACTGGATCGGCAGGCATTTGAAACCTGCCATCGACGTTTCGCTCTCCGGTCAGAAACAACCGGTCCGCCATCCGTTGATCGGTCACGGAGAAGTGCTGCCGGGCACACCGGCCGAATACACCGTGTATGCCGATAACGGCAACACACTGTGCGTGCTGACGCCGTTCACGCCGCGCCCGTTCGACCACACCCTGGCGAATGGAATCGGTCATAGTGTGGCCGTCACCAACCGCGGCCTGCACACCAGCGCCAGTGGCAATGCCCAGCAAAACCGGCTGACGACCGACTGGGCGGATGTGACTGGTTCCCAGATGCCGTCCGAGGCCATCTATCTTTATGATGTGCAGGACAAACAATGGTTCTCCCCGACGTATGACCCGATCAAGGATAACGGCGCCAGGCACGAGGCGCGATTCGGGCTTGATGGCTCCGCTGTCTTTAACATGACGAAGGGCGAACTCGAGACCAGGCTGACGGTGCACGTTCCGCTCGACGAACCGCTGGGGATCTATCAACTGACCGTCCGCAATACAGGGGCCAGAGCCCGAACCCTGCGTGTAGCCCCGTATTTTCAAATTGTGCTGGCGCATAGCCCGGAATGGGCCGGCCCGCTGAAGATGGATCGCGATGCCGCGACCGGGGCGATGTATTATGAAAATCCGCGCAACCAGTTCCGTGCGGGCCCCTGCTTTGTGGCGATGAGTGCGAAGGTTGAGACCTTTACCAACCGGCGGGGGGAATTCTTCGGAAAGGGCCGCACCTTCGCCCATCCCGCCATGGTTGAGGGCGGGTCTCCCGCGAAGGGAACATTCGACAACTTTGCCGTGGCGGCCATGACCACCACCGTCGAGATTCCGGCTGGCGGGGAAAAGACAATAGCGGTCATGCTCGGGCAGGCTGACAATCGCCAGCAGGCTCAAGCCTGTGTGGCCCGGTTCCAGTCCCTGGAAGCCTGTTCCCAGTCGTTGAAAAAGACCCGCGATTGGTGGCTGGCGCTGCAGTCGACGCTGGAGATTGAAACGAGCGACAAGCAGTTCGATGCCTATGTGAAGTGGATGAAATACCAGGCGCTGGCCGAGCGGATCTGGGCCCGGAAGGGGTTTTATCAGTCATCCGGTGCCTTCGGATTCCGGGACCAGTTGCAGGACACGGTCAACCTGATCTGGGTTGACCCGGCCCTGGCGCGGGCCCAGCTCAAGCTGCACGCTGCGCAGCAATTCCCGGAAGGTGATACGGCGCATTGGTTCTTCTGTCAGCAGGACGGGCGTTCCGGATTCCTGAGCCGGTCACATGCCTCCGATAACCTGTTGTGGCTGGGCTGGGGCGTTGCGGAATACATTCGTATGACCGGCGACATGACCCTGCTTGACGAACCCGTGAACTACCTCAAGGCCGAAACCCCGTTGCCGGGGCTTCCGGACGGCAAACATGGCATGGCCTTCTATCCGTTGCGTTCGCCTAAGAGCGATCCGATTTACGCACATGTGTTACGCGCCTTCGATTGCGTCCTTGAAAAACGCATGGGACCCAACGGCCTGCCTCTGATTGGTACGGGTGACTGGAATGACGGTTTGGATGAAATCGGGGCGCAGGGGCGGGGCGAATCGGTTTGGCTTGGTTTCTTCCTGGTTTATATCCTGAAAAACTTCCTTCCCATTATCAGGGAACGCAGTGGTGAAAAACGCCGTTCCTATTATGAAGAAAAGCTGAAGGCGCTCGAAGCCAGTATTGAAAAGGTTTGGCGCCATGATAGATATCTGCGCGCGATTCACGACGATGGCACCGAGATTGGCGTCGAGGGGGCGGGGTATTGGGAGACGGATGCGTTGGGCGCGGCCTGGGCGGTCTATGCCGATATCAATCCGGAGCGATGCCGCATCGCGGTCGACACCGCCCTGCGGGTGCTGGAACGCGACAATGTGGTGAGCCTGGGCTTCCCACCGCTGCGGGAAGATACCAAGCCCTATCTCGGGCGTTCCAGCCGTTATCCGGAAGGGGTGCGTGAAAACGGGATGTATTCCCATGGTGTCCAGTGGTTGACGCGCGCCTGCCGCCTGCTGGCCGAACGTTTCGCGGCGCAGGGCGATGCCGAAACGGCGAAAACCTACCGCGACGCGTGTGCCCGCCTCTGGTACAAGATTTCGGCCATCCCGCATGTTTCCCGGGAGGAAATTGAAACTTATGGCGGGCAGCCCAATAAGCAAAGCGCTGACTATCTGACAAAGTATGACCCCGGGCGCATGATATGGAACGGCTATACGGGCGCCGCCGCCTGGATGCTACGCCAGGCTTGCGAAAGCGTGATCGGGGCGACGCTGGTGAGAAATCAAGTGGTGATGCCTGATGACTTGGAGGCGGTGCGTGGTGCACTGAAAATCAGGCGATTGGTTCGTGATGTGAGTAGAAGTCCATTGGGAAAATGAGGAGTGCGAGATGAAGAGACTTGTTTTACTGGGTTTGATTGCGCTGGCGGCAGGGTGCGCCACGAACAGGGAAACATGCCGTCAACCGGTGGAGCCGCCGAAGCCGGCGCACATGCAGGCTTTGATCGAGAATGCGATGGGGTATATCAATCCCAAACACGGCTTGTTTGACCAGGCGTCGGGCTATCCGGTTGAGGGTTGGAATCATGACCCGTCGAAGGGGCTGTTTCTTCGCTCCTTCACGCAGTTGACCTCCATCGGCGAATGGACGGAGCTGCTGGCGAATATTGCGGCGGGCTATGCGGACAATCCGTATATCTCTCGCAAGGAGGCGCTGGTGAAGCTCGAGAAAGTGGTCAATTCGCTGCTTGCCGACCAGGCCGACCCGAATGTAAGCGCCAAGGGGTTGCTCGGCAACTTCCTCGGATTCCAAAAAGACAGGCGTCTCGGTCCCCTGGGTGAGGATGTGACACGATCCAGCTTCGTTGATGCCTTCGGCGTTGAAAAAGCCGATCAGATCTGGAGCGCCTTGATCGACGTCAAATGGCTTGAGCCGGTCAAGAACGGAACGGCGGCGAAGATCAAGCGCAAGGGACAGTATGGCGGGCAATACTTTACAGGCGTACTCGAGCCGTTTGCCGACGATGTCACACGGGAAAAGGTCATGGAACTTCTCGATCAGCGCGTGGTGAAGATTATTTTCGGCGATAACGTGAACCTGACGGCGTCGGTTGCCAAGAGCATTGGCGCCCTATTGCACCCTGGCGTGAAGGATCAACCCCGGGCGGTAAGGCTGCGCGACAAAATGGAGCGTTTCATCACGGCGCAGAAGAAGGGCTATGAGTATCTTTTCGATCCCGAAACCGATACCTTTATCTTCGGCTGGAATGCGTCGAATAATGAATTTGTCGGCTGGGACGATGGACATGGCGGCTGGGTGGTGGGGCATCAGAACTATTTCATCAATGAGTTCCGCGGTCCCTTCATGTTCTGCCTTATCCGGTATGACCTCCCGCTCAACTCGGTGAAGAATTCCGGTCTCAAGATCAAGCCCTACCGTACGCTGGGCAACCGGAGCCTCTATGCGGTTGCCTCCTGGCACGGATCCTCGTTCCAGGCCCTGGGGCTAAGCCTGTTCATGAATGAACTGGGGGTCCCGGGCTGGCGCAAGAACCTCGAAAACATCGTGGATATCGAACTTGATTTCGCGAAACGCACGGGTAATCCCGGCTTCCTGACAGAGTCGTACAGCGGGAACGATGTGGAATACACCGGTGATGTGGGCATCCCTGAAATGGCGGTCGCCGGCGACAAGCTGATTACCGACGCGCCATCGCTCTACACGCTGGGGGTTTCGTACGCTATCGCCCCTGATAAGATCGAGGCGTTTCTGGCCGCCAACTGGGGCACGATTACGAACCTGTTTACGGATCATGGACCGTGGGAGGGGTATAAGACCACCGAACAGAAGGTGATCAAGTTCCAGACCTCGGCCCATACGATGTCGCTCATCCTGGGCGGGATCGGTTCCGCCGACGCCAATATGCAGCGCTATCTGCAGCATCATGGCCTGGAGGGCAAACGGGTGGCTTTCAACCGGCCGGGCGAGGCGTTCGACTTCCTGGGTGAAAACGTGGATTGGATTGCGTGGACCGCAGGTGGCGATCAACTTGTCCCGTTACGGGACAAGAATGCTTTCCAGATCCGCGGTGAAAAGGTCCGCACGGGCGGGATCACGGTGGTGGTTCCCCGGAAGGAGGGGATCAGCCTTTCCAACGGCATCCTGAAAATCCACTATCGCGCCGCCGATCCGATCGAAAAGGCGGTCCTCACGCTCAAGCGAGCGCCGGGGCTGCCAATCAAGCCCGTGGCTTTTGAAAATGAAATCCTTATGAATTTTGAGGTGGCATTGGGACACGAAAACACAATCGAAATTCCCATGCCCGGAACACCCGGACTCGAAAACGTCAAGGAGTTGATCCTGGCCTATGGGGATCTCAAGGCTGCCGCGCCAGTAGATCTGACGATCACCGGGTTCGAGTTTATCCCCGCCGGCGGCAGGTGCTCAGGATTTCAGTGATCCGGCTGTAGAGG
>CAJBSZ010000344.1 GCA_903958395.1 uncultured bacterium | reverse complement strand
TGGAGCGAATTACTACGGGAAGATACTTTCCGTCAGGGCATGGGTCGAGCAACTCGCACGCAGGCATGACCTTCAGCAGGAACGGGCAACCGTCGAGCACGAAATGACGAGCCGTTACGCACGCCAGAAGATCTTGCTACAGCGGGTGTCCTGGCTGGCCGCGTTGCTCGTCGCCGGCCTGCTCTTTACGATCCTCATTGACCGGATGTTGCGGCTGCGCGAGGTGGCCCGGATCAAGGAGCGCCTGGCGGCGGATCTGCACGACGAGATCGGGGCCAACCTCCATACGATCAGCATGCTCAGCGATTTGGCAGAGGATGCCAAGGAAGCGCCAGACGAATTATCCATGCTGCATGGGCGCATCCGCTCCATGACTGAACGAAGCGGAACAGCCGTGCGCCATTTCGCAGACCTGCTGAACGCCAACGGACTTTACACAGATCTGATCTCCGACATCCGGCGCACCTCCGAGCGGATCATGGCCAAGTTCGACAAGGATATCGTCATCACGGGGGAAGAGCACATCAAGACGCTTTCGTCCAGCACCTGCTTCGATTTGTTGCTCTTCTACAAGGAGTGCCTGGTCAACATCAGCCGCCACTCCGGCGCCACACGCTTCAGCATGCGGCTCGTGGTGACGGAAAAGGAACTTTGCCTGACGGTCTCAGACAATGGAAAGGGCGTGTCTGACCGGACATCTGATTCGCTGAAACGCAGAGCCCGCCTGATGGGTGCCACCCTTGTCAGCGAGACACCGGCGGCTGGCGGAACCAGTATCCGGCTGACCCTTCGTACCCGGCGCTGGGGCCGGCGCAAATGGGGATAAACCATGAAACACAAAATCCGTATTCTTCTGATTGAGGATCACCCCGAATATCGCGAGGTCATTGAACTGGCCTTGAATAAAGAGCCGGATATGGAACTTATTGCCCAGTTTGGTTCTGCAGAGGCGGCGCTTCACAGACTTCAAGAGCGGCCCTGCCGGGTCGAGCCAGACATCATCTTGCTGGACTTGCATCTGCCGGGAATGAGCGGACTCGACGCGCTGGCGCTGCTGGCGAAGGCGGCCCCTCCCGCAAGAATCATCATCCTCACGCAGTCGGATAGGGAGTCAGACGTCCTGCGTGCCATCACCCGCGGCGCGGCAGGCTACCTCTTGAAATCCGCCTCGCGACGGGCGATCATTGACGGTATTCGGATGGTCATGGCCGGCGGAGCCTCGCTGGACGCAGGTGTCGCGCGCTTTATCCTCAAAACCCTTCGGTCCCACCTGCCGGAAAAGAGTACGGAACACCCGCTCTCCAAGCGTGAAATGGAAATCCTGACGCTTCTGGCCGAAGGGCTTGTGCAAAAGGAGATCGCCCTCAAACTCAACATCAGCATCACGACTGTCGTCACCCACATCAATCACATTTACGAAAAACTCAACGTCACCAACGCCCCGGCCGCCATCAACAAAGCCCATCTGTCCGGACTCTTCAACGTATAGTTCGGAGATGAAGCTACCGCAACAGCTTCGAGAGATTCAAACGGCCGGAGTCAGGCGACTCGACCGGACCGGGCATGGTATCATCCGTATTGCGGGAGATGCCGAGAAAATCGCGATCCACGCGAACGGGTGTGCCGTCCGGCCTATCGTAGGGCAGGCCGGCAACGGCGGTTTTTCCAAGTCGCTTAGCCGTCACCACATTCCGGTCCTGTGTGTCGAGCCATGCCCGATCGACCGACCATTCAAGCACAGTATTGTTTTCAACCAGTCGAAACGGCGGCTTCACGCTCTTAAGCACAACCGGCTTTTTATCAAAGACAGGCGGAACGGCACCGTTCAGATACAGATTGCCCTCCATATCGAACGGCACCTTATCGAGCTGATCCTGATCCATGCGACCCCAGCCGGGGAGGAAGGACGCCCCCTGCCTCGCAAAAATATTATTCATATAGCGGTCATCCCCCGGGTTATTGATATAAACATCGACCAGACGGGTTGAATGCGGCTCGGCATACGGGGTCTCGCGGGGGGTTTTGGCAATCAGTGCGGAACCGCCGAAATAGTTGTGCACAAACGCGGTACCCCGCGAAGTACTGACGACCGAACGCTTGGAAAGAAAGATGTTGTTCACAACCAAGGTAGGGCCGTGTGTGACTTCGACATAGAGGTCGGTGTTGTCATTATCGAATCCAACATTGCCCTCGATTACAGCTCCTTGTCCGAGCCAATCAAGCCAGATCGCCCGGCAGGCGCCTCCGGTGCGGCAAACCACATTGTTTCGGATAATCGTATCGATGGCGCCATGCAGTTTAATCCCGCCCTGCTCAAGCCCGCTGAACGTACGACGCACATGGATGTCGGATATATAGTTTTTTTCTATCAGGCTGAAGGCCGCCCCCATGTTGCCGTTGACGCCAGCCGCCTCGCAGTGGCTAATCCTGTTGCGCCGCACGATATGACTGCCGACCTTCTCCTTGCCCCAGGCACGGCTTTTGGATGCATCCTTCATGATGCCGCAGTTGCCATGCACGTCACCGGTATACTCGCCCAGATACGTCGTTCCGAGCTGCACGCCCACGGTAATGGAGTGGCTGATCTCGTTGTCTTCAATAATCCATCCTTTGCTCCAGTGCGGACCGATCAGCCCCATCTGCTTCTGGGTCGGCGCAGACCACGGCGTCGCGGCATGACGCATGATAAAGCCGCGCACAGTGATATAATTCAAACCCGTCTGTTCTGGAAAGAAGACTGTCTGGCGCGTATTGATCTCAACGGTTTCATCATTCGGATCCACTCCCGGGAACTGCGCCCAGATGGTGGTCGTACCGTTGGTGACTTCGCCAAACCAAAGAGGATCATCAGCCGCCGGTTTCAGCACCTCCTCACGCGAAGCAGCCTCGCCGCGCCATGTCCCGTTCAAATAAACCGAACCGGTGTGGTGAATACGATCACCGGGACGGAACCAGTGCCCCTCCAACACATCGCTGTAAGGATTAAATTCACCGAAAAAGCTGTTCGGAAGCGATACCAGCCAGGTGTCGTTCGTCTTTCTTTTCCAACCGGTAACGAGCTCGGAGCCGGTAATAACCACTTTTTCACCGGGGGCGGCTTGATAAACAATACGTTTTTCATCAGACGTGCCGCCGCGCGGGGGATTCACCCGCTCGCGGTAAAGGCCTTTATGCACTGTAATCGTATCGCCCGGTTGCGCGAGGTCTGCCGCGCGCTGAATCGTCAGCAGCGGATTCTTCGCAGAGCCGTCATTCGTATCCTTTCCATTAATAGATACGTGGTATTCTGTCGCTGTACTGATCTTACCCTGTGCCTGCGCCATTCCATCTACCATGACCATCACGGACGCTAACACCCAAATCATTGATAGTCTCATTTTCAATGTTCCCGAAACCCCGCCCATTTTTGTCGTCTTCATATTTTATTAAGCGAAGTTATACCACTCCCGCCAAAGTCGCCCATCCTCATTTTACAGGATGCCCGACGGAGGGAGCCTCTGGAAAGTGTGCGGATGGCCCTTATTTGGAAATGCTGATGGCGGGCCCTTTCGAGAAGAATTGCACTTCGAGCCAGGGATGCGACTTGCCTTCTTCGCACCTTACGCTCACCGGCGCAAAGGCAAGGCGGTTCACATTGGCCTGCGGCACGGGTTGCGCACCATTTCCAACAACCGCCACCCCCCTCACCAACGCCCCGGCCACTGTCAACAAGGCGTTTTAAAGTGGTGCCGGAGCACGGACTTGAACCGTGATACCCTTACGGGCGGTAGATTTTGAGTCTACTTTTTTCATTACTTCAGGCCTTATTTTCAATATTGCTACCTTTTTGACGTAGACACCGCCTATTTTCGTGGTATCATATGCGCCAATCAAGGCAAGGAGGCGCAAGCATGAAAACACGCAAGGGATATCTGGTTAAACGTGGCAAGACTTACTACGCTATGTGGACGGTCCGGGGCAAGAAGTTTCAGCAAAGCACTGGCTGCACTGTCGAGGGCAAGGCCAGGACGAAACTGGCAGAGATCATGCAGCCGCATTTGATCGAGAATGAAAAACGACACCTTGAAACCGTCAAAACATGGATCGAAAGCGCCAATAAAGACTTGGTCGTCTTGAACGAACAAAAGGATCCACCCCTCACCATCGGCGGGACGTGGAGCGAGTTTAAGGCCTCACAGAATAGACCCAGAACCGGCAAAGCCACATTTGCGAAGTATGAAATCCAATGGAGCAGATTTCACACCTGGCTGGAAAAGCAACATCCCGATGTTAAAGCTCTGCGCGACATCACTCCGGAGATTGCCGAAAAATTCGCCGCCCACCTAATAAGCACCAAGCGCAGTTCCGGCACATTCAATAAATATATGAACGTGCTGTCCTTGATCTTCCGCACCGTTTCCGAAAAAGCCAAATTGACCACAAACCCCTGGGCGAACCCGCAAAAAGATGGACACGGCAAAGGCATCCGCCGCATGGAAAAGGAGATCCACGGACGACGGGAGCTGACGCTTGCCGAATTACAGGACGTATGCGCCAAATCTGATGGCGACTTGCGGCTCATGCTGGCGATCGGGATTTACACCGGATTGCGACTGGGTGATGCGGCCACATTGCGATGGTGCGAAGTTGACCTCGTGCGCGGTATCATCATACGCATTCCGAATAAGACGGGCCGCAAGAATCCTGAGCCGGTAAAAATACCCATCCACCCCACCCTCCGGGCGATGTTGGAGGAATCTCCGAAAAATGATCGTGTTGATTTCGTCCTCCCCAGAATAGCGGCCGATTATCGGCGACATAGCTCCTATGTAACCGACCGCATCCAGGCGCTGTTTAAAAAATGCAAAATTGAAACCACACGCAAAATTGAAGGGAGACACCAGTCGCAAGTTGAAGTCGGCTTTCACAGTCTCCGCCATTCCTTCGTGTCCATGTGTTCAGAAAACAAGGTGCCACTGGCCATCGTCCAAGGAATGGTTGGCCACACGAACCCCGCCATGACCCGGCATTATGACCATGCAGAACATGACGCCGATAAGTTTGCCGCCGTGGCTCTTCTCCCCTCGATGTCAAAGGAACCCAAAGCCCTTCCCCCGGCACCAGCGCCGCGCCTGATCGATGCTGATGCCGTTCTGTCGATTTTCGAAGGAGCAAATGCAAAGAACTTGAAATCCAAGTTGGCTGAATTGCATGTTTTGGTTGAAAAGACAACCAAGTCAGGAACTCCCTGACATGTTTCTTGTCCGTGTGGGGCCGACCAAAGCGGGGCGCTGGGAAGTGCTGAAATAACCGCCAGCGAGAAGAATGCATCGGCTCATCGACCTTCCATCTTCCCCTTTTCAACCTCCTGAAAAATCGGGGAATGTCCTGTCATCACAATTGTTGATCAGGGACCATAACTCCGGCATACTTCAACTGGTAATGAAATCACTGAAACGGACTCTAACCACCGGGATTCCCGGGACAATGCCACCCCAAAGTGCGCTGGTTCAGCGGACCCTGACGATTGCCATCGTAGAAGTGTGCGGCTGGTCGATGATGTGGGGATTCGGCGACTCCTTTTTTGGACCGTTCGCGGTGTTTCTGAAGGCCGACGACTTTCAAATGTCGCTCCTGGGAACTCTCCCCGTCATCCTCGGCGCCGTGGCCCAACTCATGGGAGCATCCCTGATCGAGCGTCTGGGAAGGAGGCGCCCCCTGCTGATCCTGACGGCTGGCATCCAGTCCCTTGGGTTCCTGCCGCTATTCTGGCTTCCCTTCTTTTTTCCAAACCACGCAGCCGCAATCGCTGTGAGTCTCATCACGTTCATGGTCTTCACCTCAAATTTGGGAACACCTAGCTTCAACAGCATGATGGGAGACCTCGTACCAGAGAAGGAAAGGGGCCGCTATTTCGCCAAACGGAGTGGCGTGGCCATGCTGGTGATGCTGGCATCCATGATGACCGCGGGAAGGATCGTCACAACCCTCGAAGGGCGGCACCAGGTCTGGTTGGGGTTTGGTATCATTTTCACCATAGCCATGCTCGCCCGGGCCTTCAGCGCGTTTCTTCTCTCACGCTATCACGAGCCGGTGTTCAAGCCATCCCCTTCCGGCGACTCGCTTTCGCTGGCGAAATTCCTACGCCAGGCACCGCATACCAATTTCGGGCGGTTCACAATCATCATGGCCATTACGATTGGAGCCTCCAGCCTATCCGCCCCCTTCTTCACCCAATACATGATCCGCGACCTGCATTGGACCAAAAACCAGTTCGCGGCCTGCACGGCGGTCCTGCTGCTGTCCCAGTTCGGATTCATCCGCTGGTGGGGCCATCTCTGCGACAAACATGGCAACCGGGCCACGATCCGGGCCACGTGCCTGATCCTTCCACTACTTCCGCTCCTCTGGGTGATCACAAGGAACTTCTACCTCATTCTGGGAATCCAGGTTCTGGCGGGGCTGGTCTGGTCCGGTTTCAACCTGGCCTGTTCAAATTTCATCTACGATTCCATTCCACCAAACCAGCGGCACAGGGTATTCGGCTATTACAATGTCATCATCGGCCTGTTCACGCTGTTCGGCGGCAGCGTGGTCGGAGCCTGGTGCGCCCTGCATATGCCCTCCTCTTTCCAACTCGGCGGCCTTCACATCGAGTTCCTTTCCTCGCTGCCTGCCGTATTCTGCGTCTCCGGCCTGCTCTGCGCCCTGACAGGAATACTGCTGCTACCGGGGTTCAAGGAGGTGCGCCCCGCCGAACCGATCACCTTCCGCCAGATCCTGTGGCGCATTTTAACCGGGGAACCCCTCTACAGCCGGATCACTGAAATCCTGAGCACCTGTCGCCGGCGGGGATAAACTCGAACCCGGTAATCGTAAGGTCCACTGGCGCAGCAACCTTGAGATCCCCATAGGCCAGAATCAACTCCTTGACGTTTTCAAGTCCGGGTGTTCCGGGCATGGGAATTTCAATTATGTTTTCGTGTCCCAACGCCACATCAAAATGCATAAATATTTCATTTTCAAAAGCCACGGGCTTGATTGGCAGCCCCGGCGCGCGCTTGAGCGTGAGGATCGCCTTCTCGATCGGATCGGCGGCGCGATAGCGGATTTTCAGGATCCCGTTGGAAAGGCTGATCCCTTCCTTCCGGGGAACCACAACCGTGATCCCGCCAGTGCGAACCTTTTCACTGCGGATCTGGAAAGCATTCCTGTCCCGTAACGGAACGAGTTGGTCGCCACCAGCGGTCCACGCAATCCAATCCACGTTTTCACCCAGAAAGTCGAACGCCTCACCCGGGCGATAGAAGGTCGCCAGTTTGCCCTCCAGGCCATGATGCTGCAGATAGCGTTGCATGTTAGCATCGCCGGAACCGATCCCACCCAGGATCAGCGACATTGTATGAGCCGACGTCTGGAACTTGATCACCTTCTGCTCGGTGGTCTTATACCCCTCCCACGGGCCGTGATCTGTGAACAGGTTCGTAATAGTGCCCCAGTTGGCGGCCAGAAACGCCTCGATCTTATCGGGGGCGATAGCGTACGAAACCCCCAGCGTGTAGAGCGACGGTGCATCCGTAATCCGCTTGTCGCCAGCCACCGCCATTTCCGGGATGCCCACATCACCGGTGTATTCCACATCGTTCCCGCTGTACGATTCGGTCAGGAAACCGGGATTGCCCAGGCGTTTCGCGAAGTCGAGTTCGACATCCACGACGTTCTCCAGATTCTTGCGCCATCCAGGGACGCCCAGTTCATTCATGAACAAGCTTAACCCCAAGGCCTGGAACGAGGAGCCGTGCCAGGAGGAAGTCGTGTAGAGATCCCGGTTGTCCAGCGTACGGTAGGGCTTGATCTTGAGGCCGGAATTCTTCACCGAGTTGAGCGGGAGGTCATAACGAAGGAGACAGAACATGAAAGGACCGCGGAACTCATTGATGAAATAGTTCTGATGCCCCACCACCCAGCCGCCTTGTCCATCACCCCAGCCGACAAATTCATTATTCGAGGCATTCCAACCAAAGATGAAGGTATCGGTTTCGGGATCGAAAAGATACTCATAGCCCATCTTCTGCGCGGCGATAAAATGCTCCATTTTGTCCCGCAATCTGGCCGCCCGGGGCTGATCCTTCAAGCTGGGGTGCAATAAGGCACCGATGCTCTTGGCAACCGATGCCGTCAGGTTCACGTTGTCGCCGAAGATGATCTTCACCACACGCTGGTCGAGAAGGTCCATGACCTTTTCCCGTGTGGCATTATCGGCAAACGGCTCGAGTACGCCTGTGAAGTATTGGCCACCATACTGGCCCTTGCGCTTGATCTTCGCCGCAGTGCCGTTCTTAACCGGTTCAAGCCACTTAACGTCGATCAAGGCACTCCAGATCCGGTCTGCCTTTTCCACGCCGAAGGCTTCGACAAAGCTGGATCGTGTCACATCCTCACCCAGGGGACCAAGACGCCTGTCATTTTGAAATCCGAGGAAGTTGCCAAGCAGCCCCTTGGCGCTGACCTTCGGGTCGGTCTGGTCGGCAAGCAGCGAATTGACCACCTTCTCGAGCTTCACCAGCGCCTCCTTGCGCGAGATATACGGATTGTCCGCATAGCCCGCTGCGATATTCGCCAACAGTTCCGTCCATTCGCCGATGGAGGTCAACTGCGTAAAGGAGCGCAGAAACAACCCCTTCGACGGGTCATGATTCCACCCCTCGACAGGATAGCCTGACGCCTCGTCAAACAAGCCGTGCTTGGGATTGATATACCCCATCGCATTCTCGATCAGGGCGCGCATGTGCTCGTGCTTCACCACCGGTGGCCGGGACGATTCCTGCTGTGTGGCACACCCTGCCCCCAAGCCGATCATAGCCAGTAATAGAATCTTCTTCACCTTATTCTCCTTTTTTCCCCAACGGGCTTTTTTTTACATCACGAACCAAACTCTTGTATTTCAATTCGCCTCTCGGAACATCAAGGTCGTCGGGCAGCACCACTTTGTTATCGATCAGCGTGGCACCGATCACGCTCTCGAGCGCCTGGCGCAACATCCAAGCCGCAGCGCCCGTATAGCCATTCCAGATCATGCGCCCTGGATCGTACTTCGTCAGATAGTCGGCGCTCTGCTTGTTGGGCTGGCCGCCATAGGTTTCAATTTCCTTCCGGGTGACATGCGGGATGGCCGAAATCTTGTACCAGAGACGGGCACTGGCATTGCGGTAGGCCTGCGCCGTTTCCGAATCACCCTGCGCCGCAGAACGCTCAGCCAGCAGGCGGCACGCGCGAATCAACCACTGGACGCCATGGGAATACATCCCGTTTTCACGTACCCCTTCAGGATAGCGACTGGAGCGGCCGAGATACGGTTTGGTATCTTCCCGCAACGGCGGAAAGCCCAGGCTCACAACGTTGTCGCGCTCCAGAACACGGAGGGCGGTGTCGACCGCGATGCGGCCCCGTTCCGGATTGATATCGGCATAGACAGCCCAGGCCGCGCCCAACGCATCCGTCTCCCAATACCCTGCCCTCTTAACGCCGATCTCGGTGCCATCGTCGTGAATCGCGCGCAGATAACGGTCTTTGCGCCACACCTTTTCGATGCTGGCTTCGAGCGCACTCAGTTTCCCCTCATAATGCGCCCTGCGTTTTTCACCGCTTCGCTCCCCGATGATCTGAAGGAAATTCTTCAGGATATAAACCAGGAAGAAACCAAGCCAGACCGACTCGCCGCGCCCATGCGCCCCGATTTCATCCAAACCGTCGTTCCAATCCCCCGTACCAATAAGGGGCAGGCCGTTGGGTCCCATGCGTTTTTCAAGGACGCAATCGAAGGCGCGCAACACATGTGCGTAAATCGGATCGCCCTTCGGCGAACGCAACGGATAAAAGGCCATACCGTGCTTTCCCTCCGGAAGCCCCGGCAGCGGGGTTTCGGCCTTGAGGTAGTTCACGGGTTCGTCGAGCAGGGTCGTATCACCGGTCATACGGGTATATTCCGCAATGCCCCAGCCCAGCCACAACAGGTTGTCGGAGGCATGTGACCGGCTCAGGAAGCCAGAGCGCCCGTCCTGCTGGCAGAAGAACCAGTGCGCCGTATCGCCCTCCGGGAATTGCTGCGCGGCGTGCAGCTTCAGCTGGGCCCGCGCCAGGGCCGGGTCAACCCAGATCAGGTTGACCGTGTCCTGCAACTGGTCCCGGAATCCAAAGGCGCCGGATGACTGATAGAACCCTTTCCGTGCCCAGATCCGTTCGGCCAGGGCCTGGTATTTCATCCATTTCACATAGGCATCGAACGCCGGATCGCTCGTTTCCAACTCCAGCGTCGACTGCAGCGCCAGCCACCAGTCGCGGGTCTTTTTCAACGACTGGGAACAGGCTTCCAGGGACTTGAACCGGGCCACACAAGCCTGAGCCTGCTGGCGACTGTCAGCCTGCCCCAGTATGATCGCAATCGTCTGTTCTCCGCCCGCTGGAACCTCGACGGTAGTGGTCATGGCCGCCACAGCAAAGTTGTCGAATGTTCCCGTCACGGGCACCCCGCCCTCGACCATGTCTGGATGGGCGAAGGTGCGCCCCTTTCCGAAAAATTCGCCACGCTTGGTGGTGTAGGCGTCAACCTTCGCGCTCAACGCCACAAAGCAGGGGCCAGAGCGAAACTGGTTGCGCGGATTTTCATAGTACATCGCCCCGGTTGCGGCATCGCGCTCCATCTTCAGCGGACCGGCCCATTCCGGACTATGCGCCAGTACAATTTGGAAATACGGGGCCACGCGCAGGGTTCGGCCTCTGCCCCCCTTGTTGCGGACGGTCAGTTGATAGATCCCCAGCGGTGCATCAAGCGGCACATGCACGGTCAGCTCGGTCTCGAGTTCACCCTTCGTCATATGAAAAACGGCGGAGCCATCAAGCCCGAATCGCGCCTCATGCTTGGCGCCGATGTCCTTGATCGGGTCATACGTCGGGGAGAACCATTCCTTACCCTGCTCATCGTAAAGGTAAATGGCCTCAGCAGGCATCTGGGAACCGGTCACATCCGCCCAATCGGTCGTCAGCCGGTTTTGCTGGGCGTTACCGCTGGCGCTGGTGTGCAGGCCGCGGTTGGTTACGGCCATAACATGACCGATTCCGTTCGCCAGGGTATGATCGAACGGGCGCGGCGTGAACGGTGTCAACACGCGCAGTGTGTTGCCGTTATCGGCGTACTCGGCGTAATCGGGCGGCGTACCGGGCAGCACTTCGCCGTGCCCGATCAGCGGATGGCGGACCGGTTGTGTCTGACCGGACAGCGAGGCGTCGATGGCGGGCTTCAAATGCCTGCCGATCCAGTCGGCGGCGGTCGCCCTGTCCTTGCAACAGCCGATCATGAGACGCAGCGGGGCTTTGGCGTCAATCAGCATCGCCCCGATCGGATCGAAGGTCGGATAGGCGTCCATATTGAGCGCAGGCAGGAAGCCCAGAGTCTGGAACACGCGTGGCGACCAGACACTTCCTGCACGCCCGATGAAGTCGACGCGGGCCGACAGGATGCCCTCCGGCTTCACACTCGACGCCAGAATGCCATGAACCTTCGTGTAGCGATGCAGCGCCAGGATCGCATTCAGGTCGGTGTGGTATGACATTTCCGGATAGAGGCGGTTGTACTGTGAGTGGTTGCGATCAGCACCCGCGCCCTGCAGCATCCACTCGCAATAGGGCACCAGC
>CAJBSZ010000343.1 GCA_903958395.1 uncultured bacterium | reverse complement strand
TCTCCGTCCATCACGACAGGATAACGCATATTCAAATGGACTTCTTGAGCGCTGGAAGTCTGAAAAGAAAGCGATAGACGATCTTGCGGGAAAGATTCCAGCGAATGACGGAACCCCCGAGAATGCGGACACAATACGTCGGCAATCAAAGATGTTGCGCGAGCGAGAAGCCGGGCTCGATAAGATGTGGGATGAGTATAATTCCTCATTTGGAGATCAGAGTATTGCGCCACAGACAAAGGCCATTCCTGGACAAGGTGAATCTGGTCAAGGAAGCGAACTTGAAGGCACAATTATCAAAAACCCCAAGACGGGGGAGAGACTCATCAAAAAGAATGGTACATGGATACCAGCACAATAAGGGGTTCACATGAGCGTTCCACAAGGATTCGAGATAGAATCCGCTCCGAAGTCTTCACTTCCCGCTGGATTTGAAATCGAGTCCGCCCCGAAGCCGTCTATCCCCGCAGGCTTTGAGGTTGAATCAACGCCATTACCCCCACCCCCTTCCATCTCCACCGCAATCGCCCCGCCGTCCAATGTAACGCCGCCGACCGGGGCAAAGTATGACCCAGTAGCAGATGCCGCTTTCCAGAAACGCCGGTTTGGTTCCTCCGCAGTACGTCAGACCCTTGGAGACGCCGGGGTTGCGCTGGCTAAAGGCGTTGTCGGCGTACCTGAAACCGTTGTTGGACTAGCAGACATACCCACCATGGGACTCGCCGGTAAAGGGCTTGAGAAAGTCGGCATCAATTTCAAGGAGGCGCAGGATTCCCTTAATGAACTGTACTCCCCCGAGGCCAGGGCGGCACAAGAACGGGTAGGCGAGGGTTTCGATCAAGGCATAATCCCCGGCGTCAAGGCCATCGTAGAGAATCCGTCCACCATTATGACCGGAGCCATTGAGTCCACCCCGACCATGTTCGGCGGTGGCGCTATCGGTCGAGGCGTCTTGAAAGCTGTCCCAGCCTTGTCAAAGCTGGTCAAGGCCGGTGAAGCGACGGGAGCCACAAAGGCCGCGATAGCCGGAGCGCAGAAGGCCAGGATTATCGCCGGTGGTGTTGGCGAGGGTGCGGTTACGGCCGGCCAGAACATCGAGCAGGTACGGCAGCAGACCGAAACGGGCACGCTCACCCCCGCACAGGTGGCCTTGAATACGGCCAGCGGCATACTCACCGGGGTTCTTGGCGTGGCTGGCGGTAAGATGGCGCAGAAGCTTGGCCTTGCCGATATTGACACGCTGATGACGGGCGGAACCGCTGCGAGGCGTGGCGTCGTAATGAAGGCCATCGGCGGAATGGTATCGGAAGGTCTACTCGAAGAACTTCCCCAGTCCATTCAAGAGCAAATCGCCCAAAACCTGTCACTCGGCAAGCCGTGGGATGAAGGCGTGGCACAGTCCGGCGCCATGGGTGCGGTTATTGGCGGAATCATGGGGGCCGGGGCCAATGTGTCCAATGCGGCCACCGAGGGGGCGCAACGCCGCCAGCAACTCACCCGCACCCAGGCGCTCCGTCAAAAGATGCTCGAAGGCCGGGTACGGCGTGACGCCGCCGCACAGATGCAGTACGCCGACGCCATGAAGCAGGGGCTCACCCATGAGCAAGCCCTTGACGTTGTCGGCTCCACCGACCCGCAGGCCACCTTTGACGCACACCTTCAGGCCAACCAGACCGCCGAACGCCTTTCAACCGAAGCCGCTGGCCGTGCAATGGAAGGTGCCCAGTTGGCCTATCCCGACACGACCCCACAGATTCAAGATCAACGCTTCCAGACCTATCTCGATGCCGGGTACAGCCGAGCGGAAGCCATTGCGAATGTCAAGGCAGACCAGGAGGCCGACGCCGCGGGCAAGGGAGGCATCCCCCGGACTGATTCCACAGGATTGCAACGTGCAACCCTTAGACGCCGCGAAGCGTCTACGGTAAGCGAAGAATTGCGCCAAAAGCAAAAGGAATGGGACACAGCAAATAGAACTCACCGTTCAGACGAATGGTTTGCAGGAGCCAATGTAGACGCGAATGCGCGACAAGGGTTTAGTGATGCCCTAGTGAATGGGGGCGACCAGATACAGGCGCACGGAATGGCGAAAGAGCGGACGCTACAGGGAGCCATTGACAATCTTTCAAATCTTCTCAGGAATAACCTTGATCCAAATAGGGGTGGCGGTAGGCTTGACACGGCTCCCTTAGTTTCTCGCCCTGGCGAAGGACTGGTGGGCGCTACTCCGACCGGATCGGCTTATAGCGACGGCCCCTTCATGCTGGTTGTGAGACCCGGAACACAATTAAACGATATGCGGAATGTTTCCGCCATTCTTGTAAACCAAACTCACGCCGGAATGATTGATGAACTTCGCGCTCACTTTCAAGCTGTTCGTCCAGACGTTATTGTAGAGCCGTATTCAAATGCCGGGAAGGTTGCCGCACAATTGAACGCCACAAAGCCACAGGCGGCAATAGCTGGCCCGACCGTATCAACACCCACCCCGGTCGCCAA
Organism: uncultured bacterium; assembly: GCA_903958395.1. Taxonomy (GTDB): domain Bacteria; phylum Verrucomicrobiota; class Kiritimatiellia; order CAIKKV01; family CAITUY01; genus JAABPW01. The sequence goes on along the minus strand of CAJBSZ010000343.1, from coordinate 2,604 downwards.
GGCCCAGCCAGCCGCCAAGCCTACCCCCGCCAAACCCATTTCTCCCCCTGTCGCCGGTCCGGACTCATCCCCCGGTGCGGCATCTCCTTCCGCTGTTGTGCCCGCGCAGGGGGAGAATTCACTTCATGTCGGTGATGACCTTGACGGCGAGACCATTGTAGAGGTCGCCAAAGAGCAGAACCGAGTCACCTATACGCTTGAGAACGGAAAGACCGTGGAGCGTGCTATTTCCCCGCCGGAGTCAGTCCCAACCACAATACAGCCGAGTGCTGACATTAAACCGGCGACCGAGACAAAGGCGGGGAGCCAATTAAAGCCGGAACTGCCGAAGACGGAGACTCCCGATATTGAGAATCAGAGAATGGTTGTTGCCGACCAGTATCTTGAAGCCCGCCGGGAGCAGAGACAAAAGGAAGATGCCGCAGGTATCCCCCCTCAAAAGCACGTTCCGAGCCCTCGTGAAGAGAAGTTGCGGAAGCAGCTTGACGCCATAGACGAAAAGCGCAGAGAGATAGCAGCCAACCCGCCAGCACAACCAGCGGAACAAGGGAAGGCTCCGCGCAAGAAACTGTATCGAGGGACTACCCTTGCCCAGTGGAATCAGATCCAGAGAGGCGAGCAACCGCAGTCTGAATTTACGACTGGCGGAAACACTTGGGCGACGACAAACCTTGAATCGGCACAGGGATACACTCGTGAGACTGGGTCAAATTCCGTCATCATTGAATATAAGGACTCCGCGCACGATAAGGTTTCAAAACTGACCGACGACCCAGGAGACCATAGAAGGCAGGGGCCGCTTGGTCTTGAAGATGTTCAGCGTGTGACGGACGGAAACGGGAAAGTCATTTACGAAGCCCCTGCTTCTAACCGACCGGCCCAACCGACCAGAGAGACGGTTAATCGACCGGAGCCCACCCCGCCCCTGACCGGCACCCAGAAACTCCGCAAGCAGATCGACGCGAAGAAGGCGGCGCCCACCGTAGAGCCATCCCTAAAGATTGGCGACCGCATCCCGTGGAAGAACAGCCCCAACCCGAATGAAGACGTGAAGGAAATTGAGGTTGTTAATCTCACTTCTTCCGTCGTTACCGTTCGATGGGTTGGCGGAACAGAGTTGACCAAGATTCCACGCGGGGCGGTAGAAGAGAGGCTTAGAGCGAAACCCGCCCCCCAAGCCGCGCAACCGGAAGAGGGGCTGAAGGAAGCGAAGGCGCCGTGGCAGATGACGAGGGCGGAAGCAATTGCCCAGGGAATAGATGAACTTGTTTCTTCAGGAATGAGCCGTGAGGACGCCATTGACTTCGGGACAAAGGGATTTGAGGACAGTCACCGCAAAGAGGTAAACGCCGCGATTGGGCGAAAGGAGCCCATCCCTGCCGAAGTTCTTGCCGACTACCCAGACCTGAAGCCCCTCTCCAAGACCGAGGACACCCGAGCCAAGCTGGAGGCGAGCAGGAAACCTTCAACCCCGGTTGAGCCGGTATCAACTAAGGTTGAAAAGGCGACGGAACCATGGATGATGACGAGGGCGGAGTATGTTGCAGACGCCAAATCGAAGCAGGATAAACTTGCATCCGGAATGGGGAAGAAGCTGTCAAAATTGGCGAAGTGGAATAGGAATCCGACTGCAAGGGGTATTGCGGAAGACGCTCACAAGGATTCCGTCAGGTCTGCTGTCTTATCAGGCAAGCCCGTTTCTGCATCCGTCCTAGCGGATTACCCTGAACTGGATCCGACGTCCAAGACGGAAGAGAAGCCCCTCGACACCCTTCGCGCCAAGATCAAGGTCAAGCGGGAAGGCGAAGATACCACCGTATCAGCCCCCGCCGCCGACCTATTCCCTGATGCTCAAAGCGAGCCCCCGACACTGACACAGGCCCGCGCCAGGTACGACGATGCGGTTAAGGCTGCTGAAAAAACACTCGCTGAATGGGATAAAGACGGTTCGGACGAGTCGCTTGATGCCTCGCGAGCGGCTGACTCCACCGTTGAAGCCTGGCGCGAAATCGTAACCCGCATGGAGAATGACGCGGTTGAGGGGACGAAGACGCCGACCGCAACAACCGGAGGCCCGCTACCAATCATTCAGGACATGATGAATGCGGCGCGGGAGTCGGTCAAGGACATCAAGGACAACATCGCCAATGTCAGGTTCGCCCCCTACGAAAAAGGACAAAAAAACGAAAGCATTCTTTTTGAACTTGATGGCGTCACGCACCGGGGAGAGCTGAGGGGACGTAACAAGGATCTTGTTATTGGTTCTGGAATCGAACAGGACAAAGGAATCGCGGCGCGAGTGTGGCTTGATGGTGATGCAAAGCCCGCCCCTCAAACAAAGCTCGCAGCCCTCAAGGAGAAGGGCGGGAAGAGAGGGAAGAGGGATGAATCACGTCCACCGCTTGGTGATGTTGTTGAAGGTAAGTCCAAGGCGCTTCAATCTGCGAGAGAGAGCATGCCGTTCGCATCCCAGCTCATTAGCGATGTCGTGAAGTCTGACTCCCTTCCCGAGACTATTAACTACATCCTCAATATCGACAACAATTCTAGCAAATTTCTCAATCCCTCTGAGTTTGTTAATAGTGATTCCTCGCCTAGAAAAAG
>CAJBSZ010000342.1 GCA_903958395.1 uncultured bacterium | reverse complement strand
GCGTGCCATTGCGGCGCAACAGTATGATTCGATGAAGGATTGAAAAAGTAACGATGCATCTTCAAGACCAAACCAACCTCAGGACGATTCCCCACACCCGGAATTTTTGTATCATTGCCCACATTGACCATGGCAAATCCACGCTGGCCGACCGGTTGCTTCAGTTGACCGGAACCATCTCGGATCGCATGATGCGCGACCAGATCCTCGACAGCATGGATCTGGAACAGGAGCGGGGCATCACCATCAAGAGCCATCCGGTCACGATGACCTATAAAGCGAAGGATGGGATTGAGTATGAGTTGAACCTGATCGACACGCCGGGGCATGTGGATTTCACCTATGAAGTGTCGCGCAGCATGATGGCCTGCGAGGGTGCCATCCTGGTGGTGGATGCGGCGCAGGGCGTTGAAGCCCAGACGGTGGCGAACACCTACCTGGCCATCGAGAACAACCTTGAGATCATGCCGGTGCTCAACAAGGTGGATCTGCCCGGCGCCGAACCGGATGTCGTGGAAAAACAGATCGAGGAAATTCTTTCCATTCCGGCCCACGGAGCCAGCCGGATCAGCGCCAAGAGTGGACTGGGAATCCAGGAGATGCTGGAAGCGGCGATCGAGCATCTTCCGCCTCCCAAGACTTGTGATGACGGGTATTTGCGGGCGCTTGTATTTGACTCCGTCTATGACGCCTTCCGTGGCGTGGTCACCTATGTCCGGGTGGTGGACGGGGAGTTGAAGGCAGGAGACAGGACCCGGTTGCTGGCCAGCGGCATCGAAACCGAAGTGAAGGAAGTCGGCCGGTTCCGTCCGAAGATGGAGCCGACGGCCACACTCAAGGCGGGGCAGGTGGGCTATATGATCGGCACCATCAAGAGCGCCTCAGATATCAAGATCGGCGATACCCTCACGATGCACAACCGGCCTGCGCTCAAGGCCCTGCCCGGCATGAAGGATATTCATCCCATGGTGTTCAGCGGGCTCTATCCGGTGAATACCGCCGATTACGAAAAACTCAAGCAGAGCATGGAGAAGCTGCGGCTTAATGATAGTGCGTTCACCTACCAGTCCGAGTCCTCGGTCGCACTGGGGTTTGGATTTCGATGCGGATTTCTGGGACTGCTGCATCTGGAAGTGGTGCAGGAGCGGTTGCGCCGCGAGTTCGATCTTGATGTCATCACCACCTATCCCTCGGTGATCTACCGGGTGTTCCTGCGGGACGGGTCGATGATTGAGGTGGATAATCCGATTCATCTTCCGGATCCCACGCGTGTGGATCACATGGAAGAGCCGATGATCAAGGCGTTCGTCATCTGCCACAATGAGAACATCGGGGATGTGCTCCGGATTGTGATGGACCGGCGGGGTGATGTTGAGAAAACGGAAACCCTGGACACCAAGCGTGTGATGATCTCGGCCACCATGCCGCTCAACGAAATCCTGATAGATTTTCATGACTGCCTCAAGAGTGTGAGCAAGGGGTATGCCTCGATGGATTACGAGCACACCGGATATGCGCCGAGTGATCTGGTCAAGATGGATATCCTGCTGAACGCGGAGGTTGTGGATGCTTTTTCCTGCATCATCCATCGCGACAAGGCCGTGTACCGCGGGCGGCAGATGTGCGCGGCGCTTAAAGAGGTCATTCCCGCCCATCAATTCACGGTGCCCATCCAGGCGGCCATCGGGAAGAATATTGTGGCCCGCGAAACGATCAAGGCCATGCGCAAGGATGTGACGGCGAAGTGCTACGGCGGGGATATCAGTCGGAAACGAAAACTTCTGGATCGCCAGAAGGAGGGCAAGAAGCGGATGAAGGAGTTCGGATCCGTGAGTGTGCCCCAGGAAGCCTTTATTTCAGTATTGAAGAGCACCGGTTGATCCAGAAAGTGATGCGCACCATGTCAGGTTTTTTTGAAACTCGCAGGACGGTGAATTCGGGACGGGAGTGGTTGAAGCATGCCCGGCATTGCCGTCATTTGAAGGAGGACATTGCCTCCCCTGTGGCGCTTCAGCAATTGGATGAGGCGGTGGCCGGCCTGAAGCAGGCGATTCATGATCGCGAGGTTGATCCGATTGAGAAGCAGGCCGGGCGGGTTCACGCGGCCATGCTTACCCTGATGCCGCCCAAGGCCTTCGCGGGGTTCCGGGAGAACCTTGAGGTGGTGGTCGTGGCTATTGCCGTGGCCATGGCGTTCCGGTGCTACTTCCTGCAGCCGTTCAAGATCCCCACCGGCTCCATGCAGCCGACCCTGTATGGAATCCATTACACGCCCCAGGCGGACAAAGGCATATTTGACCTGATGCCGCTGCGGCTCGCCAAATGGCTGGTGTTCGGTGAATGGTATACGGAAATCAAGGCCCAGACGGCCGGCACGGTGCGGGGGCCTTATGTTGGACGGGGTGACGGGATGGCGTATTATGACATCGGCGGGCTGGCCCATGCGGTGTCGCCGAATCTGCCCCTGACCGTCAGGCCCGGCGATGAGGTCGTTACCGGCCAGATCATTGCCTCCGGCAACAAGGTCAGCGGGGATCATCTTTTTGTGAACCGGGTAAAATGGAATTTCATCAAGCCGGTTCGCGGCGAGGTGATGGTTTTCAGGACGGATGGCATTCCGATTCCGCGGCTGACGGAGCGGACGCACTACATTAAAAGAATGTGCGGCATGCCGAATGACACGATTTCCATCCGGGCGCCGGAGTTGCTGGTGAATGGGAAGCCGGTGATGCAGCCCGAGCCGATTCGACGGATTGAGAACCGGGCGCCGGGGTATGCCGGATATTGTCTGGGCGAAGGTCCTGATGCGCTGTTTCTCAACTCTCCCGATGACTCCCTGACGCTGGGACCGACCCAGTACCTTGCCCTCGGGGACAATACCCGCAACAGTCTGGATGGACGCTACTGGGGCCCCGTTCCCGGGAAAAATCTGGTGGGTCCGGCCATGGTGGTATACTGGCCTGTTTCGAGCCGGTGGGGGTGGATCCGGTAAGTTGCACTATGTCTTCCCGTGTCAATATTCGCTTGGTTCAGATGGAAGTCCGTCCGGGACGGCCGTTGGAGAATACTGAAAAAATCCTGAACCGGATCAGCGAGGCCAAGGCGGCGGGGAGGACGTTGGCCGTCTTTCCCGAAATGGCCATTCCCGGTTATCTTCTGGGCGATGAATGGGAGCGGCCTGCTTTCCTTCGTGAGTGCGAGGCGTGCGGCGAGAAAATTCGCGCCGCCTCGGCCGGGATTACAGTGATGTTCGGAAATGTCGGGATTGACTGGCAGCGTCGCAATGAGGATGGCCGGGTAAGAAAGTATAATGCGCTGTTCATTGCGGAGAACGGCGGATTTCGGGGGCCTGAAGGCGGGCCGTATCCCTTTGTCATCAAGACCCTGATGCCCAATTACCGGGAATTTGATGACAGTCGTCATTTCTTTGATACGCGAAAACTGGCCGCCGAACTGGGGCGGGATCCCCGGGATCTGATTGCCCCGGTCCACACCGCCTGCGGACGGATTGGAGCGGTGTTATGTGAGGATGCCTGGGATCAGGATTACGCGGTGTCGCCGCTACAGGTTTTAGGGGGCAAGGGCGTGGATTTCGTAGTTAATGCCAGTTGTTCCCCGTTCACCTTCAACAAGAACAATAAGCGGAACCGGGTGTTTGCGGAGGCGGCGAGACGCCTGCAGCGGCCGCTGGTGTATGTCAATAATGTTGGCATCCAGAACAACGGGAAGACCGTATTCACCTTCGATGGCGCCTCCTGTATCTATGACAGGCAGGGGAACCGGGTGGAAACGCTGAAGCCTTTTGCTGAGGGTGTCATGGACTATACGCTGGGCGCGGAATTGCGAGTCGAGGTGGACCGCGACCTTCCCGCCACGGCGGGATCAGATGCCACCAGTCACTTTGACGCCATTCTTTACGGCACGGAAAAGTTCATGAAGGGTTGCGGCGTGGAACGGGTGGTGGTGGGGGCGTCCGGTGGGATCGATTCCGCCGTTGTGGCCGCGATCTATCGTCACCTTCTGCCTGCCGACCGGCTCCTCTTGGTGAATATGCCCAGCCGGTTCAATTCCCCGACTACGATCAACCTGGCCCGCGAATTGGCGAAGAATCTCGGGTGCGGGTATGTTGAAATTCCCATTGAGGACAGCGTGGCGTTGACCCGCGCGCAGGTGGACGGGGTGGACGTGCGGTGGCCGGACGGAGTGAAGCGGCTTGCCCTGACCGATTTCCAACTCGAGAATATTCAGGCTCGCGACCGGTCATCCCGCGTACTCGCGACCGTCGCGGCCTCATTTGGCGGGGTGTTCACCTGTAATGCGAACAAGTCTGAGATGACGGTAGGGTACACCACGTTGTATGGGGATCTGGGCGGCTATCTGGCGAACCTTGCCGATCTTTGGAAAGGTGAAGTTTACGAGTTGGGCCGTTATCTGAATGAAACTGTTTTTTGCCGGGCTGTCATTCCGGAAGGTAGTTTCGCGGTGGTGCCGTCTGCCGAGCTCAGTGTCGCTCAGGCTGTGGATGAAGGGAAGGGAGATCCTCTGGTGTATCCCTATCACGACAAGTTATTTCGATCCTGGGTAGAGGACTGGAATCGTGCGACACCGGAAGAGATCCTGGAATGGTATCTGGACGGGACCTTGGAACAGCATCTCGACTATCCGGGATGCGTGAAGGATCTTTTCCCGTCGACGAAACACTTTATCGATGATGTAGAACGATGGTGGAACCAATACCAGGGGATGGGTGTGGCGAAACGGATCCAGGCACCGCCTGTGCTTGCCGTCAAGCGCCGCGCCTTCGGCTTCGATCACCGGGAATCCCAGATGGGCGCGCGATATACCCTTCGGTATGAGGAATTGAAGAAACGCCTGATCGGCTGAGAAGTTAGTGCACCCGGAGGGAGTTGAACCCCCACTCCTTGCGGAATAAGAACCTGAATCTTACGTGTCTGCCAATTCCACCACGGGTGCGTCAAAAAACGGGTGCAATAGTTATCAATACGGCTTTCAGGTGTCAATCACTTGTTTGATAAAAAAGTGCTGTTGACGAGGGGGGGGGCGTTCGGTATTGTCTCTGCCCCGTTCAGTCAGCGTAGTTTGTGTCGGGGTCTTTCCCGGCATAATTTTGAAACATAACCAATAAGAAGGAGTCAGTAGAGATGTCGATCAAAGTAGGTATTAATGGGTTCGGGCGTATTGGCCGCATGGCGTTTCAAGCCATCTGCGACCAGGGTTTGCTGGGCAAGGCAATTGACGTAGTGGCTGTCGTGGACGTCTCGACGGATGCCGATTATTTCGCCTACCAGATGAAATATGACTCGGTTCATGGCCGGTTCAAGCACACCGTGGCGACCGAGAAGAGCAATCCCGCCGCGACGGAAGCCGATACGTTGATCGTCAATGGCAACAAGATCAAGTGCGTCATGGCCACGAAGACCCCAGATGCCCTTCCCTGGAAGGCCTTGGGCGTGGACTATGTCATCGAATCCACCGGGTTGTTCACGGATTCCGAGAAGGCCAAGGGCCATCTCGCCGCCGGCGCCAAGAAGGTGATCATTTCCGCGCCCGGCAAGGGCGATGTGAAGACCATCGTCATGGGCGTCAATGAGCAGGAATACGACAGCGCAAAGCACGCCCTTGTGTCCAACGCCTCCTGCACGACCAACTGCCTGGCCCCCGTGGTTCATGTGCTGTTGAAGGAAGGGTTCGGCATCGAGACCGGCTTGATGACCACCATCCACGCCTATACGGCGACGCAGAAGACCGTTGATGGCCCGTCCAAGAAGGACTGGCGCGGCGGCCGTGCGGCGGCCCAGAACATCATTCCCTCCACCACCGGTGCCGCGAAGGCCGTGGGTGAAGTGCTTCCCGCCACCAAGGGCAAGCTGACGGGTATGGCGTTCCGCGTCCCGACACCGGATGTTTCCGTGGTCGATCTGACGTTCCGCACCACGAAGGATACCTCGATCGAGGAAATCGACGCGGCGCTGAAGAAGGCGGCTGGCAGCTATCTCAAGGACATCCTGGGCGTGGCGACGGAAGAGTTGGTCTCGACCGACTTCATCCATGATCCCCGTTCCTCAATCTATGATTCCCTGGCCACGCTGCAGAACAACCTGAAGGGCGAGAAACGCTTCTTCAAGGTCGTGAGCTGGTACGACAACGAGTGGGGTTATTCCAATCGCGTCGTGGATTTGATCCGCTATATGGCCAAAGCCGACGGCGTGAAGTAAGGTTGTGTAGAAGAATAATTTGAACAGAAGTCGCAAAGACCGCGAAGGTGTTTGTTTTTGCCGCCGGAGGCGGTAAGAAGAATTTCTCTTTGCGTGCTTTTCGGCTTTTGTTCAAACTTCTTTTTTGTAAGGAGATGGCGACATGAGCAAAAAAACAGTACGCGATGTGAATATGAAGGGTAAGCGCGTGATCATGCGCGTGGACTTCAATGTGCCTCAAGACAAGGTTACCGGCGCCATCACCAATACCAAGCGCATTGAGGCGGCATTGCCGACGATCAAGTATGTGCTGGACCAGGGTGGATCCGTGGTGTTGATGAGCCATCTGGGTCGTCCGGACGGAAAAGTGATTGCCAAATTTTCCCTGAAGCCGGTGGCCGAGTCGCTCACCAAACTGCTGGGTAGGCCGGTCATGTTTTTGGATGATTGCGTCGGGCCCAAGGTCGAGGCGGCTTGCGCGTCCACGGCGATGAAGCCCGGTGATGTCATCCTGCTTGAGAACCTGCGCTTCCACATTGAGGAAGAGGGCAAGGTCAAGAATGAGGATGGCACCTCAACCAAGGCCGACCCCAAGGCGGTCGAAGCCTTCCGGGCCAGCTTAAGCAAGCTGGGTGATGTCTATGTGAATGATGCCTTTGGAACAGCCCAACGCGCCCATTCCTCAATGGTAGGCGTGAACCTTCCCGAAAAGGTTTCCGGGTTCCTGATGGGGGCTGAACTGGAGGCGTTTGCCAAGGTGATCGATAATCCGAAGCGGCCGCTGCTGGCCATTCTCGGCGGGGCCAAGATCTCGGATAAGATTCCCCTGATCAATAATCTGATCGAGAAGGCCGACGAGATTATTATCGGCGGGGCGATGGCCTTTACCTTCAAGAAGGTGCTCCTTAATATGGAAATCGGGGCCAGTCTGTTTGATCCCGAGGGCGCCAAGATGGTCAATGACATCATGGCCAAGGCGAAGGCCAAGGGCGTCAAGATTCATCTTCCGGTGGATTATGTTTGCGGGGATAAATTCCCCAAGGACGCCTCGATGGAGGTGGCGGTGAAGTCTGCTGATGACCAGTCGGGAATTCCCCTCGGTTGGCTGGGTCTCGATGTCGGGCCGAAATCGAATGTTATTTTTTCTGAAGTCATTGCCCGCGCCGGGACAATTATCTGGAACGGTCCTGCGGGGGTGTTTGAGGATCCGCGGTTTGATGCCGGAACCAAGGTTATGGCTGATGCCATTGCCAGGGTTACGGCGGCGGGTGCGGTCTCGGTGGTCGGTGGAGGCGATACCGCTACAGCGGCCAAGAAATTCAAGGTGGTTGATAAAGTAACCCATTGTTCCACTGGCGGCGGTGCCAGTCTCGAATTGCTCGAAGGCAAGGTGTTGCCCGGCGTGGCCGCCCTGAGCGACAAGTAACCCATAACCATTAACTGACAGCCATTTATACCATGCGTAAAAAAATCATTGCGGGCAATTGGAAGATGAACAAGTTGATCGGGGACGCCATTGAATTGGCTTCAGCCGTGAGGGCGACCGTGGCGGACAGGACCGATGTCGAAGTGGTGGTTTGTCCCACTTTTACCGCGCTGAAGTCCGTTGGGGATGTTGTTGCCGGGAGTCAGGTAAAACTGGGTGCCCAGACCATGCACTGGGAGAAGGATGGAGCCTTTACGGGGGAAATTTCCGCCGACATGCTTCGTGATGTCGGGTGCCAGTATGTCATTCTCGGGCACAGCGAGCGCCGCCAGTTTTTTGGTGAGACGGATGCCGGCGTGAATCGCAAGGTCAAGGTGGCGCTGGCCGCCAACCTCACTCCCATTGTATGCGTGGGCGAGACTCTGGAGGAGCGCGAAGGCAACAAGACCGAGGATGTGGTGACCACGCAGGTGACGAAGAGCCTGGCGGGTCTTGATGAGACAAGTTTTCGCCGCATTGTGGTGGCCTACGAACCCGTGTGGGCGATCGGAACCGGGCGCACCGCGTCGCCGGCGCAGGCGCAGGAGGTTCACGCACTGATCCGGAAGGTGCTTTCCAAGATGTGCAATCCCGGCGCGGCGCAGGCCGTCCGGATTCAATATGGTGGCAGTATGAAGCCGGCCAATGCAAAGGAATTGATGGCTCAGCCGGATATTGACGGCGGCTTGATTGGTGGCGCGGCATTGGATGCGGCGTCATTTTTGGCGATTGTGGAAGCGGCCGTATAATAGCGGCTTGTTTAAGCGACAGGAAGGTGAGTTATGGGCTTTATTCATGGATTGTTGATTTTTATCGATATCGTTACGGCGTTGCTATTGGTCGCCATCATTCTGTTGCAAAAAACAAAGGATGAGGGTCTGGGCCTGGCTTTTGGCGCCGGAGTGGGGGAAACCCTCTTCGGATCCCGGGCTGGAAATGTGCTGACCAAGATCACGATCGGGCTGGCTGTGATATTCCTGGTGGATACAATGATTCTGGGTTACATCGATTCCGGAAAAATTACCAGCGGATCCGTCACGGATCAGCTTCCAATGGAACGTTCCGCTCCGGCTCAACCCGGGCCCATCGGTGGCTTGCCCGCCATGCCCGCGCCCGCAGGGACCCCGGTTCAGGTTCCGGCTTCTCCCTGAAATGAGACAAAAATTAAAGGGTCTGCTCTGGTTAACTTCAGGGTGGATCCTTTTTCTTTTGGTACTGGGCTCAGGAGTTCCCAGGGTGTCAGCCGAGTCTGTATTGACGGCTGAGACTGGACGGATTTCCGGGTTCGATCCCGCCAAGGCCATGGATCTCGCCTCCCTTCAGGCCCTCAGTAAAATCTACGAGGGACTCCTGCAATACCGTTACCTGGATCGGCCCTATCGCGTTGAACCCTGTCTGGCGGAAGGCATGCCGGAGGTGTCTACGGATGGGATGGTGTATACCTTTAAGATTCGACGCGGCATCTTTTTTCAGGATGACCCCTGCTTCACGAAGACGGGCGGGGTGGGGCGGGAATTAGGCGCAGAGGACTTTGTTTATGGAATCAAGCGGGTGGCTGACCTGAAGGTCGGCTCCACCGGATACTGGGCTTTTCGTGACCGGATTGTCGGCCTGGATGAGTTCCGGAATCGTTCGGCGGCGGGTGCGGATTATGAGGCGCTGGTGGCGGGGTTGGATACACCCGACCGGTATACGCTCAAGATCACGCTGAAGCGGCCGTTTCCCGCGCTGCTCTGGATTCTCACAATGAATTACGCCTGTGCCGTTCCCCGCGAGGCCGTGGATTACTATGGGAATGACTTCGGCTCCCATCCCGTTGGAACGGGGCCCTATATCCTCAAATCGCATGTTCACAATTACCGCCTTGAATTTGTCAGGAGCCCGAAATGGAGGGAGACTGGGCGGACAGATCGCTATCCCGGGATGGCTGAGGCGAAAGACCAGGCGGCGGGATTGTTATCTGATGCCGGGAAGCCGCTGCCGTTTATCGATCGGATTGTGAACTATGTCGTCACCGATCCCTCCACCCGGTGGTTGATGTTTCTGTCCGGAAAACTGGATGTCACCACCTTAACCCGCGATAACTGGGATGCCGTCGTCACGCCGGATCGGAAACTTTGTAAATCAATGGCGGACCAGGGGATTGTGATGGAGGCGATTCCGTCGCTCGATACGGCCTATATCGGATTCAATATGGAGGATCCGGTGGTCGGAAAGAACCGCCTGCTGAGACAAGCCCTGATGGCGGCGTTTGACCGGGATCGCTGGGTACGGTTCCAGAACGGACGGGTAACTCCTGCGACGGGGCCGATTCCACCTGCCATGGCGGTGACGGATCGGGCGCCGAGTCTGTTTCCCTTCAATCTGAGCCGGGCCCGCGAGCTTCTGGCAGGGGCGGGATATCCCGGGGGTAAGGATCCTGTAACCGGACGGCGACTGGAGTTGACGCTGGAACTGGGGGCCGCTGATTCTGAAACCCGGGAGATGGCGGAAGTGCTCGCGTCATTCATGGATCAGATCGGGGTCGTGCTGATTCCCCGTTTCAACAACTGGCCCGCGTTCCTCAAGATAATTGAACAACGGCGTGCCCAGCTATTTTTCCTGACCTGGATGGCGGACTATCCGGATCCTGAGAATTTTTTCCAATTGTTTTACGGACCCAACGGAACCCCCGGGGCCAACCGGTGCAACTATAGAAATGAGGCTTTCGACCGGCTGTATGAGAAGGCGGCAACTTTGCCGGAGGGCCCTGAGAAGCGTTCCGTGAATGCCGGCATGGAGCAGATCGTCAAGGAGGATTGTCCCTGGCTTTTCCTCCATCACTCGATGACGGTGGTGCTCAGGCATCCCTGGCTCGGGAACTACAAGCCTCATGATTTCCCGATGGGAATGAACAAATATTACAGGATTGAAAGCCCGAAGGCCGAAGTCCGACGTCCGAAGGACCGATGACAAGAGTGGGCTGGCATAATCCGGTCGAATCTTTTATATAAGGGGGACTGGAGTTTCTTATGAGTGACATAAACAAGATCAAGCAAAGTGTGGTCGACAGTATCAGCGCTCTTGAAAGCCTTAAGGCGTCTGCCGGGGTGATTGCCGCAGCGGGGGATGGCCTTGTGGAGGCTCTTAAGGCGGGGAACAAGGTGCTCACGGCCGGCAATGGGGGAAGTGCGGCTGAGGCGATGCACATGGCGGAGGAATTGATAGGCCGTTTTGAGGCGAACCGGGTCTCCTTGCCCGGCCTGGCTCTCTGCGCGGATGCCACGGCCTTGACTTGCATCGGAAACGATTACGGATTTGACGCTGTTTTCAGCCGGCAGGTGGAGGGACTTGGAAAGCCGGGTGATATCCTCGTGCTGTTCAGCACCAGTGGAAATTCCCCCAACATTATTCTGGCTCTTGAGGCGGCCCGGAAAATTGGAATGAAAACCCTCTGCCTGCTCGGGCGGAGCGGAGGTAAACTGGCCGGGCAGGGGACTTGGGAAATACTTGTTCCGGCCCCGGCGACGGCCAGAATCCAGGAGGCTCACCAGGTGGTTGTTCATATTCTTCTGGAAATCGTCGAGAAGGCATTTGTCAGACCCTCATGAACCTGTTTGTTTCAGGCCCCCTGATGTTCAGGGAATTGATCCAGGCAATTACCGGAAAGCCCTTTGTCGGCCAGGCCGGATTGCTTCATGGGTATGCCCAGTTTATGATCAAGGACGAGTGGCAGTCCGCCATGATTCCCTTTCCTGACCGCGCTGTGGATGGCGTGGTTTATCTGGACGTTGATAAGGAGTCTCTGGCGCGGATTGATGCATTTCAAGGGAACCGTTTTCAGCGGGAAGAGGTGACGGTTGAAGGGGAGAGTGGAGCCTGGTTGGAGGCGAGTGCCTATTGCTTGAAGCTTCGTCGCCGGAAAGTGCTTTCCATCCATTCGTGGGACGAGGATGATTATCGGGAAAAAGCCCTGAAAAAGGATATTGCGGCATGCCGGAAATAACGAACATCAAGGCGGGCGGAAGCGGCCTGGAGAACGGCATGGAGCGATATTCGTTTTCCCAGTTGTGCCGGAAAATGGGACGTTCGCCACATTTTATCCGCAGTCTTCAAGCTAAGTTCGGGTTGACTATTCTGAAGGATACCGAAGGATATTCCCATTCCTACCGGGTCTTTCTGGAAGATCGGAGAGCGTCGTGTAGGGAAAGAGTGT
>CAJBSZ010000341.1 GCA_903958395.1 uncultured bacterium | reverse complement strand
CATTCCAGAGGCCTGTGGGTGCGCCATGCTTTGATGTCCACCACGTCGGCAGACCGTCATCGGTTGTCGCGCTATTTTCAAGCCAATTACCCGCCGCCTGTTCACCCCGATCAGTCTGGCGTTTCTCATTGCCTTCTTCAATCAGCTCTCGGGCATCAACGCCATCCTTTACTTCGCTCCCCGTATTTTCGAAATGACGGGGCTGGGATCCAAGGCCGCCCTGTTACAGTCGGTGGGGATCGGCATCACAAATCTTGCATTTACCTTCGTGGGCCTTTGGCTGATTGACCGGCTGGGACGCCGGACCCTCCTGTTCATCGGATCCTTCGGCTACATCGCCTCGCTGGGGCTTTGCTCCTGGGCGTTTGCCACCCAGCACTTCACGATTGTGCCTTTCTGCATTTTCGCCTTTATTGCCTCCCATGCCATCGGGCAGGGCGCGGTAATCTGGGTGTTCATCAGCGAGATTTTTCCAAACCGGAACCGCGCAACAGGACAGGGATTGGGCAGTTTTACCCATTGGATATTTGCCGCCCTGTTGACGTTGTTTTTCCCGAAGATGGTTGAAGCGTTCCCGGCCTCCGCGGTGTTCGCCTTTTTTGCGTTTATGATGGTGCTACAGCTGGTCTGGGTGAAGTTCCTGGTTCCAGAAACCAAAGGAGTCCCTCTGGAGGAAATGCAAAAAAAATTGGGAATTATATAACCTGAAATCAATAACTGGATGCATTTGGCCTGCCCGCGGCAAACTCAATGTAGTTACACAATAACTTGCATGCCACATCCGCGGAGCCGGGTTCTCCATTAAGACTGGAGAGAACCGGCAGGGTGGAAAAAATGATTTTGCCTCTGCCACACGGCACAATTCCCACCGCCGTCCCCAAGTCACAGCCGGGGCTGTTATAGGCACCGGCAACCAGTTCCTCGCCTTCCAGTCGCAACGCATTGCGCCCGACGCCCCGCACAACCGCCTGATAAGGCCAGTTCATCCCCTGGTTCACCGGCAAATCCTTGAACAAGGGATGCGCCTTAACAAAATACTGGCCACCGCCCCAGTTCATTCCCACCGGGAAAGCACCCTTATACTGCACAATCCCCTCTTTTCCGGCCTGTTCCGCCCATTGATCGGCGGCTTCCATCACAACCAGCGTTGTCCCGTCCTGCCGAACCCGCTGGAAGAGGCGGGCCGTATCGATCGTCTTTTTCGGGGTGGACCAGAACACCTTTACCTTGCCCAGCCCTTGCCCTTTGGAGAACTCGACACGAATCGAAACAGGCTTTCCGGCTTCCGCACGCACCGGACACTCGGCGGAACCCTTCGTCCCGCGCCCCTTCGTCACCTGCTTGTTATCGCCGACCAACAGGCTTCCCTTACCCCCCTCGCACTGAAGTTGCACGAGATAGTCCCCCGTCACGGGGGGCATGAGCTGTCCTTCAAAGGCCACAGTGTAGCCGTCGATCCTGGACACAGCGGCATCCGGCGTCGCACCGGCCGACCACTCGAAATCAATCTGCTTGTCGAGTCGGCGGTGCATCGGCTTTTTGAAATTCCGATCGCTGTAAAATATCGTGCTGATTCCTGCAGCGGAAAAACCATCGGTCGACACAACCTGCAAGGATTGCAGCGGCCGGGCGACGATCATCCAGTCGAGGGGCCCTTGCACTTCATCCAGGGCTGGCACGTCAACGTCTTTATTCTTTTTCAGGAAATCTCTGATCCGGCTCCCGCTTTCCCAGACGGCCCCTTTTCCTGTCAGTTTCGCGCCCTTCCAATCCACCGACAGAATCTCGTCTCGTCCGCGCGCCAGCACGACACCAGCGGCACCCAACAATTCAGCTTCAATCCGGATCATCCCTGTCACCGAGACAATCGGGACCTTCACGCCCTCAAGCAGCAACTGGCCATACACATCTCCGCCCTGCAGCGCGACCGGCGCCTGATGCGCGAAAAGTTCACGCCCATCGGGTGCCAGCGCCCGGACCTTCAGCGTGGTGGCCCCTTTCAAATTTTTCTCATTGATCACGTAAAAGTCCGTCACCACTTCGCCCGGGATCTGAACCGTCTGGCGGCGCACCTTCACCGCCACATACAGCGGTTGATTATAGTAGGCCAGCACCGAGGCATCGGCCTTCGGGTTGCGGAAGCCATCCACAATTCCAGAATGATTTTCGAAGGGTTCAGCCTCCCAGCCGTTCACAGCATACCCATCATTTGCGTCGCATATGCGGGTGTCCTCAATTTTCCGACCCTGGTGTTCCAGGCTGATCACCCCCATGGCACAGGTCAGGGCGTCCACCGTCGGGAAATAGGGTGAGAGCTTCTTGCGCTGGATGAACTCGTCGAAACGCCGGTACCAGTCCAGATAGATCTGACCATCCCAGCCGGGAACCTTCATCGCCTCGACATCGGCCTTGATCTTTTCAAGCCTCGGCGGGGCCGATACAGCCCCCTCCTCACCCCAGAACACGATTTCCCCGATATTATCCGTCAGCCCGTAATGCCTGCCAGATCCCTGGTAATAGTCCTGAAGCCAGACCGCAGGTCCGGTGGCACGGTGATTGTCCCACCAACCGCTCAGATAAATCTGATTATCCATGGGTCGCATATGGGTCTTGGCCCGGTTTTCCCTTTCGGCCCACGCGGAGGTATAGAGCATGATGCGGCTGGGGTCGAGCGCATGGGCAGCGCGCATATCGTTCGTGTGGACGGCGTAGATGGTCTCATCCTTGTCCGCGCCGAAGGCAATCCACTGTTCATTGATCATATTGTAGATGACCAGGCTGGGGTGATTGCGATCACGCTTCACCATGCGAAACAGCTTCTCACGCGCCATCCCCTGCCCCAGCGGCAATTTGCCTCCGGAAACATAGCCGCCCGGCTCCTCGAAATAGAGCAATCCGAGCTCGTCGGCCTTGTCCATAACCATGGGAGTCCCGATACAACGGTGAAAGTTGAGCATGTTCAGACCCAGGTCCTTGGCTAGGCGAATCTGCTTCTCCGCCAGCTCCGGTGTGGGCGTGACGCCGTTGGCCGGCCAGAACCCCCAGCTGATTGCCGTACGCAGGACGATCCGCTTGCCATTCAGGCGTAACACCGCGTTGCTTCCGATCCCGTCCATGGCAAACCAGCGGAAGCCGAAGGGTTGTGAATAGGTATCGGTGATTTGTTGCTGGTTATTCGCGAGGGAGCTTGAGCAGAGATAGAGATTGGGATGGTCCAGATCCCAGAGCTTCGCACCCGCAACGTAAACCTTGACCGTGGTGCAGGTCTCCCCGGGCATGAAAACCACGTCATTGATTGTCTTTTTGAAAACCTCTGCCGCCGGGTTGGCCTTCTCCGCCACCTGCACCAGCAGATCTCGCTTAACTGACTCGCTCATGCGGTTGCGAACCGTTACCCGGACGTTCACTTCGCGTAGTGCCGGGGTATTCTGGACATAAAGGTCATCCACATAGACGGGCGGCACAGCAACCAGCTTGATGCCACCGGTGAGGCCGCCGAAGGAATGCTGGTGGGGAATCAAATTCTCACCCCACGAAATCTGCCGGAAGTCCGCCCACATCCAGTTGCCCCCGGGATTGGTAACCCGCACCGCCAACTGGCACTCCTCGCCCGGCTTCACCGCATCCGTGATATCCACCTCGAAAGGCGTGTGGCCGATCAGGTCATAGCCCACCAGTTTCCGATTTACATAGACTTCCGCCCGCATCGAAACCGCCTCAAATTGCAGGAGCAACCGGCCTCCTGTGGGCACTGGGGGAACCCGCAGGGTCCGGAACCACCAGCTCACGCCCTGGAGCGGGCCGTACAGGTTCTTGGGATTCATTTCTCCAGGCTTCGAGTTGGTGAATAGGTATTCCTCCACCGTACCAGGAACCGAAACAGAAATTGCATCCTTGCATGAATACAGGGATGGCCAGCCGCAGGTCGGAGGGTTCGTTGTCAGCTTGCTGATATCGACCGGAGGAAGGAAAAGTTCATCATTCGTCCACTGGGCCTTCACATCCCTCCAAAGCATCCACCCATCGCCAGAGAGCCGAATTTCGGTCCTGAATGTTTTTCCGGATGATTCAGCATGGAGGGTTACCGATGCCCCCAGCCCACATACCATCATCATCATCAGAAGCCGCCGCGAACCGGCCCAGAGCTGATTAAAGACTTGTCGTTTATTCATTATTTGATTTTGGGCTGAGTTGGTTAAGAATGCCTTGGAGTTTGGCTTGCTCAACCTCGTTGGTGGCCGGTTTCTCGGAGAAAGGGGCATCGGACATATCGAAGAGTTCACCACCGGAGGTCAGTTTGAATCCCTGATCCCTAACGAACCATGCGTCGCGAAGCTGGGCAAATACCCAGTCACGGGGGGAGCCTTTCTCGCCTCGCAGTTGCGGAGCAAAGCTATGCCCGTCAAGTTTCACACCCTCCGGTAATTTCGCACGGCCAAGGTCCGCAAAGGTGGTGAATAAGTCAGAAAAGTCCACGAGGTCATGGAGAACCTTGCCGGAAGGAGTGACGCCGGGCCAGTTGCAGATAAATGGAACCCGGCAGCCACCTTCAAGTAGTTTGAGTTTGTTGCCATTAAGCCTTCGTCCGTTAACGGTGGCCGTCTTGGAGGGCCCCGCAGAGGTGCCGTTATCACCGGTGAAGATAACCAGTGTATTTTGACGAAACCCGAGCCGGTCGAGTTCGGCGATCAGTTTTCCGACGAGTTTGTCCATATATTCGACATTGTCGATGTAGAGACGATCTTCGTCCGCACCGGGTATGCTGTCGGGCGTCCTCAAGATGGGGGCGTGGACCTGGATCATCGGATAGCACAGGAAGAACGGCCTGTCCTTTTGCTTGGCCAGGAATTTCACAATGGTCTCATGTATCATATCGGGCAGATACTGCCCGTCGAGCAGAGGCACCTGCTGCCCGTTAACGGTGTAAGATTTTGTCTTATCATTCCAGTAACTGCCGGTGCTTGCGGCAAGATACTCGTCGAATCCCCAATCGCCGGGGGTGAGCGGAAGATGCCATTTACCGATACTGGCGGTCACGTAGCCGGCCTGTTTCATAACCGTCGAGATCATCACCTCATTTTTCGGATCAAGAGCCGGCCTCATGTTGTTAAAAGTCATACCGGTCCGGAACGGGTAGCGCCCTGTCAGCGAGACACAACGCGATGGCGAGCACTGAGGCATCGCATAACATTGCAAAAAGAGCAGTCCTTCTTTGGCCAAGGCGTCAATGTGCGGCGTCTTGAACGGTCCACCCGTGCAGCCCAGATTGCCCAGGCCGACATCGTCGGCGAGGATCATGATGATATTCGGCTTTCCGGCAGCCAGAAGCTGGAAGGCCGAGATGCAAGTTATCACCGATAATGTCAAAAGCTTGATCTTCATTGACCTTCTCCGCACAACACCCACTTTACTCACATTACTCATCTGTCCGAGAAATAGAAATAATATTTCCCATTCCGTGCGGCGACATCGGCGGCCCAGAATTCCGTGCTGTCGGCGCCCATATAATTATTCTCGGGGGATATGACCCCTCGCAGCGACCACCCTACCAGAATGGTCGAGGAATATACCATCCAAGCCTGACTGCATCATCAGCAGGCCCAAAGCTAGACTTTGAAAAATTGTTCGTTTCATATTTATCGACCAAGCCTCCATCAATCGACCTCCACCTCAATCGTGGAGGCAGGCTTTGCCAGTTTGACCAGAGCGGATTTCTCCTTACCACCAGCGGTCACAGTAATCGTGTAGTCCCCCAGAAAGCCCCGTGTTGTCCAGGATCCATCCGGTCCGGTAGTCGCGTTGACATCGGTCCACCATTCCCTGAAAACCAGATCCATAAACGCCCGCCCGTTCGGCTTGAGTGTCCAGTCCTTCCGAATCATTGCCCCCGGAGGCTGCCACATCCGGCCCTCCCAGAACCCCCACATGGTGAAGGCGTCGGTGGCAGGGTGGCTGAATATGACAGTGAGAAAATCACGGGTGTAGCGCGCCTGGCCTTCCTCGTCCCGCGTGATCAGGTCAAACTCGGTGATCTGGATTGATTTTCCAAATAGGGCAAACCGGTCCAGGATGCGCAGCACTGTCTCCGGCCCGGTGACCGCCTCACCGAAGTGGCCCTGCATGCCGATGACATCGGGCCCCTGCCCCTGGTCAATCAGGTACTGGATCCATTCGGCATAATTATCCTGCTCGGCCTGGGTGAGCCCGCCCCGGGTGAGGATGGTGTTCTCGTTGATGGCCATCCGGGATTGTGGGGCATGTTCGCGGGCGACCCGGAACCACTCCGCCACCGCCGCCCGGCCGAGCAATCCGTGAATGTCCTTCAGGTATCGCAGTTCGTTGCAGACATCATACTCGGTGAAGGCAAACGGGTGGGTCGCGTCCGTCACCTCGACCACATGGTCAAGCAACCGCTGCCGCAAGGCGGCGGGGTTTGTGGCCAGGGGCTTGACGGCAGCGGGCAAAAATTCCCAACCAGGATAAATGATGCAGTGACCCCGGGTGGTCAGGTTGTGGTCGGCGGCCCATTTGGCGCATTCGAGGTACCGCCTGCGGTTCTCCGGATTAGCCCAGCCCCAGTCTGCCCAGTAGATCGGCGTGGTGCAGCGGTTGAACAGTTTCAAGGTCCACTCGCGAAGCTTGTCGGTATCCGGGCCGGAGCCGGTCATCACTTCGTGCTCCAGAAAGGTGCCGAAGCCGTAGGTGTGGCGCTGCATCTGCACATGAACTTTTGCCCCCTGCACCGGCCGCCCCTTTCGATCAATCACGCGAACCGTCAACTCACCCTTTCGGTACTTCTCAATCCGTTCGGATGCCGCTTTCCGCCAGGCAGCGTCCGGTTCCTCGCCAGGGTAGGTGATGGGCGTAAAAGGCAGGGTGCGTTCGTCAACATTCCGGCCCAGGTTGCGCAGCTCGATCCCCCCGAATTCAAGCGTCTGGGCCTGGGCGCCAAGATGCAACGACAGCTCATACTGCCCGATACCATAATCCTGCCGGGCCTGAACGGGGATGATAATTCGAGTCCAGTCCCTGCCCACAATGACCTCCTTTGATCCAAGGCCAGTCCAGGGTGGGCCACTGACCTGGATGTAGGCGTTAAAGAACCCGACACCGGCGGGAGCCTCCATGCACCGGACATTTAAGACCGCTAACATAAGTTCTCCCTTTTTCAAGGGAATGGTCGTTGGCGGCGTCAGAATCTGAACATCATAGGGATTGGGCGTCGGGGCAGTCACCCTGACCCGGATCGCCCTTGCAAATGGCTGGTTCGTGACAACGACAGACGAATACACCGCATTCGACCCCTGGCCGAGCATACTGAAATTCGTCATATCGCTTGAGCCAAAGGCGGAAGTTCCCTGGACCACCTGCGATTGATGCTCGATCACGATAACGGAAGCCTCCTTGGCGTAGGCCTGGGCGAACGGCAGCAAGGCGCAAGCCATGGCCGCAACGGCAAAAACAACATTCTTCACTACTTTCAACAGATATCCTTGAGTTGTGCTCATTTCGGTAGTTGTGACAATTATAGAACGATTTCACTCTGGAATTCGAACGGGCTCTCCAAATTTAGTTCGTAACGTCTTGGGTTCAGCCGTTTTGGTTTTATACTGAACCACCAGAGTCATTCGCTCAGTCGCCCCTTTTGCCCAGGAGCGCTTCGGCAATTTACCCCGAAGGAAGGTATAATCCTTGATTTCCAGCTTCCCCTCCACGACACGTTTTTGAACAAGTTCGGTGACATCCTCCATGAAGCCGGGCCCGATCACGCCAGCCTTGATAACCTTAAAATCCTCAACAGGCCCGCTGGTTACGGCCTGAGTATTCGTCGGAGCAACAGGCGCAACCCAGCGCACTTTCTCGGGCAAGGGTTTGGCGGGTCCCAGAACACTATCCTTTTCATCCTTGACCCACTTGGCCTCCGCCAGCCGGTCATCCGTCAGCAGCTCACGCAATAATGCGTCAAGCCGGACAATGTACAACCGATTCAGATTCGCAAGCTGATCCGCCCTGTCGGCCTCGATCACGGCCAGCATCGCACGATAGCCCGTCACGGTTTTGACCAGATTGGTCCGAGCCACATCACTCGGGATAATGGGCAGGGTTATTGTCTCTTTTTGTTCATGCTGCAGCAGCACATAGGCGTCCACATCTCCACGGGTTTTGGACTGCTGAAGGAGGGCGCAAAGACCATTGGTGTAGTTCATAAACGCAGCACGGTCAATTTGCCCCTTCGCGGTTGTGTATTTCTCCTTGATGGTATCCAGCTCCGTGCTGTCAAAGGCCATGCCCACAGGAGTAATCCCTCCGAAAAAAAAGCTGAGCATCGTTATGGTGAACCATCGCATCCTTGAACTCCATGGTCTCATAAGGATTCCCCTCCTTGCTCCAGTCATCATCACTCCGCTTACGGCTTCGCCTGCGTCTCCAGAACCAACACGGACGCCATCGGATCCGGAGCCTGGGCAGGAAGGGCCACCGTCAGCGTCGATCCCTCCCGGGTCACCTTCAGGGATTCCTTCTTTGAATCCGACAGCATATAGGCCTTGGTGACCGCGCCCATCCGGCCCTTTGTATCAAAGGTGAAGGCCACTCCCGGCCATTTCAGGAGATGGATGTAGACTTTCCCGGCTGTGACGGTGCAGCGCCAATCCCATTTCTTGTTGAAAATCGGATTTCCCTTTTTGTCTTTTTCGGACTCGCTGAACGATCCGCATTCCTCCCCGAATATCGTGGCCGAGGTGCCGTAGACCGCCTCACCGTTCACCTGGAGCCATTTGCCGATTTCAGCAAGCCGCTCCACTTCCCCGGCGGGAATGATCCCTTCGGGCGAGGGGCCGACATTCAGCAGGTAATTACCACCCTTGCTGGAGATGTCGATCAGGTTGTGAAGGAGCACCTGCGTGGATTTGAAATTCAAATCCTTGATCTTGTAGCCCCAGGTCCCGTTGATCGTCATGCAGGTCTCCCAATCGCGGCCGGGATACCCCTGTGGTGGAATCTTCTGCTCCGGGGTTTCGGTATCGCCCCTGTAGCCCCCCCCCAAGCGGTTGTTCATGATGATGTTCGGATTGCACTCCATGACTGTCTTATAAATGCGATCGGCGCGCGGCTTGTCGATGACTCCACCCGGGATATCCCACCAAATGACAGGAATTTCGCCGTAATTGGTGAGGATTTCCTTCACTTGTGGAATCACGATCTCATTCACGTATTTGTCGGGATCACCCTTGTGGGAGGGATCCCAATCCTCGGACCGGCTCACCCCACCCCCGGGATGATACCAGTCCAGATTCTGTGAATAATAAAATCCCAGCTTAATCCCCTGCTTGCGGCAGGCCTCGGCCAGCTCCTTAAGCGGATCCCGTTTGAACGGAGTGGCATCTTTGATGTTATATTTGGAAGCCTTCGACGGGAACATGGCAAAGCCCTCATGATGCTTGGCCGTGATCACGATGTATTTCATGCCCGCATCCTTGGCCACCTTCACCCATTCATCGGCGTTGAACTTGACCGGGTTGAATTGAGGAGCGAACGCCGCATATTCCGCGATGGGAATTTTGGCCTTCGCCATGATCCATTCCCCATAGGTCGAAAGCGGCTTGCCTTGATAAACCCCACCGGGAACAGAATAGAGCCCCCAATGGATGAACATCCCGAAACGGGCCTCGCGCCACCAGGCCATACGGGCGTCTTTTTGCTCCTTGGTCTCACGGGAAACCACGGGGGCTTCCCGGGCGATAACCGGAGTTGTCGAGGGCAAAGCCAGGGCAAGCGCCACGGCTGCGAATAACGGGATCGTCGATGCTTTCATGACTATTTCCTTTATTATTTCAAACTTATGCTCGTTACTTTTCCAACTCAAATACACCCTACAGCTCGTTTACAATGACGGGAGCGGGGCTGGTGACGTCGGCAGGCGGAAACTCACGCCGCCCGATGGCCGCGGAAATCCGGCTCATGTCCACCTTGATCACCTTGCGGTCATAGGTCATAAGCCCGTTGACTTCCTTTTCAATATCGGTGAGTTCCGTGTAGACGGCGCCTGAGACACCGGGGTTTATATCATCCGCATAAACCTGCTTCCAGAGGTTCAGAAACCGCCGTTCATAATCATGACGATTGGTCGCGGTCTGATACATCGAGGAGGCGATCTGGTCAGGAACCCACAGGTGTCCGGGTATCGCCAAACCAATTCCGCCAAACTCCCCATTGACCGCCAGCCGGTCGGCGGTGGGTTCCGGGCGGGGCGGTCCCGGATAGCGATGCCCATCGATCACGTCACCACACGGGACATCAACCCATCCACTGGCATTGCACACGATGCGGGTGGGGTCCTGCTCACGGGTCATCCGAGTCAGACGGGGGGTATCATATTGCCCCCAAGCTTCGTTGAACACCACCCACCAGACAATCGACGGCGAGTTGAAATGCTGGTCGATCATCGTCTTCAGCTCCAGCTCGAACTGGGCCGCCGCCTCCGGCGAAACCGGCGCGCCATCCTGGGCGGGCCGCTTGGCGCCAATGCCGGCACCTCCGGACGGCATATCCTGCCACACGAGAAGGCCAAGTTTGTCGGCCCAATAATACCACCGGGCCGGCTCGATCTTGATGTGCTTGCGCGTCATGTTGAAGCCGAACTTCTTCGTCATCTCGATATCGAACTTGAGGGCCTCATCCGTCGGTGCGGTATAGATGCCATCCGGCCAGTAGCCTTGATCCAACGGCCCGTGCATGTGGACATAGCGATTATTGAGCAACGGCCGAAGAATCCCCTTTTCATCCTTGTCCACCGAGATCTTGCGCATGCCGAAATAGCTTTTTACCGAGTCGCTACCCAAGGCCACATCAAGGTCATAAAGGAAGGGAGATTCCGGCGACCAGAGCCGGACCTGCGGGATCTTCAGAACGATCGGGGTGCCAACTTTGCCTTCGGCGCTTGCGATGACCTGCTTGCCATCACGCACAACCCCCTTCGCGACCCCTTCACCCGCATGCACCGTCACCGTTACAGTGCTCTTATCAAGATCCGGAACAATCTTGAGGCTTGAAATCGAATTCGCCGGAACCTTCTCCATCCAGACTGTCTGCCAAATTCCGGAGGTCGAAGTATACCGGATGCCCCCGGGCTTGCGACTGGCCGTTGCGCTCTGTTTTCCTTTCACCTGCGTGCCTCCGGTTGCGTCCAAAACAGAGACCACAAGCGTATTGGTGCCAGGCTTGACCCCGGCAGAAATATCGAAGGAAAAGGCATCGTAGCCGCCCTTGTGGGCTCCGACCGGCTTTCCATTCACGAAGACTTCCGACTCATAATCCACCGCCCCGAAATTCAGAAGGAGCCGTTCCCCGGGCGCCAGTGCCGGCGCCGTGAAGGAACGTGAATACCAGAGCCGCTCGTTGTTGGTGAACTGGCGTTTGACACCCGAAAGCGCAGACTCTATGCAGAAGGGAACCAGAATTTTGCCTTGACACTGCGCAGGCTGCGGATCGTTGAGGCCCACCACGGCATAATCCCAGAGGCCGTTCAGGTTGACCCAGTTCCCGCGAACCAGCTGAGGACGCGGGTACTCCGGCAGCGGACAGTTCGGGTCTACCTTCTCGGCCCAGTCCGTCATAATATGACCCGGAACCGGCTTCCATTCGGCGGCTCCCAGCCATTGCGCAAGTCCAGACAGGCAAGCAAACAATAGGGCAATTCTCACAACTCTCATGTATCCTGACATTGGTTTTCTTACCTTTATTGGTTCTCAATCACAATCACCGAGGCGATCTTGTCCGGTGCTACATCGGGAACCTTGATGGAAAGGCCTTCAGCTGTTTCCTTAACCTCAAGGTTGGCCTTGGTCGCGAGCAAAGTGACAGAGGGCGACTTAAGATCCTTTATGTCAACGGTCAAGTTGCCATCTTTCGGCCAGTCGAACACATGGGCATATAATTTATTGCCCTTCTTTGTGTAGCGGCCCCAGGCAGGTGCCCCACTTGGACTAGCGGTTGTGCCATAGACGGATTCCCCATTGACCTTCATCCACGCGCCGACCTCGGCCAGTCGCTGGACACTCGGCTGCGGAATCACTCCTTCGGCGTCCGGGCCGACATTGAGCAGGTAGTTTCCTCCCTTGCTCGCGATATCGATCAGGTTACGAAGCAGTTTCTCGGTGCTCTTCCAATCATTGTCGGAAGACTTATAACCCCATGTGCTATTCAACGTCATGCAGGTCTCCCAGTCGCGATCCTTGAACCCTTCTGCCGGGATTTTCTGCTCGGGGGTTTCCGTATCGCCCTTGTGGTATCCTCCGCCGAGCCGGTTGTTCATGATGATGTCAGGCTTCAATTCCTGAACCGCCTGGAAAAGTTTTTCGGCGCGTTCTTTGGTCATCTCCTTGGGCGTGTCCCACCACAACACAACGGGGAACTCGCCATAGTTGGACAGAATCTCGCGAACCTGAGGCACGGCAATTTTGTCGATGTACTCATCCATGCTGCCGTTTTGTGCGGGATCCCAGGCCCCAGTTCTCCACTTCGCACCGCCGGAATGATGCCAGTCCTGAGCTTGAGAGTAGTAGAACCCGAGCTTGATGCCTTCCTTACGGCACGCAGCGGCCAACTCTGCCAACGGATCGCGTTTGAAGGGTGTCGCATCAACAATGTTGAAGGGACTTACCTTCGAGGGGTACATCGCAAAGCCATCGTGGTGTTTCGCAGTAATGACGATGTACTTCATGCCGGCATCCTTGGCGATCTTGACCCATTCGTCAGCATTGAACTTCACCGGATTGAACTCCTTGGCATACTCGGCGTAGAGGGCCACCGGAATCTTGACCCTGTACATGATCCACTCGCCGGTACCACCAGCCTTCTTGCCGTCATAGATCCCGGCAGGCACGGCATACAAGCCCCAATGAATGAACATGCCAAACCGCGCCTCGCGCCACCACGTCATCCGAGCGTCCCGCTCGGATGACGTGCCCGCCGTAGCCTTGGCGAAGGAGGGCTTTCCCGCATCCTTGTGCTCCTTGGTTTCGCCGGAAACCACGGGTTTTGCCGCGTGAACGCAAGTAGGGGTTAACGGCAGCAGGGCCAAGGCTAGAATCACGACTGTGAGTGAAGGTATCGTCAATGCTTTCATAAAGAGTTCCTCTCCTATTTGATTATTTCCAGATAGATTTAAGTTCATGCACTTTCAATGAAACGATCTTCGCATTGCCGCCGACCGCAAACAGATCCAGCGGCGCGGCCTTATCGTCGGGCATGAATGTCATGGCCTGGGTCTTCGCGCCATCATCCTCGAACACCTCGATCGTGATGCGGTCGACCAACATCCGGAACTTCGCCCGGCCGTCAACAAAATGTAACGACACTGGCTTACCTCGCGCCTTGAACCCGACTTCTTTGGACGAACCGGCCTGGATCTCGCCTTCGATGTCATAAAGGTCGTGCGTCAGACCGCTGAGCAGGTTCGTTCCCGGCACGATGGTCGTGTCCGTCCAGGCGTGAACCTTGCCGCGCAGCACTTCGAGTTCCTTCACCGGTAGCCGGAACAGCCGCGGCCCGTTGGGTGTGGTCTTCAGCGTTAATTCCGCCGGCACGGTCATCTGCTGGTTGAACGGCATGCCGGGATACGGCACTTTCGTTCCTCTCAACCAGCCGATCTGGATGCGCCGTCCCTTCGGCTCGTCGCTGAAAGTCTGGACGGCATAGCCGAAGTGCGACGGAAACGGACCGACCTCCGTCTTGAACTCTTTGCCATCGAACTCGCCAATGATATACGAACCGCTCGCGGCAGTAACCACCCACTTGAGCTTCTCCGGGTCGCCATCCAAAGGCATGGGAAATATATCCGGACACTCACGACCACACTCGATTTTCGTCGGAAGCGGGGTCCAATCCTTGAGATTCGGCGAGCTGAACAGATCAAAGGATTGCACGAACAAAATCATGATCCACTGCTTGGAGGACTCATGCCAGACCACCTTGGGGTCGCGATTTCCGCGTGCCACATTGCCCAGGACAGGGTTCTTCTCATATTTCGTGAATGTGCGCCCATCGAGGCTGTAGGCGATCGACTGCGTTGCCGGCTGTCCGTTCGAGGTGTAGATGCAAACCAATGGCGGCACCCCTTCTTTCCCGAACCCGCTTGTATTCTTCCAGTCCACCACTGCTGAGCCGGAGAAGATGGTGCCCAACTTATCGGGATAAATCACAGGGTCAAGTTGCGTCCAATGAACCAGATCGGGGCTGACCGCGTGGCCCCATGTCATATTCCCCCAGACGTTTCTTTTCGGGTTATGCTGGAAGAACAGGTGGTATTCGCCTTTATAAAAGACGAGGCCATTCGGATCGTTCAGCCAGTTCGTAACCGAACTGAAGTGGAACTGAGGCCGGTATTGCTCCTGGTACAGCGGCGCCGTTGTCAATGGAACTTCCGGGGCAACCGGCCCCACCCCATCCTGGCCTTGCGCCTCGAGATCCGGTGCATTGAAATCCTCCACATCATCGCAGAGGATAGCCGGCCTCTTTTCAATGCTTTTGAGCCGGAACTTAACGTGATTGAGCGTGATCCCTTTTGCGTGGCTGATATAGAGGCCATAGGCAGGCAGGTCACCCTTGAAACTGAAAAACTCAGGTTTCCAATCACCCAGCTCAGGCACGTCCCGGCGACGCGCCGTCTCCTCCGTGCCTCCCCCGGGAAACGTGATGTCTACATTCCTGAATTCAATATCCTCAAGTTTCTGCCCTGGAACGCCCATGATGGCCATATAGGCCATGCCATCCTTCACGGCCGGGTTACCGGCCGTGGCCTTGATGTTGATGAATTGGATGTTCCGCACCTTGCCCGGCGGAGGAAGCGGCACATCCCTGAGCGACCGGCAGAACCGGTGACTGTTCAATGTCATGAACACCGGACGGGTAACATGCTCCATGGTGATATTTTCAAAGCGCATGTTTTCCATGACGGCCCCCTCAGCCATCTGGAGCTTGAAACCGCAGTCGTCGATATCATGCAAATGGCAATCGCTCACCTTGACGTTCCTGATATCACTCCGGGTCAAGAGCCCTATCCTGATCGCCGACCACCGGCTACTGAGTCTGCAGTTGGTAATCCTGATATCCTCACAAGGCCTGTCCGCCTCGGAAGCCTGGAGACAGATGGCGTCATCACTGGCACTGATCTCACAGTTGTCAACGGTAACGTTCCGGCAGCTGTCAAAGTCCAATCCATCACCATTCCAATTGGACCTGTTATGGATGTTGAGATTCCTAATATCGACGTTTTCACAGCCGATGATCGAGCAGCCCCACGAGGCAGGATTGCGCAACCTGAAATCACGAAAAACCACATTGCGGCAATTGACGATCCTGAGCAGCATCGGACGGGCAGATTCCGCACGACCCGGCGGGAAATGCTCCTGTGTCCCGTTACCATCCAGCGTCCCAGCCCCGGTAATGGAAATGTTGTCCGCCTTTTCGGCATAGATCAGGCAACGGTCCATCCAGGGCGTGTTGTCATAACGGATCCCGCCCGTATCGGTTGCGTAGTCATTGATGTTGGTACTGCCAAGAATAACAGCGCCCTTCTTGAGGTGGAGCTCCACCCCGGCTTTGATATAGAACGTTCCCGTCAGATAGACACCGGCGGGGAATACAAGACGGCCGCCACGCTGGCTGCATTCATCAATCGCGGACTGGATGGCTTTTGTGCAAAGCGACTTGCCATCCGCCATCGCGACGAAATCCATTATATTCAAATCGGTCTTCACGCTTCTGATACCCGAGCATGAGGCACACACCCAAACAACCAGACAATTCAGCAGGCACTGCATGGCTTTCATGGATAGTCCATCCCGGTCCTCTTATCCATCCAGGGACAGATCACTTCTGAACGGCTGCTTTCTTTTTCTTTTTTGCAGGGGCCTTGTTTGATTCAGACGCGGCCCTGCATTCCGCGCACATTTCGCCGGCCGATTGACAGGCCGCGCAACCGGGAGTCCCCTTGAGTTTCTGGCCCGCCTTCTTCATCGCCGCCGCCTGGCGCTCCGAAATCTTCACGTAGGGTTCGGCGGGATTCTGCCAGACATGACCGTTAGGGCCGTTATCGATAACCGGAAACGCCGCCAGTCTAAGCCTTCCAGCGCCCATGGGGATCAGGGTGATGTCTTCAACCGGTTCCTCTGATTTGATCGGGCTTTCCGCAATCAGCCCCACCAGATCCGTTTCGTCCGCCTGCCAACCGGGAATCTTGCGTCCCTTGGCCTTGATCTCAACCGGAACCTGTTCAACGCCCCAGACATTATTATCCTTAGGCCACTCCTTCTTTGCCACCTTGAAAGAGTCGTCCAACTTCTGCTTTTCGAGCACCAGCCCGTAGTTCCAAGGGGTTGAAGGATAGATTTCAAAGGCTGGCCATGCGGCAAGTTGCTCTTTGGACAACTCCCGGCGCCATGCGTCGGGAAGGTATTCCTTGGATATCGCGACAGCGCCATCAATCGGCACATACGTCTCGGCAATCTTCATTGAATAAGTCAGCGGCCCGCGGTCAACCGAAACACTATTGGCGTTCCGGGTCCATGTTCTGACCCTCACTTGCATCGGCAGCGTCAGTTTCACGACATCACCGTTCTTCCATTCACGGTCAATCCGGAGAAATGACTGCGGCTTCGCCTGAACCTTGACCCGCTCGCCGTTAATGGTGAGCTCCGCCTTATCGCACCAGACAGGCGTCCTGAGATATAGGGGGAAACTCACAGGCTTTGACACTGCCACCGACACCATAACGTTCTCCTCAAAGGGATAGCGCGTGGTCTCTGTAATACCGACCTCGGTGCCGTCTCCCACTTTCGCAGTGACCTTCGAATCCGAGTAAAAGATGAGAGCCAGGCCGTTATCCGGGGTCGCCATCCAGAGATGTTCTGCATAATAAGGCCAACCCTGCCCGATATTGAGCTGGCAGCAACGGTGTCCATGCGGATTCATCTGGTACTTGGCGCCCGGATCCTGGAGTTTCGGACTCTTATTCTTGCTGTTCGAAATGACCAGGTTTGGCGCGGTCAGATAGCGTAACGCCCGGAGATCGGGCGTCGTTGTGGCTGGAAGCGAGTTAAAGGTCACATCCTCGCACCGGTCCGCCCACTTGAGATCCCCGTCGATCTTCAGGATCTCTTGACAGGAATGCATCATTTCCACGATTCCGCAGGTTTCGACCGCCTGGCGGGCACTGGTGAAATTCGACCGGCAATTCTCATCGCCCCCGAACATCCCGCCCGGAACCTGGCCGTACATCCCCCATACCGTCTGGTAGTTCCGCTCCGGGGCCGTCAGGTGCTTCTGGTCCTTGGATTGCAGGTAATAGGTCGGCATTCCGCGCAGGGCCTGGGTGATATTGACGTTATGCCAATCCGGCACACCGTCCGTCCAGTTGGCGATCTTGTTGAAAATCTTGGTCGCCAGATCCAGCAACTTCTTGTCTCCGGTGCGGTTATATAACCAGTACACACTGGCCAGGTTGTCGCCACCCCGCTGTTTCTGCCAGAGGGGCGGAAGAAAGTCGTCGTCCGGGACCTTGAACTGCCATTCAAAATATTTCGTCATCAGGCGGATCACCCGTTCATCGCCGGAATATTCGTAATAGGCCTGAAGCGCATTCAACATGGGCATGTTCGGCCATAAATCGGGCTTACCCTTGCTGTGCACCCGCGGCGAGGCAATATTGGCCCTGGGGCCGAACCAGCCGTCCTCCCGTTGGCTTGAGATGACCCCATTGATCCACACCCTGGCCTCATCGATCATTTTCTGATCACCCAGGACATAGGCCAGATCACCATACCCCTTCAACCAATACGGAACTTCTTCCCAGAATTTTTCACCTTCCCCGGCCGGGCTCAGCCAGGGACTGGTCTCTTTAATTAGGAATCGACTCAACTCTGGAAGATGGCCGAAGAAGCCGTCGGCTTCCAGTTCAAGCTGTTTCCGCAGCCAGCCTTGCGGCTTGATTGCGCCGATTGGGAGCTTGAGAAGAGGACCAGGAAGCAGAGGCTCCCGATTGCCAACGTAGTACTTGTTCTTCGTTTCGACCCCCGGACAGCCGACGACGGTAATGCCTCCCGCCTCCCCCGGCAAATTGGCGGCAAAAGCCCGGTAGCCAAGCCCCGCCAGGATAACAGCCAACACGACATTCGTTGTATGCTTCAGTGACATGATGAAACCCCTTGTCTCGCTTTTAATGTTTTTATTTCGCAGCGCGTATTCTGGAAAAACAGTTGGTTGGCGCAGTTGGTGGAAGTTCGGCCTTCCATGTTTCTACCATCGCCACAAGTTCCTTGACCACCTCGGGACGCTGGGTCGCCAGGTTTTTTGACTCCAGCCTGTCGGCGGGGATGTCGTACAACTCCACGCGGGATTTGTCATCGCTCATCAGCAGTTTCCATTGAGCTTGGCGCACACCCAGACAAGGCCAGTTATCCCCTGCATGGGTGCCTTGCCACTCCCAGAAGATGGGCTTGGTCCGGACAGCCGGTTCGCCCAGGAAGGCACGGAGCATGTTCTCCCCATCCGGCATATACCCCTCAGGCAGTTTGACCCCCGCCACCGCACAAAAAGTCGGCAGCAAATCAACCGCGGTAATCTCAATGGTTTCGTTGATCTTGCCCACAGGCACTTTTCCTGGCCAGCGAACCATGAACGGCACGCGGACACCGCCCTCATACAGCGACCGCTTGCGCCCGCGAAGCCCCTCGGTCGTCCCGACAGAGTAGTACTCGCCCAGCCCACCCCTGGCAAGATTGACCTGTTCTTTCCCGGGAATCGGTTTTCCGGTAATTTCGGGACCATTGTCCGAGGCAAAAACCACCAGCGTGTCGTTTTCGAGATTCAGCTGCTTGAGCGTCTCCAGGACCTCGCCGATACGCCGGTCGCCATCCGCAATAACCGCGGCATATACCTGGCGCTGCTTGTCCAAGCTCGAAAACCGTTTCAGCGATTCTTCAGACGGATAGTGCGGAGTATGGGGTTCATGAACCCAGAGATTGATGAAAAAAGACTCATCTTTGTGGCGCTTGATGAAATCAATCGCTTTAGCACAGGTATCATTAACCTTGATTTGGGCACCGGGTCCATTGAAGCCGGCATACTCGTCAATCCCGTATTCCGCCGGAAGCGGGGCATCCGTGACGCGTGTATTTGACAGGTGCCACTTGCCAAAATGACCGGTTACATACCCAGCCTGTTTCAAGATTCGCGGCAGCATGGGCGCCTGGGGATCGAGCCAATCGGGCATTCCCATCGCGACATGAGCTTCGACGGCACTGAAATGCTGGTGCACGCTGTACCGGGCCGGGTAGCGTCCCGTGATGGCTGCGGTTCGGCTTGGCGAACAGACCGGGTTGTTCACATTAAACTGGTAAAACTCCGTCCCTTGAGAAGCCAGACGATCAAGGCTTGGGGTCGAAAGCCATTTGTTGCCGTGACAGCTCAAGTCACCCCAGCCCCAGTCGTCGGCGTAAATGAAAAGGATATTGGGTTTTCGGGAATGTGCTCCTTCAGGGCTGTCCGCCTTGGCGGCTGCGCCTGAGAACAGGGAAATACCCAATCCCATAACAAACAAACCTCTCATGACAGGGTTGTTTATCATACTGATTGGCTCCTTTGTTTAACGGCACAAGTCGACCCCCTGACAACGAGAGTCGGCAGGAACTTGATATTCATCACTTCAGGCGCCGGCTTTTTTTTATGCTTGCTCGCGCACTTAGTTAGCATCAGGGCTGCGGCATTCTCGCCGATCGAATAGGGATTCTGCCGCAGCGTTGTCAACGGCGGCGTCAGGTGCGGGGCAAATACCAGATCCCCGAAGCCGATCACGGATAAATCGTCAGGGATTCTCAGCCCCAGCGAGGCGGCAATGACATAGATTTCAGCAGCCGCGTCATCATTGGCGGCAAAAACAGCAGTCGGTCTTGGTGTTGACTGGAGCAATTCCAGTATTTGGGTTTTTGCATTACTGAACCCCGGTGCCTCGATCGTTAAGCATGAAGCGGTGGGGCCAAAGTCCGCCACCGCCGATTCAAATCCCAGTCGCCGCCCGCGCGACGTGCTCACGATAGACGGCCCCGCAATCTGCCCAAGACACCGGTGTCCCAGCTCCAACAGGTGCTTTGCCGCCAATTCACCACCGGCCCGGTCATCCGTCCCGACGAAATCATAGTGCGCAGGGGCAATCTCACGAACCACGATGACCATCGGGATGCCTCGTAAGTGCACCTCGTTGAAATACATTTGAGAGACTTCATCATGCGTTGGGCGAAGGATGATACCGTCTACCCGGCGATCCACGAGACTATGGATGTACTCAAGCTCTTTCTTGCTGTCCGGGGCGACCATATGGTCGTCATTCCATACAAGAAACATGGCGTACCCCGCGCGGGTCAGGCAATCATGGATCCCATGTACAATTTCGGAAAAGAAACCGTCAGCCGGGATAACGACCCCGATGGTCTTAGTCTTCCCCGACAACACGCCGCGAACCAGCATGTTGGGCCGATACCCCTTTTCCTGCACCAGCCTTAGGATCTTTCCCGTCATTTCCGGGGAGGCTTCATTCCTCCCGGCAAGAATCTTGGAAACCAGCGATTGTGAAACGCCGAGTTCATTGGCAATTTCACGTTGATTGATATTCCCGAATTTATCTTTGCGAGTTTTCATAAACTTATCTGTATGAGTCCAAAGAAAATACGCTATTTTACCCGTTCCCGTCAATCTGAATATGAGGTGCCGCGGAACGAGGCCTCTTTTTGCTGTTCTGCCGGAAAACATTGCGCCGATGCTTCAATCAGGGCAACATTTCCCCATGAATATGAGTAATGAGTTGGATCAATTGGTGAATCAGGCTGCTGCTGTTCTCAAGCATTTTGGCGCCAAAGAAGTCCCCCTTTTGGGCTCAGCGGCAACCGGCACCATGCGCGAAGGATCTGACGTTGATATGGCTGTGGAAGGATTACCTCCTGCGATGTTTTTTGGCGCAATGGGACGTGCCTGCCAAGTGCTAGGGTTTACGCAACACTATGCGCGATCCTTGACCGGGTATCGAATGTAACCGCCGGGGCAAAGCGCCAACTCGATGTCGCGGGCAAGTGGATCAATTTTTCGAATTCCACTCATGGTTTCCTCACAAGTCGGGCCGGTCTTTCCATGTCGTACCGTTACGAACCTCAGGCAGAAGAAACCGAATCCCCTGATTGTCAGTGGGATTCAGCCAGAGCATTCGGGTAAAAACGATGGCGGCTTCGGCAAGACGCTTCAGGCGCCAGAGACAAAGTCCATAGCCATGCAGACACCGAAGGTAAGGCCGATTATCCACTAGCCCCCAGGGAAGAACACCGGAAAAGTCGGGACCGAGCGAGATTTCGCCGATTTGCCTGCCGATGTCATAGTGACGAAGTGCCGTCGCCGGTTGACGGTCGAATTCCAAGTTTCCCAGGTGTGCATGGGCGTCGAGGCAGCGCAGGTCGGCAATGAGCAATATGTTCAGCACCTGGTGTGCCTCCGCAAATTCGCCCGCCTCCTTAAGTTCAACCGCCTCCGTGATGGGAGAGGTACGGATGGCCCGCATAGCTCCAATGCTTCCTGGGTAGAACCGTGACAATCTCACCGGGCACGACATCCCACACATCGGCTGATCGCAACGCCAGTTCCTTGTCCTTGCCCAGCAACCGGCAACGGGCAGAATCCTGCTTTTTGACGCCCAGAACGATCAAGTCCAATGGTTTGACATGTTGCCCTGAGTCCGCACTGCGTATTGCCGTCATAGTCGATCTTGTTGACCAACACCGTCTCGCCAATTATCGACCCCTCCGTGGGTAGCGGCACTTCATCCTCGAACGCCTGCAGGAATGCCCACAATTGTTCATCTTCACCGTAGGCGTCAACGAGTATATCTTCCAACAGTCTGTCAATTTCCATCATGACTCACGTTTTGGTTTCGACCCACTATTTTTCAACATTCAAAAGCGACGAAACTGCGTAAGGGGTCACTGACGAGGGGGTAAGGGAGGAGGCGACTTTCTTTCGTCCATTCAGCCTCCCTTCTTCATTTTCATGAAGGTCATTAAAAAACATTAAAAT
>CAJBSZ010000340.1 GCA_903958395.1 uncultured bacterium | reverse complement strand
TGCTGTCGTCGTCGGACGGAATCGTGCGCACCGGCCAGGTGACGACGATTGGCTTTCCCGATGTCGGAGTGGAACTCCTGTTCCGACTCGACCCCGTGCCGGGTAGTGCGGGGATGATGGTCCAGGCCGGAATCCGCAATACGGGTACCGGGTCGGTCTCGCTGGTGTCGGTCTCGCCGGTGGAGGCGAAATTCCGGGTGGACGGTGATGCCAAGGATTGGCTGGTTACGCGGCTGGATACGAGTGCTACCGCCGTTGTGCCGCCGGTTGTTGCGCTGATGGACAAGCCCCTGGGCGTCCACGAATACGGGGGGTGTTACCGGCGGGACGGCTCGGGATTTCTGTTCGGCCCGGTGGGAACCCCGATTGCCTATGTGAATGCCTCCTTCGATCCCTCGCCTGATGGGTCAATGTCACTCAGGATGTCCGCGGAGATGAGTGATGTGCCGGTGGATCCCGGTGAAACGCGGTGGGGACAGCAGGTGGTGCTCTTGTTTGAACCACCGCGGCTGGCGCTTTCCCAATGGGCGGAGTGGGTGGGGAAGTCACACGGGGCGCGCACGGACAAAGGGGCCTTGTCGGGCTGGAATAGCTGGTATTACCTCGCTCGTGACGTCACCGGCGCCGATCTATTGGCGATCGCGGACTCGGCGTTGAAGAATCCGGACCGGTTGCAGCCGGCGGTTATCCAGATTGACGACTGTTACCGGAGTCCTGCCGGGTCGGGTGAAACGAACGACAAGTTTCCGGAAGGACTTGCCTTCTATGCGAAGCGTATTGCCGCCACCGGGGCGCGCCCCGGTTTGTACCTGGATTTGTGGAGCGGAGAAAGCCGGAAGTGGCTGTCAGAGGAGCGTGAGCGGTTGATCCGGGATACGGTGGCCAAGGGCTTCACCTACCTGAAGGTTCTCTACAAGTTTCCAGGCAGGGTGGGCGGCGGAAAGCTAACCCGGTTCGAGGCGACCCGCTCGAACTACGCGGCGATGAGGCGGGCGGCGGGGGAAGCCGTCTATCTGCATTCGAGTAATGGCGAGCCGGACCGCGCCTGCGTGGGCGCGATGGATGGGGGCCGGGTCGGCGCGAATGTCACCCGGGACCAGATCCGGTCGCGGATCAACGATGTGCTCCGATCCTATCATCTCCATGGCCGGTGGTTTGCCATTGATATCGACGGCTATTACATGGGCACCGATATCGCCAATATCAGCCAGATCGCCGGGGGCTGGCCGCTGGTGCGGACGTGGATGAGCATGGTCGGGCTGTCCTGCGGGATGGCCATCACCTCGGATCCCTGGTATTGGGAGAGTTTCAGGCCGTACTGGCGAAATGTTGAGGTGATGACCCCGCCCGCCAGGGAGCAGACCGAGGTGATGGACTTATGCACGAGCGAGGAGTGGCCGAGGCTTGTCGGCCATGTCCATCGCGATTGGGGTGATTGGACTGTTGCGCTCCTGTGGAATCCAGACACGCGGGAACAGGCGATCACACTGGATTTCAAGCAGGCCGGGTTGAATCCCGCCAAACGCTATGCGGTCTGGTCGTTCTGGGATGACCGGTATCTTGGTGTGGCCGAAGGATCATGGACTACACCGAGACTGGCGGCGTCCGCCTCCCAGCACCTGGTGTTTACGGAGGTGGACCCCGTTTCGTCGCGACCGGTATTTATCGGCTCAAACCTGCACATCTATTGCGGGGCCGCCGAGCTCAAGAGGGTGCGGGCAGGGCGTACGGCCATGACGTTTGAATTGACCGAGGCGGGGGCGCGTGATGGTTCCCTGTTCATCTACAGCCGCTATCAACCCGTGCTCAGGACTGCCAGCGGGTGTCAGGTGGATGGCATTTTCAGCGCGGGAGAGAACGTCTGGCGGATCAGCCTGCATGACCGGAAGCGCGGCGTGCCGCAGCGGATTGACATGGCGATCATTCTGCCGGTGACGAAGCAGTTGTGGTTCTGGTCGCTTATCGTGACCGTGATTGCCAGCCTGATGTTCGCCGCGTGGCGGTACATGGTGGGGGTGCGAGTTGAACGCGAGCATGCCCTCGAACGCGAACGCTCCCGCATCGCGCAGGACCTGCATGACGATCTTGGCGCCGAGTTGTCAAGCATCGCCATGATGTCCGACCTCGCCCAGGACGAGGCGGGCGAAAACCGGGCTGTCCGGTCCCGCCTTCATGACATCACGGGTCAGGCCCACCAGACCGTCCGCCGCCTGGAGGAAATCGTCTGGGCGGTCAATCCGGCCAACGACACGGTTGAGCGGTTTGTGAGTTTCTTCTGCAAGTTTGCCCAGGCTTATCTTGAACTGGCCGGAGTGGCATCGCGCTTTGACGTGGCGGGAGAGTTGCCGGATCTGCCGCTGACTTCGGTTCAGCGCCACAACTTGTTTCTTGCCGCAAAAGAGGCCTTGCACAACGCCGTCCGGCATGGCAAACCCACGGAAGTCACCCTTCGCATCGCGCTGCGGGACGGCCGGCTCACGGTGACGGTGACTGATAATGGCTGTGGGTTTGGCGATACCCCGGCCTTGTCAATGGCGCATGGTTCCGGCAATATGTGTAAACGTATGGAGACGATTGGCGGAACATTCAAACGAAAGAGCGAACCGGGCAAAGGCACCGTGGTCGAACTCGCTGTGACGGTCCAGGGAGCGCCGGCATGAGCAAACCACAGGTCACCATCGCGATTGTTGAGGATAGCGCCGCGTTGCGCGACAATCTGGAGGCCATGTTGCGGCGCGAGCCCACGTTCCGGTGCGTGGGCGCGTTTCCCGATGCCGAGCAGGCGCTGGCCGCGCTGCCTTCGCTGCGCCCGGCGGTGGTGCTGATGGATATCAAACTGCCCGGCATCAACGGCGTGGAATGTGTCCGGCGGTTGGCGGGGGAGTTGCCCGAAACCCAGGTGATCATGCTCACGGTGTATGACGATTCCGATTCGGTGTTTGACTCGTTGGCGGCGGGGGCCAGCGGGTATTTGTTGAAGCCGGTGAAATCGGCACAGTTGATCGAGGCCATCCAGGAAGTACGGGAGGGCGGGGCGCCGATGAGCATGAGCATCGCGCGGCGTGTGGTACAGGCCTTCAAGAAGTCGGCTCCGGCGGCCGATCCCGAGGCCAACCTCTGGGCCCGCGAAGTCGAAATCCTGGAATTACTGGCCAAGGGGTTCCTGAAGAAGGAAATCGCCGAGAAGCTTAACATCAGTTACTGGACGGTGCAGACCCACGTCGGCCGGATCTACAAGAAGCTCCACGTCCACAGCCGCGCCCAGGCTGTCGCCAAGTTCCGCAGCCTGTGAGCGTGACACCCAAGTGCCATTCCTTAGTAGCTCATTTGAGTGACTGGCGCCTTTCCCGTTCACGGGATATAAGGGGAATAGGGAAATGCAATCGGGCACGACACTATGAAACACACTCTGGTAACGGGATGGCTATTGATCATGGCGGCGGGAGTCACGCTGGCGGCGGACTTCACGGCCAAGGGCGTTGAGAAAGACAAGCGGCTGCACTCCAATGGCAGTGGCTGGAGACTGGATCTGGCGAAACGGGACGTCCCTGCGCGGCCCCGAGTGCTGCTGGTTGGCGATTCGATTCTTGGCGGGTATTTTAGCCTGGTGAGGACGGAACTCGAAGGCAAGGCGTATGTGGATGCTTGGATGAATCCGTACTGGCAGTCGGAAACAATGAACAAGCTTCTCGGCGAGGTGCTGGAGCAGGGGCCCTATGACGTAGTCCACATCAATACCGGGCTTCATGGGTGGTCTCCAGGGCGCATCAAGCCGGGGACGTTCGAGCCGCTGACGAAGTCCATGATCGAAGTTATTCGCACGAAGTGCCCGAAGGCCAAGATCATCTGGGCGAACAGCACGCCGGTGACGACCAAGAAGCCCGCGCCCATCGCGCTCAATCCGGCGATCAATCCGAACATCATCGAACAGAACCGGCTGGCGGCAAAGGTGATGGCGGAGCTGAAGGTGCCCATAAACGATTTCTACTCGCTTTTGGCGGACAAGCTCGAACTCGCCCGCGGCGACCAATTCCACTGGAAGGACGAAGCCTATCCGATCCTTGGAAAAGCCTGCGTGGATTCCATCCTGCGGGAGTTGGGGAAATAAACCTGACCACCTGCACGCGCTCATGGCATTCCCGCCGACGCCTGGCATGAAGGCGTTGCTCACCTCCTGGAAACATTATACCAGCCGTATCCGCAACATCC
>CAJBSZ010000339.1 GCA_903958395.1 uncultured bacterium | reverse complement strand
TCCCTGCCGAGCCGCGTGAATAGTTGGTTTGTCTCATGCAAATAGACTGCCGTCTGCTCCTTAGCAATCCTCGTCTATCCATAGTACCTGCGACGGAAATAGAGCGACACATTCACAAGGCCGATCAATACAGGCACTTCCACCAGCGGTCCGATAACGGCAGCAAAGGCAGCGCCGTGATTGATGCCGAACACGCCAACAGCGACAGCAATGGCCAATTCGAAGTTGTTGCTGGCCGCCGTAAAGGAGAGAGTTGCCGACTTAGCGTAATTGGCACCTGCTTTGGCACTCATCCCAAAACTCACCAGAAACATGGTTACAAAGTAAATCAAAAGCGGCACGGCAATCAGAACCACGTCACCGGGTTTGGCGATGATCTTCTGTCCTTGCATGGAAAACATGACCACAATCGTGAACAACAAGGCGATCAGGGTCATGGGCGAGATTCGGGGGATGAACTTCGAGTGATACCATTCCTTCCCTTTTGCCTTCACAAGAATGAGGCGGGTCAACATGCCGGCAATGAACGGAATCCCCAGATAGATGAACACGCTTTCCGCAATCTGCTTCATGGTCACATTCACCGCCACGCCTGAAAGCCCGAGCAAAGGAGGGAGTTTCGTTACAAACAGCCAGGCGAAAAGACTGTAAAACAGAACTTGGAAGATCGAATTAAACGCGACCAGCCCGGCGCAATACTCCGTATCGCCCTTCGCCAGATCATTCCACACAATCACCATGGCAATGCAGCGTGCCAGACCGATCATAATTAACCCGATCATGAATTCCGGCTGCCCACGAAGAAAAATAATAGCCAACGCAGCCATGAGGATGGGGCCAACAATCCAATTCTGAACAAGGCTCAATCCGAGAATCTTGTAGTCCCGGAAAATGTCCCCGAGTTCTTCATACTTCACCTTTGCCAGTGGAGGATACATCATCAGGATCAACCCGACCGCAATCGGAATGCTGGTTTGAGTTCCTTCCGGTCGCAAGGAGCCAATCCAGTCTCCAAAGGCAGGCACGACATAGCCCAACGCAACGCCAACCCCCATCGCCAAAAAGATCCATAAAGTCAAATAACGATCTAGAAATGATAGTTGTTTGGTGATTTTTACAGACATATTTGATTCCCCTACAAAGACTCCAACACTTTCGGCAACCGTTCCACAAACTTCCTGATCTCATCCCGGACGCGCCGGTAACAATTCAGCTTTTCTTCGTCCGTCTTGACGTCCTTGGCCATCCGGGGCGGATCTTGAAATCCCACATGCACTATTTTTGTCCTTCCTGAAAACAACGGGCAGGACTCGTGTGCGTTGTCACAAACTGTGACCACGTAGTCGAACTCAACATCCTTCAGTTCCTCCACATGCTTCGAGCGGTGCCCGGAGATATCCACACCAGCCTCTGCCATGACCTTGACGGCATTGGGGTTTAGCCCGTGGGTCTCAATGCCAGCGGAATACGCCTCAATCACATCCCCTTTGAGATGCCGTGCCCACCCTTCTGCCATCTGGCTCCTGCAGGAATTACCGGTACAAAGAAACAAAATTTTCATAATTCATCACTCATCATTTACCACTAATCACTCCCCTTGCCTCCCTTTTGACCAGAGCAATAATGTCGAACTGATCACCACCGTCACACAACCCGCTTCCTGAAAAATCACGGCGATAATGGGTGTCATCAGTCCGAAAACGCTCAGGGTGAGGCCGATGACGTTGTAGATCATCGAAAAGAAAATGTTCAGTTTGATGCGACGAAGCACTTTGGCCGACATCCACATAAAGTCCGCAACGCCCGAAATATCGTCATTCATCAGTGTGACATCGGCTGTTTCAATGGCCACATCTGTTCCGGCGGCACCCATGGCAATGCCCACATCCGCCAGGGCCAGGGCGGGCGCATCGTTGACGCCGTCCCCGATCATACCAACTACCTGCCCTTCTGCCTGACACTTCCTGACAAACGCCTGCTTCTGCTCAGGCAGCAGTTCGGCCATAAAGTCATCGACCCCAATGGCACGGGCCACCGCCGCGGCCACCTTCGGATTATCGCCCGTCAACATCGTAATCCGTTTGACTCCCAGTCCCTTGAGGGCGTGGATGGCGGCGGGTATTTCCGGGCGAATTTCGTCGGCAATCGCCAGCAGACCCACCAACTCGTCATTTCGGGCGACCAGCACCGCAGTGTGCCCCTGCTCCGATTGTTGCGCAATGGCCTGCTCGATTTGAGGCGTGAGGCTAAATCCGGCGTCCCGGAGAAACGATGGCTTGCCCACGCGGATCTTGACGCCGCCCCATGCCGCCTCCACGCCCATGCCGGCGGCAC
Organism: uncultured bacterium; assembly: GCA_903958395.1. GTDB lineage: Bacteria > Verrucomicrobiota > Kiritimatiellia > CAIKKV01 > CAITUY01 > JAABPW01. The sequence goes on along the minus strand of CAJBSZ010000339.1, from coordinate 7,739 downwards.
TTGTAAAGTGCGCCGGATCCGGGACAGAAAGCTCTTTTTCCTTTCCTGCCGCCAGAATAGCTCGGCCCAAGGGGTGTTCGGAGTACTTCTCAGCGATACACGCAAGCTGAAGGATGTCATCCGTCGTTCGCCCGTTGAAAGAGACGATCTCCATTACTTTCGGTCTGCCGAAGGTGAATGTGCCCGTCTTATCGACCAGTAGGTGGTCCAGCTTGTGGCCCAGTTCCAGAAACATCCCCCCCTTGATCAGAATTGCCCGCTTGGCCATGTTTGAGATGCCTGCCGTCACCGCAGTCGGGGTGGCAATGGCAAAGGCGCAGGGACAAGCCACCAGCAGCACCGAGACCGCCGCCTTGACGTCACCGGTAACGAAGAAGGCCACCACGGCCAACACAACAACCGTGGGCAGAAACCACGTTGTGAAGCGGTCGGCCAGGTTTTGGATAGGTGCGCGTGAGCCCTGGGCTTCCTGCACCAGGTGAACGATCCGAACCAACGTGGTGCCTTCACCGACCTTCTCCGTCTTGATCTCCAGCCGGCCCGATTCGTTGAGCGTTCCGCTAAACACGGGGCTTCCAGGCAACTTCTCTACCGGCATGGATTCACCGGTGATGGGCGCCTGGTTGACGCTGCTCGCGCCGGCAACCACCGTACCGTCCACCGGAATCCGCTCGCCCGGACGAACCACGACCTGGTCACCAACCTGAAGCTCCGCAACCGGCACAGTGACTTCCTCGCCCTTACGCCGCACCGTCGCGGTTTGTGGCGACAGATCCAGTAGTCCGCGAATACTTCGCCGTGTCTTGTCCAGCGCGTAGCTCTCCAACGCCCCGACGACCGACATGATGAGAATGATGATGGCCGCCGGACGGAACTCTCCTATAGCAATCGTCGCAGCAAGCGCCAAAGTCACGAACACGTTGACCGTGATCCGTCTGCGCGTAACATCCTTAAAACCCGCCATAAAACGCGGGGTTCCACCCAGCAAAACGGCCGCCAGCGCCACACACGCGCTCAAGGCGCCGGGGCCAATATGCCAATGGGCGAGCCCCCAACTCACCAAAATCAAAGCCAGGATCAGTGCAGGAGCAAAGGCAAGTACCAAAATCTCCCGGCGCATTTCGGACCGAATAGTATGAGAATCAGACATTTACTTCTTCTTTCCGTCTCCCCCACCCTTGTCAACCTTAGCCTTCTTCTCGTCACCCGCATGGCAACCACAACCCGGCCCGCAACCGTCATTGCTCTTGGCGATCGACTCCTTCAGTAACGCCCAGATACCCTTTTTCTTTCCATTGTCTTTCACTGTGTCTCTCATATCCTACCTCCATTTAGAACGTGGCCAACAAATAAAAACCTGCACAAACCAGCAGAACGCCAGCGATCATCCGTATTGCAACCTCGGCCTTTTTCGCCTTGAGCGAGGCTTTCCCAAGCGCCACCCCGAACAAGATGGCGGCCAGCGGAAGACTAAACCCTATCGCAAAGGCAGCCATAAGAACCATGCCCCAAAGGAGTTTTCCCATCAGGATACTCGCACCGATCACGATGAAAATCCCGGGATTGCAGGGAAGCGAAGACGCCGCTACCCCACCACCCAGAAACAAGCCCCCCAGTGCCGCGCCTATTTTGCCGCCTGACGGTGAAGCGTCGCCTTCCTTGCGAGTACGACTCGGCATCTTAAAGGGCAGCATTTTCAATGTGCCCAGCCCAAAAAGAACTGCCACAATGCCCGCAAACAGTTTCCAGTACCGTCCCAGAAACACCTGCGCGGCCTGACCGACCAGCCCCGCCACAAACCCCAGAATGATCAGTGCCAGTATGGTGCCGATCAAAAACCAGATCGCCGATACAAGTGACGCACGCCGATTCACGTTCTGTTGAGTACCCGAGTAAGCAACCAGCATTCCCATGGCTGGCAGGGTACAACACGCGCTCGCTACGGCACTTACCAAGCCTAGCAAAAAAGCCAACGGCAAGGCGGCAAGCCCCATGCTGGCACCCTGAAGCGCGTCCGTTACCCATTTCAACAAGTCCGTCATGCAGACTCCTATTTGCAGCCGCTCGGCCCACAACCGCCCGACGAAGGTCCACAGCCGCCCCCTGCGCTCGACGCGGAGACAAAGGCTTGAACTAATTTTGCCTCTGTGATTTCACCTGAGACGGGAGCCATACCACGTCCCTTGACCATCGCGATGGTGCCCGGCACAGCGATTTGCGACGCGACCTGCTCATAATCACGCGTGTCCGTCTTCAGGATAAAAACGCCAATCTTGCCTTTCATCTGGCGTTCAATAGTTTGTGCCGCACTCCGAATCTGTGCCATCGCCGACGTCACGGCGGTGTTGGTCTTGCCTGGCAGGAACACAAACACCCCATCCATATCCTTTGCCACTATATTCAGTTCGGATAAGGCGCTAATTTCCTTAACGACAGTTGTGTCCGTCACCGCAGCCACACCATTTGAGAGAGACTGCGCTGCCGCAGGCAGGGCCGTAAAACTGGCGGATGCCGGCGCAGCCACAGTGGCGTTATTCTTAACCATAGCCCGTGCTACCAACGCACCAGCGACAGCCAGAACAACCACCCCGATGATCAAACGCGTTTTCCCAGAAGATCCCTTGTCATGGCAGTTACAGCCAGAGCCGCAGCAAGACGTTTCCTGTTTCGGCAATTCGCTATTTTCAGTCAGTTTCGAGTCATTATTCATGGTCATGTTCCTTTATTTACCAGTTCATCAAAAAATCATGTTTAGAATATTCTGCGGCACACAGAATCCATGCCCTCCTTGCAAATCGCTTTTAGCTGCTTCTGATCCTCGACGATACGAGCCGTACCCTCAAAATCCTCAAACATCAACGCCAGCAATTTCCTCGTGGAGGGAGTTCTGAACTCCCGAGACAACCGGTAGTACATCCACCGTCCGTCCTTCCGACTTTCCACCAGTCGCGCCGCCCGCATGATGGACAGGTGCTTCGAAACGGTCGACGGCGCCAATTCCAGCAGGGCAATCAGCTGGCAAACACACAACTCCCCGCCCCTCAGCGCACAGAGCGCCCGCAACCGCGTTTCATCCGCCAACGCCTTCAACACATCCAATTGGTCCTGCATACAATCTTCCTTCGCCCAATACTTCGTTACATGGCGAAGTATGACAATATGAGTTACTGGCGTCAATGAACTTTAATAACATCATGGATACGGCAGGAAAGCCTCAAGAAGTGACGAAATACATAATGCTAAACAGGTTGCGCAACCAACTTATCGCCAATTCACATTGGCGGCTAGACCGGCAAGTTCACTTTTTCTCGTCTGCCAGTCGGGCATGACAGCCTCGAGCACGCGCCAGAACTCAGGGGTATGATTATGCTCTTTCAAGTGCATAAGTTCATGCACAATGACATAGTCAATCAACCTTACGGGTAACTGGAAAAGTTGCCAGTTGAACCGGAGGATACGATCCCGGCCGCATGAGGCCCACCGGAATCCCAATGCACTTACTGCAATAGAGGCTGGAGCCTTGCCCGTTTTTCGCTGCCAACCGATTACCCTCTTGGCAAGCCACTCCGCGCCCGCCTGCTCGTACCATTTCTGAAAATGCTGGGCAACTGCTGCCTGATCGCGGCGTCGGAGGATGAACCAGTCGCCGTCAAACATCAGGGGTTGCGCCTGCTTCTCGACCAGTTTAAGGCGGTAGTTTCGCCCCAAATAGGAAATGGTTTCACCACTTACGACTTCAAGCGGCTTGGACTTGGTGCCGACACTATCCTTGAGTAGTAATTTCTGGTGGACCCAAAGCAACTTCTTTTCAACCCAATTACGCAACTCTTCGATCTGCGCCACAGCGGGGGCGTGTATCACCAACTCCCCGAACCGATCAACGGTCAAGCCCAGCGTCGCGCGACGCTGACTACGTCGCACCTCAAATGCCAAATCATGAATGACCAGGGTTTCGCTCATGCTCTTGTCAGATATTCGTGATTTTCCCTGGCCAACGCCACAAGCCGCTGTGCCAGTTCCCGCTCCTTGCCTGCCGGGCACACCCCGGAAACGTTCAGATCCCGCACGAGTAGTTTCGTGAGTAATTCCCGGCGGTCTGCATTTTTCCAGAAACCGACTTTGGCGATCTCCTGCTGCATTCGAGCCACCATATCGAGCGTAGCCTCAATTGCCTGTTTTCGCTTATCCGCTGGCATTTCGCTCCCATTGGCACAAAATTCGAGCATAAGCCGGAGGAAAGGCACCTGTATTTTCGGATCGAAGCCGGGAAAATCAGCGCGATCTCCCCGCCGCAACTCATCAACAAACTTCTTCAATTCCCGCTCCAGGGCATCCCAATCATCCTTGAAACGCTTGAGAATCTCCTCCAACTTCTCGCTCATCTTTCGGGCGAAGGCAGGGTTCTGATTGTTAAAGCCGATGATATGGTATCTGGCCGCATGCTGCATTTGGGCCGCCCGGGCACGGCTGCTGGTCTGGGCTTTTAGCACCTTCTCGAAATCGGCATCGGTAATGGCGGTGGGGGGAATCTTGGGATCGACGCCCCGGGCTGAAATATGTGTATCAATCAAGGCCTTCACCTTTTCCGCCACCCCAAGCAGATTCAGGGCTGGATCCCGGTAAAGATTCGCGGCCACCTTATTGATAAATCCCAATAGTTTGGCATCATGAAAAACATCGCTGGGCACTTCCGGTCTATGCTCAACAATGTTAAGGGTTTCATAGAACAGGCGAAGCTTATTGATAAACTCAGCCCTGACCGTCAAATCTTCCAATAGCGCAACACAGGCATCCACCTGCCCGAACAAATCGGTGACGCCTCGCTCGGTGACTAGGGCGACCACTCGGTTGAGCCGATCAAGCAACTTGGGCAATTCCACGCTGATATCAATGAGCGCACCTTCGGTATCCTTGCCATCGTAATCCTTCAAAGCTTCCTTAAGATGGTGCGCCAGGCCGATATAGTCCACCACATAGCCGCATTTTTTCTGTCCTGAGGTTCGATTAACGCGGGCGATCGCCTGAAGAAGATCATGCGCAATGACCTTGCGATCCAGATACATCACCTGCTCCACGGGCGCATCAAAGCCGGTCAGCAACATGCTATTGACGATCAGAATCGCCAACGGATCGGTCTTTTCGGTCTTGTCCGGCGCCAGTTTCCGCTTAAACCGCTGGGTATAGTGATCCTGCTTCTCCTTACTGGACCAGTCCGCCCAGGTTTCCGGATCATTGTGATCGCCGGAAATCACAACGGCCATATCCAAGGCTTTAATCAGATGGAGATGCGGACAAACACGAACCAGAAACCGGGTGTCCGCGTCAAGTTTATCGATTTCACCCTCGGTGAGTGACCACAGTTCAGAGGGCAGCGCGGACATTTCCGCCACCAGGGCATCCCGGGCCGCCAGGAGTTTTTCGCGATAGACCACAGCGGCCCGCCTGCTGGTGGCCACCACCTGCGCCTTATATCCCTCGGGCATAATAATGCCAACGTAATGGCGAATGATGTCCCGGGCTTTCTTCTCAATCAGGAGTGGGGCCTCAAGCACGTCCCCTTCTGTCCCGTATTTTGCCTTGATGACGGACAGTTCCTCCTTGGAGTAATCCTTGAACATGTCCTCAAAAAGCTGGTCAAGACTTGTGGCATCTTTTACCAGCCCGTCAGCCGTACGCCCCTCATAAAGAATAGGCACAGTGGCACCATCAAGTTCGGCATCCTGCAGCAAGTACTTGTCGATGAACTCGCCGAAGATCTCCTTGGTTTCGGTCTTTTCCTTGCTGAGGATCGGGGTGCCGGTGAACCCAATAATCGCGGCGTTCGGCAGGGCTTTGCGGAGATTACGGTGCAAAGACCGCGTATGAGACCGGTGCGCTTCGTCCACAAGCACCAGGATATTCTCCGCCTTATTCAGCAGAGGAAACTCTTCGAAGCGGATCGTCTCCTCAAAGGTAACCTCCCTATTCACGACCTTTTCATTTTTGCCGGGTTTCTTTTCTTTGCGAGTGATGGTCATCGAAAGTTTTTTGCCCGCTTTAGTCAGTCGATCAACATCCTGGCATTTCTGCAACATCGCGAACACGATGTCGGGGGTGTTCTCGGAAAGGACACGCTGAGTGAGCGCCGTTGACGAGATTTTGGCACGCCGATCCGCGTCGGTGGGTCGGACAGCCTCACCGGACAGCCTGGCCGTTTCCCGCAGTTGCCCTTCCAGATCCGTCCGGTCTGTGACCACCACGATCTTGAAATTCTTGAGCCTCTCAGCCATGCGCATTTTGCGGACAAGAAATACCATGCTCAGGCTCTTCCCTGACCCTTGCGTGTGCCAGATCACACCACCACGTTCATCCCGTTCGGTCCCCTGGGCAAGGGTTCGTCCGGTCTCAAGCCTATGGATCGCCTTATGAATGGCACGGAATTGCTGATATCGGGCCACGATTTTCCGGGTCTTGCCGTCCACTTGCTGAAAGGCGGTGAAGTTGTGGATCAGATCCAGAAAATGGGCTGGCCGCAACATACCGGCAACCAGAACCTGCTGACTGTGCAGGTTGACGCCCTGCCCCGCACGCAATGCTTCCGGGCGCTGTTCCTTCTTGCGGAAGAACAGCGCAGTCCCGACCCGGTCAGTCTGCTCCGGCCCGATCTCGCGAAACTGACCTTCTGCGTCCTTCAGTTCAGAAGCCGGTGAAAGAAGACCCAATTCTTCGGCCACTGTTGTCATAGGCACGGGACTGGTATCCGCCCATTCCAGATACGCCTCTGGCGGGGCGCCAATGGTGGCCGCCCGCGCCTCGAAGAAATTGCTGGCGATCAGGAGCTGGTTGGTATGGAACAATCGTTCCACACCCTCGTTCTCGCTATAGACGGTCGGAAAAAGCTCACGCCGCTGATTCGTATACCGCAAGAGCTGATTGATGGCCTCGTGGAGGGGATTGAGAATGCCGGGACTCTTGAATTCGGCCACGACAAGCGGGATACCGTTTACGAAAAGGACGGCATCCGGAATGATGTGGCCACGGCCACTGGTCAAAGCGACTTTAAACTGATTGATGACCAGGAAATCGCTATTGAGGTCATCAAAATCTATGAACCTCACAGGTTGCGGGCGGCCATGATCCCAGTCAGGCAGCCCATCCACTACGGTGCCTTTGAGGAGAAATTCAGTAGCCGATTGATTAATCTCCATCAAGCGGTGACCACCCGCCTGTTCCAAATCACGAATAGCCTTGGCAATACGCGCCTCATCCAGCCAAGGTTGTCCATCGCGCAGATTAATGCGATTCAATGCCGCCGCCAGGCGTCCCTTGAGCAAAACCTCCCGAAAACTTGACCGTTCCGTCAATTCCGGCACATCCACATCACCTTCGAGCCATGACCAGCCCATTTTCTTGAGCTGTTCACAGAATGGGCGCTCGACCAGGTCATATTCCCATTGGATTTTGCTCATCCCTGCCTCCGTGAATCCAGATCCGTGAGATATGCCGAACCTTTCTTAGTCAGTCGGTATTGCTGTAGACGGCTATTGGGTTTATCAGGAATCGTGAGTTCGACAAAACCGGCGTCCAAGGACGGGTCGAGATAACGTTCCCGCAAATGCGTCCGATCCTTTAGCCCGAGATGTTTACGAATCTCAAGGCTTCCCAACTCTCCCGCCATTTTTAAGAGGCGAACCAGCACTTCGACTGGTGGGGTGACTGGTGGGGTGACTGGTGGGGTGACTGGTGGGGTGACTGGTGGG
>CAJBSZ010000338.1 GCA_903958395.1 uncultured bacterium | reverse complement strand
CAAGACATCGCCTGCGGTGATCTCGCACACGCCGTCCCGGATCTTCAACTCCTGCCGGAATGGCGCCCCCTTGACGAATGGATTGGGCGAGAGCGAGACACTCACCCAGCCGACCTTGCACAACTGGCCGATCTCGCTGTGCGAGTCGTTACGGCCCAAGTAAAAATGCAGGTCGCCGTCCTGTTGCACCCACAAGTTGATTCCAAGTTCGCCATTCCCCAGCGGCATGGAATCGGCGGAGGATTTACCCGGGACATCCCAAATAACATTGTAGCGGTCGAGTTCCGTTGCGAACAAACGTCCCGACCACAACACCACAAGCGCTAACAGAATCCTTTTCATGAATGCTCCCTTTCTGAAATTATCGTCTCCAACTTGCCGTTGACCCTCACCGATACTTGCCGGGGTTCTTTTGACGAGACCCGGTAACTCGTGATCGTGCCGTCCCTCCATTCAATGTCCACCGTGAAACCGCCCCGGGCAAGAAGGCCTTTCACCGAGCCGGTTGGCCACGCCTTGGGGAGGGCGGGAAGGAGAGAAATTATGAAGGATGAATTATGAGGTATGAATGTGGGATCTCCCAGTTTCTTCCCTTTTTTCGATTCATCATTCATCATTCCGAATTCATCATTTCCCTCATGGCTTTGCACCAGCAGTTCGGCCATCCCGGCTGAGAAGCCGAAATTGCCATCGATCATAAAGGGCGGGCAGCAATCCAGGAGGTTCCCATACATTCCGCCACCGAAATCGCCTTGGATTTTATCGGTGCTAACCGGGCGAAGCAGACGGCGGATGTAGCCGTAGGCGCGTTCGGGTTCGCGTAAACGGGCCCAGATGTTGATGCGCCAAGCCAGCGCCCAGCCAGTGCTCTCCTCGCCCCGGGCGATGAGAGAGGTTGCCGCCGCCTTGGCCAACTCGGGAGTCTTTTCCGGCGAGATCTGAACACCGGGATACACGGCAACCAGATGGGAGGTGTGGCGATGGGTACACTTCGGATCGTCAATGTCCCCTTTCCACTCCTGAAGTTGTCCCCACCGGCCGATCTTCGGGCCCAACAGCTTGGCCCGCCGGGCCTCCAACCGCTCGCCGAATTCCCGATCAATTCCCAGAATGCGGGTCGCCTCGGCGGTGTTGCCGTAAAGATCCCAAACCAGTTGCTGGGAAAAGGAAACCCCCGTCTCCTGCGGTCCATGTTCAGGGGAAGAAGTGACTCGCGTCAGAAGCGTGCCATCGGGCTCTTCGATCAACTGGGTTTCCCAGTATTCGGCGGCCCCGCGCAGGAGCGGATAAACCCGCTTGAGGAATTCCTTGTCCTGGGTAAAGGCGTAGTGATCCCAGAGGTTGCGGCAGAGCCAAGCATTGCAGGCATAATACCACATGGAGCCGAATCCCCCATAAATGCCGTTATGCCCGCGCACGGTCCAGCCGGGACTGCCCTTGAATGCGGCCGCGGTCGCCTCGGTCCAAACCGGTAACGAGGCCAGCATCCAATCGGAAAGCGGCTGAAAACACTCCGAGAGATTGGCCACATCCGCCAGCCAGTAATTCATCTCCACGTTGACATCGGCATGGTAATCGCAAGTCCATGGCGGGTTGTTGACCTGATTCCAGATCCCCTGGAGGTTGGCAGGAAGCGTGCCCGGCCGCGAAGAGGCGGTCAGCAAATAGCGCCCAAACTGGAAGGCGAGAACCTCCAGCCCGGGATCGGCCTCCCCTCGCCCGTAGCGCTCCAGCCGTTTGTCGGTGGTCAGAGCAAGAACCTCCTGCGGGACCGCCCCAAGGTTCAAAGAGAGCGGCCCGAAAAGCCTGCTCTGCTCCTGCTCATGCTCGGCAAGCAGCTTTGCATAAGGCCGTGCGGCCGCTGCATCCACTGTCCGGGTCAGCGCCTCGTGCGGGTGGGGTCCACGCCAACCTTTGCTGCGGTCGGGCAGGTAGGCGGTTTTGGCTCCCAGCACCAGCGTGATGGCATTGCAATCCTTGAACCGGAGCGAAGCCGGAGGAAGCGAATCGGCGGCCCCAACGCCAAACCAGGAAGCCGAAGTGCCAGCCTGGGCTGGGCCCGGCGGTTTCTCGGCTGAAACGGGACGGACAATGCCGGGATCCCGGGCCGGCTCGGTTTCCGACGGACTCACTCGCAGATGCCCCAGAGGAATATATCGGTTCTTGGAACTGATTTTGAGTTCCTTGGCTGAATTCAGCGGGAAACAAACATACCCGCCAGGAGAAGAAGTTTCGCCAATGAGCTTTCCATCCCCATACACCTGAACGCTGGCGCCTTTGGCCAGACTCGTTGTAAAACTCACCCAGCGATATTTGCCGCCCAGATCAAAGATCATGTCTGCCAGGGGGGCATTCAAACTCAATCCCCGGTCGAACCATGCGCCATCGAGCACGATGGGCTTGCCGCCCTCGTTGGTGTCATTGAAATCGAAATAGGGATAGGGATCGCGTCGGGCGTTTGCGGTGGAGAGATAGGCATCGGCCTTGCCATCGAGCACGGCGGCGCCGGGCTTTATGCGGGGAACCGGTTTGTTGTCGTAGCCATTCTCCAGGACAGGGGTGACGCTCCCCCCATCGGTAATCACACGCACCTGCGACTCATAGTCCAGGCCGTTGTTGAGAACCCCGGTGCAGGTGAGCCGGTCCTTTCCGGCGATCACATCGCCTCCATGCATATCGGCGAGCCACAGAGAGCCTGAGAATGCCTTGGGTTTATCGGCCGTTATCCGCACAACAATCACGTTGGCGGGGTAACTGGCGATGACTTCCCGCGTGAACCGCACCCCGCCCCGCACAAAGGTGGTGGTCTGAATCGCCCGGTCGAGATTCAACGTGCGGGAGTAGCCGGATACCTCTCCAGGCTCCCCGGCGGCTCCGTCGAACTTGAGGAAGAGATCCCCGAAGGCCTGGTAAGCCGCGGATTTGCGTTCATCGCCGTTCCAAAGCGTTTTTTCGTTGAATTGGAACCGTTCCCAATTGATTCCGCCGAAAACCATTGCCCCAAGGTGTCCATTCCCCACCGGGAGAGCCTCTGTCATCCAGTCATTCGCCGGCCTGCCGTAGCGCAGAACCAGGCTGGAGGGGGAGGATTTGGAAAGATCAACCGGCTCGGCGATGATCTTGACTCCCGGGATTGGAGATAATGGCGCAGCCGCGCTGGCTTGGGCTATCCCCAGATTCATGAATGCAGAGAAAAGGCAGAAATAAAACAATCCAGCCTTCTTTCGAACTGAGCTCAGGGGAGCCCAACGCACCCTTCCCAAGGCCGCATTCACTTCCTGAGCCTGCAGAGTCAACACCGAGGCCACCACAGCAACTTCAATCGTGTACGTCATTTTGCTCTCCCTTACTTCCCTGACTGCAACCTACCACCATCAACCGGGGGACACTAGTCCCTCAAATGAGCGACTAGGGTTAGTAATCATTCCTGTAACTTCAGCGACCACCGCAATGTCCTGGTTTCCGGCGAAACGATCTTCATCCGAATCAGGCCCTTTTCCTGGGCAATGCTGACCGTAACGCCCGCCTTCCGGTCCGCTTCCGGGATTTCAACATCCGACGCCTTCCATCCTTTTTCACCCGTTGCAACGCGGATCTCATAGGGATCGTTGCCCACCACCTTGCTCATACCCGACAGGGTCTTGCTGGCCACGTTCCATTTCTCATCCAGCAGATCGACCGCCCCCTGCGTTATGTGCCGCGAGGTGCTCAAAACCACCGGCCCCTGGTTCGCTTCGCGAACAGCGATGATAAGGGCGGAACGAGCTGGCACGCTTT
>CAJBSZ010000337.1 GCA_903958395.1 uncultured bacterium | reverse complement strand
TGATCTTCTGTTCAAAATCTTCCTCGATGATATGGCATCAGAACGTCGATTTTTCGCTCTTGGACCCTTAGCTTGATAGCTATGGGGCAGCGGCCTCGATGCCCGCCGGGGGTGGGAGTTTTGCAAGTGGCTTTCAGAGGGAAGTCCGCAGGATGACGCCTCTGAAGCGCTTCGATCACGATTTCGGATAATTTTAAGGGGCGCACCACCGCGGCAGATGTCCCCAGTGAACCCGGCGGTCGAGGACGCCCGCCCTCCAGGGGGAAGAAATGGTGCGAAGCACATTGGAGCCGGTATTGCCTGCCCTTGAAGAGTGCCTTACGACAGAACCACCGCGTGGGCCTCGCGGATGAAGAAGCTTTTGCAGGAGTTCCATTTAAACGGAACCAGCATCCTTGGCATAGGTTCGGCTTCCGCATCACTAAAATAGGTCAGGCTTTTTGCGATATGGTAGAGATTGATCCGGTCTGCGCCATATTTTCTGGGAAGCCATTCGAAATACTCCCTGAGCGTCGGGCGATCTTGCAGGATCAGGTAAAGGTCGATGAAGTCCTTTCGGCTTCCCCGTCCCGAGATTGCCGCCAGTTTCATGAGCGCGATATCGCGGATATCGGCGACTGAGAAAAAACGATGCGGGGTGGGGGGGCGGAGAAAGGGGTCGCGAACCCTGAAGAATGAGAGCTTCGTGCCATGGATTAAGACCGTCAGGGTATGGATGTCTTCCTGCAACGTCTCATAAGGCCCGTGGGCGGCAAGCACATCGTGAAGGGCTCGCACGTCCCCCGCATCCGTCCTGAAGAAATCCAGATCCTCCGAGACGCGATGGCCCAACCGGAAGGCAAGTCCGGTACCGCCCGCGAGTATCCATCCCTTGAGCAATTCGGATGGATCGGAGCCCAGCCGGGTTAAGAGGGCCAGACTGTGTTTGGGTAGGACTTTTTCGTGCATGGGATCCCCTCCTGCTTTAACAGAGCTTGCCAGAATGCGGCGGTTCGTGGTGAAACCCGGGTGGCGCGGGCCACCGTTGTTAGAAATCGCTCTTTCCCGAGAACGGCTCTTAAGGTTCTGACATCCTGCAATGTGCCGTACTCCAGAACACGTTCCGTTACCCAGACGGGGTGACGGTCGAAATCCAGGGGAACCAGGTGGTGATCCCAGAATAATCGTGCCAATTGTTTGACGGCTGCCGCCCTGGTCACACCGTTCGGGACGTGTGTCGGGCGGGAAACCAGTTCGATGTGTAGTTCGCACCCCAGAGCCGTGGCCAGCTTTCGTAGTGTATTGGTTTCGAACCGCGTCCATCCATGCTCATATCTTGACAGGGTCGCCGCCGATGTTCCCACCCGGTTGGCAAGTACTGAAAGTGATAACCCTGCCTTCTGCCGCCGGTGCTTGAGCTGATCCGAGATGCTTAATAGCTCATTCATGCCATTATCATATGTGATCATAGCTATGGCGTCAATCCAAGCCTTTGACTTTTCCTTTGTCCATCCTCAATCTCTTTCTGGCCTCTGCGGGTTATCCATGGACGATTGTGCGAACCGGACGGCGAAGTGTCAGCACAAAAGACTTTTCTCGGATTCTGGTTCATTTTGGCCAGGGATTCCGCGTCTGCTGGTTTTGTCGTTCTTGATCCTGAATCGTAAATATAAGAGCAAAGTCAACGCCCATTAGTTTCAAATGGGTACAAAAGATGTACCCATTCTGTTTTCGAGGTAAGAATTTGTTTCCGGTTATGCCGGGCTTTGGGACGCACAAGGTCATGATCACGGGCGTGAAGGGTGTGCCGGTGGGCCAAGATCCTGTAGGGCGAATGCCCGTATTATCGTTTTGACGGTAATACAGGAATACGGTTATATTGCCGGTATGAAAGCCACCATTGATATACCGGATGATCTCTACCGCCGGGTAAAGGCTAAGAGCGCATTGCAGGGGCAGCCGGTCCGGGAGGTCGTGATGCATCTCTTTCTTGACTGGGTTGAGGCGCCTAATGACAACCGGAACCGGACGCCGTTGGACGGTGTGGATCGTGTTCGCCCGGCATGGTTTGGCGCGGCACAAAAGTATGCCCGGCAGGTGTCGAAACACGATATGGAGTCCGTGCGCCGCAGTATCGTGAGTGGTCGCGCCGGATCGGCGGCGTTGTCCACCCCGGGGAAGCGGCAGAAATGAAAGTTGGACTCGATACATCATTCGAAAAAGCTGGCGCCCGGCTAACCGGAGTTCGCGTGCTCCGGGGAGCATGACGAAGGCGTCCGGAGGTTGGGCTGTGGCTCGTGCTCAGGTCTCCTCGTGGTCCGGGTGGTTTCGCCCGAGGAACTGGTCTGGCGTATCCGGGCACGGAGCCGGTCCGGATGGCTCGCCTGAGCGAAGGGGCGGCGTGTCGGCGCAAGGTTGGCCGCCACTGCGCTTGGCGATCCTTCGGCAGGCTCATGGGTGCCGTGCGCACACTGCCTGATCTATTGACTGCATGAAGTTCATTAGTTAACGTGCCGATGGTATTCAGCAAAGGTGACTTTTCGTGGAAGCCCTTTTTGCTCGGGTTCACTCACGATGTGCGCCCTCGATAAACAGTACGTGCTGACGATGAACATCGAAAACGAAATCCATGCATCCGTGGGCTCCACTGTGCGCCAGCGCCTTTCACTCGATGTCGGCTGGTGCTTCCACTTGGGCGACATCCCGGTGCCTGAAATCGAGGGTCACGGCCCAACCTATTTGAATGCCAAGGCCGGCAAGGCCTGGGGGAGCGCCGCCCCGGAGTTCGATGACAGCGAGTGGCGGCGTCTCGACCTGCCGCACGATTGGGTGGTGGAGGGGCCGTTCGACGAGGACGCCAATATTTCGCAGGGTTACCGCCCGCGCGGCATCGCCTGGTACCGCCGCCATTTCCGCCTGGAGGAATCCGATTGCGGCAAGCACCTGGAGGTCCAGTTCGATGGTATCGCCACGCATGCCACCGTGTGGATCAACGGGTTGTTGGCGCATCGCAACTTCTGTGGCTACACCTCCTTTTCCATCGACCTCACGCCAATAGCGACCTATGGCGACGACCTGAACACCATAGCCGTGCGCGTGGATGCCGGGCCGATGGAGGGCTGGTGGTACGAGGGCGGCGGCATTTACCGCCACACCTGGCTGGTCAAGCGCGATGCCGTTCACATCATCAGCGATGGCGTCTTCGCCAATCCCGTGCGCGATACCGCGGGCCGATGGAGCGTGCCCGTGGAGGTGATGCTCAACAATATCGGGAGCGCTCCAGCCGCCGTGCAGGTGAAGGTGGAGTTGCTGGATCCCGCGGGCTGCGGCGTGGCGGCGGGCCATGTCGCCTGTACCGTGCCTATGCTGGAAGAGCACGCCGCCAACCTGAACCTGGAGATGGACGCCCCCGTCCTCTGGTCACTCGAAAACCCGGCGCTTTACACGGTGAAGGTCATCCTCTCGCGTGACGGTAAGGCGGTGGATGGCGTTATGCAACACTGCGGCTTTCGCACGTTGCGTTTCGACGCGGATCAGGGCTTCCTTCTCAACGACAAGCCGGTGAAACTGCAGGGCACCTGCAACCACCAGGATCATGCGGGAGTGGGCGTGGCGGTGCCGGACGCCCTCTGGGATTTCCGTGTCCGTCGCCTTAGGGAAATGGGTTCCAACGCGTATCGCTGTGCCCACAACCCACCCGCCGCGGAGTTCCTCGATGCCTGCGACCGCCTGGGCATGCTGGTGATCGATGAAAACCGGAATTTCAACCACACACCGGAGTATCTGAATCAACTGCGCTGGATGCTGCGGCGTGACCGCAACCACCCCTGCGTGATTCTGTGGTCGGTATTCAACGAGGAACCCATGCAGGGCACGTCGCAGGGCCGCGAAATGGTGCGCCGCCTGGTGGCGGAGGTGCGGCGCCTGGATGCCTCCCGACCGGTGATCGCCGCCATGAACGGGGGTATGCTGAACGAAGAGGGGGCCTTTGAAGCCGTGGATGTAATGGGCTTCAACTACTGCGACGCGACCTATGATGACTTCCATCGGCGTCATCCCGGGATCCCGATTACCAGTTCGGAGGATACCTCGGCCTTCATGACCCGCGAGGAATTCGAGACGGATCAGGGGCGCAATGTCATCGCCGGTTATGACGATGAACACGCGCCCTGGGGCAAGAGCCATCGCGAGGCCTGGCGCGCCATCGCGGAGCGCCCCTTCCTGGCGGGCGGGTTCGTGTGGACAGGGTTCGATTACCGCGGCGAACCGCAGCGCCTCGCCTGGCCCTCGGTGTCGTCGGTCTTCGGTATCATGGACTTGTGCGGCTTTCCCAAGACGGCCTTCCACATGCATCAGGCGGACTGGGTGAGGGATCGCCCCATCCTGGAACTTGCGCCGCACTGGAACTGGCCCGGCCGGGAAGGCAAACTGGTGCGCGTCATCGCCATGACCAACGCCGGGAGCGTGTCGCTCTCGCTCAACGGCGAGTCGCTCGGTGAAAAACCCCGGCCGGCCTATGGCTACGTGGAGTGGCAGGTGCCCTACGCGCCAGGCAGGCTGGATGCGGTGGCATTCCGGGACGGGCTGGAGGTCGCGCGCGCCGCGGTGGAGACGGCGGGCGAGGCGGTGGCGCTGGAGTTGATCCCGGATCGCCCCGCCTTGGCGGGTGATGGCCGCGACGCGCAACCCGTCACGGTACGCGCGGTGGACGCCGCAGGCCGAGTGGTGCCGCGAGCGGCCCAGCTGGTTACTTTCGCCGTGGCTGGCCCGGCGCACAATATCGGCCACGGCAACGGTGACCACAACTGCCACGATCCGGAGCAGGGACCGGAACGCCGCCTCTTTCACGGTCTGGCACAGGTAATCATCCAGTCGCGGCCGACCTCCGGAATCGCCACAGTGCGTGCCACCGCGCCGGGGCTGCGCCCCGCCGAGTTGAAACTGACCATCGAGCCGGTCCCCGCCGTGCCCTCCATGCCGCCTGCCGATCCGCTTTTTGCGATGAAGGAGTGGCGTATGTCGCCGCCCGTCGACGTCAAGCCTGACGCACTCCAGCCGATGTCGGAGGCGGATATGAACACCTGGTCGTGTATCACGCCAGGCACGCTTCAAAAAGCCTTTTCCGGCCATTGGGCGCTTTATCGCAGCAATTTCACACCGTGGCGGGGATTGCAAAAGTCCGGCGGGCGGATCCTCCTGAAACGTGTCACCGGTACGGCGGAAGTCTGGCTGGATGGCAGGTGTGTCGCTGAAAAGCCAGACGCGTCACCCGGCGATCTCGGCATTGATCTGCCGCCGCTCGTCGGCAAGCGAGAGTTAACGCTGCTGATCCGGAGCCCTGCCGACGGGAAGCTCGGCATTCCGGGACCGGTAAATATCGCGCCGATTCCCGCGCTCCCATTCCGAGGAGAGTAATTCCTTAACATCTCTCGCGGATAACGTATATTCATATGCCTGCAAAATATACGTAAAAAATCTGCAAGATATGCATTGACATTTCGTGACTATTCTGTGATTCTTTCCCCAATGAAAGACCTTCTAGGTGCGGTTCTTGAAGGTGATGTGCGCAAGACTTCGGAAAAATCAATACCCATGACGACGACACAGTTGACGGAGAGGCCTCGCAGGACGACGAGGCGTAAATCGGTGAGGTTACAGGATGTGGCGCGATCGGCGGGCGTCTCGGCCGCGACGGTTTCGCGCATCATCGCCGGCGCGGGCGGCGCGATGCCGGAAACAGTGGCCCTGGTGGAGTCGGCGGTCGCCAAGTTGGGCTACGTGCCCATGAATGCCGCCACGGTGAGGAATGGCTTTCCGCCCGGAGTGCTGCACGGGCACGTCGGTTTTGTGGTTCCGGATAGCCGTGTCTACGAGGACCGGACTCATCTGACCTCCGTGATGATGCGGGGGATGTGCGAGGTGCTTAACGAGCGCCACGTTAACCTATCCCTGGCCCACACGAACGAGGATGGTCGGCTGCCTGCGGCCCTGAGTCCGAACCGGATGGATGGACTGATCCTCAAGAACTGGCCGGATGACGAGAGGGTGCTGGAGAACCTGCCCGACCTGCCGGTGGTGATGTGTTTGGAATCGGCACGGCTGCTCCCTCCCCGCGACCACGCCCAGTTTGATCTTGAAGTGCTGGGCGAAATCATCGCGGACTATGCATCGGCGCGAGGAGTCAGCCGGGTGGCGTCCGTCACCGATATGGGCCAGTGGACCCAGCAGCGCGGCGTGGAATACGTCGCCGCTGGCGCGCGGCAGGCCGGCAAGACGGTGACGGTCCTCAAGCCGGAGGGGTCGCGCCATGTTACCGAGACGGCCGCCACGATCGGGCGGTTGCTGGCCCTCGACCCGTTCCCGGAATTGGTCTTCGTCTTTGGAACGGCGGAATTGCTTCCGGCGCTACAGGTGGCGTTTGCCGCGCGCGGCATCCGTCCGGGCAAGGACGTCGAGGTGGTCGGGGAAACGTACGAGCGGAAGTTCGTCGAGGGCTTGACGATGCGCAAGCATGTGATCCTGCCGCGTCGCGAACTCGGGGCCGCCGCCGCCGAACTGCTGCTATCCCGATTGGCGTATCCACGGACGGCCGCGCGGCGCGTACTTGTGGCGCCCCGGCTGGCGGATCCAGGGGAGCAGGACGCATGAAAAGAATTTTGGCGGAAGGAATGAAGGAACGTGAGGACGTAACGCGCAATCATAGGAGAGGTGCCATGAAAGATTTGAGAGTCATGATGGGAACTTCAAGGATCAGGCTGGCAATTTTGGTCTCAATGGCGATCGGGTTCGGCCTGCCCGCCAGTCAGGCGGCGAGCAACGCGTGGAAAACATACGGGGACGTGGGTGTTGTCACTAACGATTGGAATAACCCGAACAACTGGACGAACTCGGCAAGTTTCCCCAATGCCGTCGATGATGTGGCGGTTATCAGTGGCAATATATGGACTCACGGATGTTTCATTGCCCTAAACCAGCAAATCACCGTCGGCAGCCTCGCGACCGGTGACACTGCCGGCGGCGAAAAATTTTCCTTTACCCCCGGCACCAGTGGGTCGCTGGTATTCCAGGCGGCCAACGGGAATGCCGCCTTGACCCACATTGCTGGCGGCACCGGTCAAGATACTTTCACCTGCCCATTGATCCTGAGCAATACCTTGCAGGTGAGTGTCCTCTCTAGTGCTCCTGGTGATTATGCGTTCAATGCGAGCGTATCCGGAAATGGAGGGATCATCAAGAATGGCCCGGGAGTTCTGTGGTTGGTGTTGCCAACTCGTTTGCGGGGGACCTGGTCGTCAGCAACGGGATGGTGGTTCTCCAAAACGGTGCATCCATGCCGTCGGGCGCGGGGAAAGGCAACGTGTTCGTGGGAGCGGGCGCGATTCTGTCTCCGAACGCGGTGGTGACCATCAATGGCCTTTCCGGGGCGGGCACCATTACGATCGCTCAAAGTTGGGTCACTGGGTCACAAATGGTCAATATTGGCGCCAATGATCAGACCAGCGTGTTTTCCGGGGTGATCTCGAACGGCTACGGGACGGTTGGGATCACCAAGACCGGCGCGGGGTCGCTGACGCTCACCGGCACCAACAGCTACACGGGCACGACAACGATTAATCAGGGCACTCTCCAGTTTGCCAAGGAGCTTTCACTGTACAATAACACCTCCGCCAACTGGACCAAGGCCAATATCTCGGTACTTTCCGGTGCCACGCTGGCGCTTAACGTGGGTGGCACCGGGGAGTTCACGGCGGGCGATCTCGATACCCTGCAAACCAACCTGAAGACCTCGATCAATAACAACGGACTCAGGGCGGGTTCGGCGCTCGGTCTGGATACCAGCAACGCCGGTGGCAGCTTCACGTACAACACCGCGATCACCAATTCCACCGGCACGGGTGGGGGTGCCGTTGGCCTGACCAAGCTCGGCACCGGCACGCTGATTCTCGGCGGTGACAACACCTACAGCGGCCCGACGACGGTCAGCAACGGTACGCTGAACGTCAGTGGAGACTACAAGGGTTCGGGAGCCGTCATGATTAACGCCGGTGGCGCTTTGATCAACGGGGCGAAGTCCGGGACGGGCGTGCTGACGGTGTCGTCCGGCTATCTCGGGGGCACGGGGACGGTGGCGGGGGTGGTGACGAACTACGCGACCGTGACTGCGGGGGACACGAACACCGTGGGGACGCTGACGGTCTCGAACCTGGTGATGGCCGCGAATTCGACCTCTCTGGTGAATTTTGATTCAACCAGTTGCGATCGCATCGCGGTCACCGGAACACTGACCTTGCCGAGCTTGCCGAACGTGGCGACAGTGAACGTGAGTCGCGTGGCGGGAACATGGGCGCCCAATCCGGCGGTCCTCTTCAGCGCCCCCACAATAAACGGGTCGGTCGACAGTTTGGTCATTACCGGAAATTTGCGTCCGAATTCGCGGCTCCGCCTCCTGAACAACCAGGTGGAACTGGTATCGCCCACCGGAATGATGCTCATTCTGGATTAAGCGCGTGCTTTCAACGGGGCACATGTCTGCGGAGGTGAATATATGCGAGGACACTATAAAGCGATAACGGTGGCGCTGCTGGCCGCGGTAGGTGTGGCCGAGTCGGGGTGTGCGGCAGGGCTGTGGGACAACTTCAATTATTCCATCGGGACCAACCTGAACCAGCTCGTGGCGCAAGGGTGGGGCAGTTCCGATGCGGGGGCGCTGGTGACGAACAACGTGTACGGGAAAACAGGTCCGGATTATGTCGCTGCGATTGCCGATGCCAATGCCGCGATCAATACCGCAAACTCCAACCAGACCGGAAAGGTGTGGACGGAATGCCTCGTCAACGGGGCCACGCGAATGGATCCCGCCACGCTCCCGACGAACCAGCAAGGGACGGTAATGGTGGCGGTGACGACGAACGGGTATGCCGTGGTGTACAATCCGGCGCTGGGCGGCTGGGATGTTTGCACCAACGATGCCCGCGGCCAGACGATCGACGCGGGAGTGGCCAGCGGCGTATGGGCGCGGGTGAGCATCCTGCAGGATTTCACCGCCCACACGGCCTCACTGTTCCTTGACGGGCGTCTGGTGCGCCAGAACCTCCGTTTTATTGCCAACCGCGATTCCAGCTTGAAGTTCACCGCCCGCGCCGGAGGGCCGGATACCAGCTATCTCGATGACGTCTATTCGAGCAATGCCGTCCCGGCCTCGCTGCTGGGGCCGGTCACCTCCACCAACGACATCAACGGCGACGGCACGCCCGATGCCCAGGAACTGGCGAGCTATGGCGCCATCGCTGCGCGGGTGCCGGGGGATTATCCATCCCTTACCGTTGCCCTGGCGTCGAACCCGGCGACGGGCCGGATTTTTGTCGTGCCGGGCGGTTATGCCGAGACCCTTGTTATCAGCAACGCCACCACGCTAATCGGGAGTGTGCTGACGAACCTCACCAGCCTGACGGTTACGACCGGGCAGGTGGCGACATTATCGGGGATCACCAATTTTACCTGTGTCGACGTGACGGTCAGAACCAACGCCACGCTGTCGCTGGGGAGCGGGACGGCGGTGGTGAGCACGCTCACGATCCAGCATGGGGCGACAGTCCATGTCACCAATGCGACGTTGATGGTGGACGGGGTGATGCTGACGGGCACCTTCACGCTGGACTCCGGCTGGAACGGGGGGCTGACGATCCAGTCGCTGAACTACACCAACGATTTCGAATCCTATGGGCTTGGCCAGCCGCTCAGCCGTTGCGGCGCGCAAGGCTGGGGGGCGTCGTCCGCAGGTTCGGTGATCGAGGGCACGAACGTGCACGTCGGCGGAGCCAAGGCGGCGCTGGTGGCGGACGGTACGATGGTGTCGAACACCGTGGATGGGACCGGGGGCAAGGTCTGGACTGACTTTTATTTCAACGATGCCGCGACGCGGTCGGCGGTCGGGCCATACCCGGTCGTGGACACGGCCAAGGCGGGCATTATGTTCGTCAACAGCAACAACTTCGTGACGATCTGGAACCAAGGCGCCTGGGATGTCTGTTTCAACGATTTCCTGAGGGTTGACCGTTCCGCCGCGTTGGCGGCGCCGGCGGGGCAGTGGTATCGGCTGACGGTCTGTCAGGATTTCGGGAACACCAACATGGCGGTGTTCGTCAACGGGATCCTCGTGCGCCAGCAGGTGCCGTTCATTTCGGCTGCAGTATCCGGTTACCACCACATGACGGTACAAGCCGGGGATGGAGCCGTCTGTCTGGACGATGTCAAGATCTGGACCCACATGCCGCCGGGACTGACGAACGGGGCGAACAGCGATCTGGACGACGACGGGAGTCCCGATGCGGTGGAGATCCAGAATTACGGCACTACCACCCTGTGGCCACAAGGTTCGTTATTCAAGATCAGATAAACCGGCCGGTGGCAAAATAGGGAATTGAGGCAACAACCGAAATGAAGCAGCAACATGGACTGACGGTGACATACGACATTCGAGACCATTTGACTCCCCGCCGCATGACCAACGCGATGTGGTGTTTCTCCTGGATCAACGGCGCCTTTGCCCGGTAACACAATATTAGTGCTGGATTCAGGGAAAGGGCAACATGGGGACTAAGCACTACACATTGGGAACACTGAGTTATACGAGTTCGGGTTTAAGCCTCCTCTTTATCTGGTTGCTTTGGGGTGATTTCTGCGTCAGTCTGATGGAGGCGGTGATCCCCAATGTGTTCCCGTTGAAACTCAAAAGCCTGGGGTGCTCGGCCACCCTGATTTCCGTCTTCCTCACGACCCTGCCCGGGGTTGCCATGCTGTTCTGGAATCCCATCATCGCCACCTGGAGCGACCGCCATCGCGGCCGCTGGGGGCGGCGGATTCCGTTCCTGCTGGCAGGCGCCCCCTGCATGGCGCTGATCCTGGTCGGCATCGGCTGGTGCGATCCCATCGGCGGACTATTGACCCGCTTCACCGGCGGGGCCCTGCCTGCCGCGACCGCCACGATCGGTGTGTTGATGGTGTTGGTCCTGCTCTTCAACCTGTGCAACTCCTTCGTGTTGCATCCGTACTATTCCCTGTTCAACGATACCGTTCCGCGGGAAGTCATGGGGCGGTTTGGCATGTTTCTCCGGGTCGTCAGCACGGTGGGCATTGCGGCGTTCAACTTCTGGATCTTCCCGCATGCCGAGACGCATTACCGGGAGATCTTCGTGGGCGTGGGGATCATCTTCGCCGCCGCCTACGCCCTGATGTGCTTCAATGTGAAGGAAGGCGACTACCCGCCCCCGCCCCCGCCCCCGGCAACCCGGTCGTTGACGGGATTTGTGACAACCTACTTCCGGGAATGTTTCGGGCATCCGTTCTACTGGTACATTGGCCTGGCGTCGGCCTTCACGGTGGTTGGGAATGCCGCCATGCCGTTCATCCTGTTGATGAACAAGAGTCTGGGGCTCGACCTTAAGCAGATCGGTTGGATCAGCGGTTACGCCGCTTTGATCTCGCTTCCCGTTTATGCCATCACCGGTCTGGTGATTGACCGAATGAACGTGGTCAAGACGTTCTTCTACGGGCGAATCGCGCAGACCACGATCTCGGCCTGCTTCCTCATCTACCTGTTTGTCGATCTCAGCCCGCGCCAGGTGCTGGTCGTCACGGTGATCCTGAATCTGGCGATGCTGGTCGTGACCGCCGTCATGATGGTGCAACTCGTGCCGATGGGTATGCGGCTGATGCCGCGTGAGCGCTACGGCCAGTTCAACTCCGCCGTCAGCGTGGTCGTCGGCATCTCCAGCATTTTTGCCGGATTCCTGATGGGCGGCTTCATCGACCTGATGCGGTGGGTGCATCATGGCAGCGATTTTGCCTACCGTTACGCCCCGGTTTGGTTGGCCGTGTTCTACGGGGCGGCGACCTATTTTCAATACCGGATTACCCGCTATGTGCGTGGATGTTGCGGGGACGACTTGAACGCCTTTGTCCCCCCGGACACGATCGCGAAAAGCTCCGCCGCTGGCGAGAAAAAGCGGTGTATTCCTGAATCCCAGACAACCGGAACCGGAAATTCGGAGGAGACATGATTGTGGCAGCAACACAAAAACACAATCGAACAGGCGGCTCATGGCCGCGGGTAGCGGCGGGCTTTGGGCTGGCGGCAGCGTTGATTAGCGCGCGCGCCTGCGGGCAACCGCCTGAAAGCCAGGTCGGTGCCGGCCCGGGCGCGATGTTCTTCATCGCAACCGGCGGCAAGGACACAAATCCGGGAACGAAGGACCAACCCTTCGCCTCGCTGGAAAAGGCAAGGGACACGATTCGCAAGCTGAAGCAGGATTCCGCCTATCCGGCCAACGGCGTCACCGTCACGCTCAGGGGCGGGCTCTATGTGCGCACGAAGCCGTTCGAACTCGGGCCGGACGACTCTGGGCTGCCGGGCGCGCCGGTGGCCTACCAATCCTGGCCAGGCGAGACGGCTAGGCTGGCGGGGGATGTGGATGTGACCAAACCACCGTATTCCACCCGCTATCAGGAGTTTCTCAAGGTCTACACGGGCGGACCGGACACCAAGCTCTATAACGAGGTTTTCAACAACGCGCTGGTCGGATGCGGGACGTCGGTCGATCCCATCCGCTACCCCGACGCCGGATACCGGCATGACAACGTGGACATTAACGCGGATCCTGGTTTCATTGACGAGGCGGCGGGCGATTACACCCTGCGGCCGGATTCCAAGGTGTTCAAGGAGATTCCCGGGCTCCAACCCAGACCGTTCGAGAAGATGCGCCGAGCCGCCGCGCTGGCGCCCGGGAAGTGAATGGCGAGAGTGAGAAAGGAAATTATAAATGACCTACGATATGAGAGAGTTTCTGAATCCCCGCCGCGTCATCAACGCGATGTGGGACTATTCCTGGATCCACTGCCATTATCCTGGCGGGACTTATGAACAATTCGACAATGTGATTGCGGAACTTTTGGAACGTGGCTTCAACACCGTCCGCATTGATTGCAAGCCCCACCTGATCGGGGCTTTGAAAAGCCTGGACGAGGAAATCACCATTCCTGCCTATCCCTTGGCCAACTGGGGTATGACGGACCGCGACCGCCTGCACAAAGTAGCCATGGAACTGGTGGAGTTCATGCAAGCCGCCAAACGCGCGGGACTGTATGTCATTCTTTCCACTTGGAACGGAGACAGTCCGGAATATCCGGACATCAAGGAACGTCTGGCGACCGACCGCGATCTGTTCCGGTGCAACTGGGAACGTACGCTGGACCTGCTCGCGGAGAAGGATTTGCTAAGCCATGTCCTGTACGTGGATCTGGATCAGGAGTTTCCGTATTTCAGCCCCTACGGGCCGGCCATCAAGGCGCTGGCGCAAGGCAAGCCCGGCGGACAGATCGGTGTGGAGGCGGCCATGGAGGAGGTCGGCCAGTTCGAACAGGGACTCACCAAGATGGCGTGGAACGAGGCGCAACTGGAGTACGTGCGCAAGCTTTTTTGCGAGATGGTGCCGCATTTCCAGGCGCGCTATCCGCAGTTGCGGTTCACCTATTCGCTGACCGGGTTCTTCAAGGAAGTCCGCTCCCTGGGCTTGCAACTCTTCGACGTGCTGGAGGTCCACTGCTGGATCCACGGGCCGCGTTTCGACAACCGCACAGGGTTCAATACGCTCCAGAAGGACCGCGGCGCGCATGATTACAAAGACTACCAGCGCCGGGTGGACGCGACGTTGCAGGCGGTGCGCCCAATGCTGATGCAGGAGATGCGCAACCGCATGGAATACGTCTGTGATTGGGGCCGGGAGATCGCCGCGCCGGTGGTGACTACCGAGTCCTGGGGACCCTGGTGGCACATGGACCATCCCGATTTGCGCTGGGACTGGCTGCGCGACTGGTGCGCCGAGTGCATGGAGGTCGCCGGTGGTTATGGCTTCTGGGGAGCCACTCCCTGGAACTACGCACACCCTTACTGGGAAAACTGGAAAGATGTCGAATGGTATCGCAAGGTCAATGGCGCTTTTGCCACCGGATCGCGAAAAGATGATGCCGTAAAGGAGATATAAAATGAATAGCGCAGCCAGAGAGAGGGGCGAGCTCATGAATACAGTGATGTTGGATGCTTTGGACCTGACCAAGATGATCCAGGCGACCCAGCGCCCCAGGGTGGCGGATGGCGTGGATCCCATCAGGATTGGAAAGACCGTTTTCCATTACGGGGTTGTGACACGTAGTGACAGTGTGCTCCACGTGGCCTTGGACGGGAATGCAGCCCGGTTCTCCGTGCAGGTGGGCGTCGATGTGCGCACGACGGTTCACCGGGACGATCCGGTGGATCCGGCGACGTCGTACGCGGAGTTTCTCATTCAGGGGGACGGGCGGGAATTGGCCCGGAGCGGGCGCATGATTTACGGGGAGGACGCCAAGCGGCTTGAGGTTGACCTGGCAGGGATCAGGAACCTCGTCCTGACCGTGACGGGCGGGCCCGGTCATACACACGCTTCCTGGGCGGACGGCGTCTTCTCATGCAACGGACAGGCGCCCGTGACCGTCTTGACGCCAGAGTTTCAGTCGCTGTGGCACGAGAAGAAGAAATTCCTGCAAGAGCTCGCCGACCGCCACCCTGACCCCCGCATCAACGGCGCTTTGATCGTTGGGGTCAGGCCGGATACCCCCTTGCTGTATCCGATGGCGGTAACAGGAAAGAGGCCGATGACTTTTCTTGCCCAGGGGCTGCCGGACGGGTTGTCACTTGACCCGCGAACCGGAATAATTTTGGGGCAGGCCGGGAAAGCGGGCGACTATAGTGTCGGCCTTCAGGCCACCAATGCGCACGGGAAGGCCGAAGCGATCCTGACGATCAGGGTCGGGGATACGCTCTGCCTGACGCCGCCCATGGGATTCCTGAGCTGGAATGTCACCGAGGGATTGGTCAACGAGACCTTCCTCAGGGAAACCGCGGAGGCCATGGTCGAGCTGGGATTGCGGGACGTAGGGTACCAGTATGTCAACATTGATGACTGCTGGCAGGGGTCGCGTGACGCGCGCGGGGTGCTTCAGCCCGCGGCCATCCGGTTCCCGAATGGAATGAAAGCCGTTGCCGGCGAGGTTCATTCGCGGGGGCTCAAGCTGGGCATCTATTCGGGACCCTGTCGCACGACATGCGCCGGTTACCACGGCAGCATGAACTATGAGGAACTCGACTGCGCGACGTGGCAGGACTGGGGGATCGACTATCTCAAGTACGACAACGCGCCTGATACGCCGGAGGCCATGCGGCAGGCGCTGTTCGACACGGTCGGCGAAATCCTGGTCCGCGGCAAGCGCTCGATCGTCTACAGCATTTCAGCCGGAAACATCGTTAGGACGGCGAAGCACGCCAATCTGGCTCGCGTGGCCGGCGACCTGCGGGATCATTGGGCGCGCCGCAAGAAGAACCACGGCGAGGGCGTCATCGAGTCCGTTGAGCGGGCGGTGGAATTCAAGGGGGAGCAGATTCCGGGGTTCTTCAACGATCCGGATATGTTGATGGTGGGCATCCATGGGCGTGGCGCATCCGCCAATGACTGCACGGATTGCCAGGGCATGAGCGATACCGAATATCAGTCGCAGATCAGCCTCTGGTGCATGCTGGGCGCTCCGCTTTTCGTTTCCGCCGATATCCGCATGCTGGACGTCCCTGCCTTGCGCATGCTCACCAATCCGGAAGTCATCGCCATTGACCAGGATCCGTTGTGCGAAGCGCCCCGGATCATCCGGATTGGCGACCACAACGAACTGTGGTGCAGGAGGCTTGCCGACGGAAGTTCCGCCATCGCCCTTTTCAATCGAGGCGAAAATGAGGCAACGCTGACGGTGCCGTGGGCTGACTGTGGTTTGCCCGAGTCATGTCACGTGCGTGATCTTTGGCTGCGCCAGGATATCGGGATGGTCAGGGCATCGCATGCCGTATCAGTGGCCGGACATGGGGTGGCCGTTTTCAAGGTGCTCCCCCTTGGGAAACGTGAGTCTGTACTGCAGTGAAAGGCGTGAACCTCTCAATGAATAGTATGCGAACATCAATGATGACCCTGTGCGTGTGGGCGGCGACGGCGGCGGCGGATCCGGCCAAGCTGGAGCTTGTCGACGGGCAGTACCGGGTCACGGCAGGGACGTATACGGCCGTGGTTCCCCCGACGGGGCTGATCAGTTCGCTTTCCCTCGGGTCGGCCGTGTTCCTGAATCAGCCGCTGGTCATCAATACCGGGAATGCCTGGAATGTGCCGGCTGAACACAGTTGCGCCACAATCACGCAGCCATCTCCCGAGTCACTGATGTGCGAGGGCAGCAAAGTCAGGCTCACGTATACATTTAAACAAGACTCCTTCGACCTGGACATAACGGCCAAGGGAGAGAAAGTCTCGGTCTTCGCAAATCTTCACGAGGAGATCGAAGGATTTCTGGCCCAATCGAACAACGAACGCTGGGGGCGGCAGGTGTCGGTCGGTGGAGAACCGCTGCAGGCGTACTGCCTGACCGAATGCCTGGTGTACAAGGGGGGGCAGATCCTGCGCGTCGCCGGAATGCAGATGGCCTACGGCCCCCCCTACATCCTGCGTCTGGAACTGCCGGCCGGCGCAACGGTCAAGGCGCGGTTCGAGGCACGTCCGGCCACGGCGGATGACTTGGCCGTGTTCAGCATTCCGGCTCTCTACACCGCCCCCTTGACTGTGCTCAGCCCGCTGGACTACCAGGTGTTCCAGCGCCAGACTGCAAAGGAAGGCCGTGTCCGCATCGCCGGCCGGACAACCGTTCCCTGCGATGCCATCCAGTTCCGCCGCGGCGATGGCGAATGGCAGGATATCGCGCGCGACCCGGTGACCGGCGATTTCGCCGCCACGCTGGTGCTGCCCGCCGGTGGCTGGTACCGGTGCGGACTTCGCGCCATGAAAGCTGGGAAGGAAATAGGATCCAAGGTGATCGAGCATGTCGGTGTGGGCGAGGTGTTTGTCGGCGCCGGCCAGTCCAACTCCACCAACAGCGGCGAGGAGCGCCAGAAGACGGCCTCGGGTCTGGTCGCCACGTTCAGCGGCCGGATCTGGCGCTTGGCGGATGACCCCCAACCGGGCGTGCATGACGGCAGCAACCTGGGCAGTTTCTGGCCCGCATTCGGCGACGCCATGGCCGCGCGGTACAAGGTGCCGATCGGCGTGGCCGTGACCGGACATGGCGCAACCCGGGTCGAGCAGTGGCAGCCGGGCGGCGACCTGTTCAGTTGGTTGCAGGGGCGCATTCTCCAGCTCGGCCCGCAGGGGTTCCGCATGGTGCTCTGGCATCAGGGCGAGAGCGATTGCGCCACGCCGCCCGTGGAATACGCCGACCGCCTGCGCACCATCATCGAACAGGGCAACGCCCGTGCCGGCTGGAGTTTACCGTGGATGGTCGCCCGGGTCGGCGCTACCAAGGGGCAGGACCTGCTGATTTCACAGCACGCCGCGCTCGAAGGTCCCTACACCGATCCGCTCAAAGGAGAATATCGTGGCAGGAACGGTGCAGATGTCCATTTTTCGGCTAAGGGATTGCAGAAACACGGCGAGTTGTGGGCGGAGAAAGTGGGCGCATACCTTGACAGTGTTCTGGTCGTGGCAACGGAGGCCCAGCCATGACACCGTTTAGGGCATTGCTGATGGGATCGTTCTTCTGCGCCGCGGTGGTTTCCGCTGCCGTGGACGTGGCCACGGTCGAGAGGGTTGACGGGCAGTACCGCATCACGGCCGCCACCTATTCTGCCGTCGTGCCAGCCACGGGGTTACTCAGCCTTCTGAAGGTCGGCGACCGCACGTTTGTCGACAAGCCGCTCGCCTTGTGTATCAAGAACGAATGGAACCCCGAGTCACGCCAGAACATCTGCGCCACCATCTCCCAGCCGGAACCCGGTGTCCTGCTTTGCGAGGGGGCGGAGGCAACCTTGCGCTACCGGTTCGGCGCGGACAGCCTCAAGCTGAGCCTGACCCCGAAACCTGACGGCGACGTTCAGATCTTTGTTACCCTTTCCAAACTCACGGACCAGGTCTGGACCGACGGATATTTCCTGGGCCCACACCTTCATGCGGAGGGTGCGCGGAGTAGCGACTACTCCATCAAGAAGGCCAAGATCCGCTCCTCCGGCCAGGTCATGACCGCCGCCAACCTGTCTCTGTATGGAGCATTGAACGGTTCGGGCATGCTGCGCTTGGAAGCGGGCAAGGGTCAGACCTTCACGACCACCTGGACGTTCGGGCCGCTGCGGGACGAGGATCGCGCCCTGTTCGCCGTGCCATCCGTCTACAGAGATCCCCTGGCTGTGCTCAGTCCGCTGGACTACCAGGTATTCCAGCGCCAGACGGCGAAGGAAGGCCGGATCCGAATTGCCGGGCGGATGACAGCAGCCTGCGACCGCCTCGAATACCGCTTCAGCCAGGGCGACTGGCAACCGCTTCCGGTCACGCCTGTTACGGGCGGATTCGCCACCGAGTTCAAGGCCCCGTCCGGCGGCTGGTACCGTTGCGAACTCCGCGCATTGAAAGATGGCGCCGTTATCGCCGCCAAAGTCATCGAGCACATCGGTGTCGGCGAAGTCTTCGTGGCGGCCGGCCAGTCCAATTCCACTAATAACGGAGAGAAGAAACTGGCTCAGTCCAGCGGCATGGTCTCGACGTATAGCGGCGAGGGCTGGCGCCTGGCCGATGATCCGCAACCGGGCTGTTACGACAACAGCCGCGGCGGTAGTTTCTATCCTCCGCTGGGCGACATGCTCTACGAACAATTCAAGGTGCCCATCGCCTTTGCCGTCACCGGACAGGGCGGCTCCAGCGTAGCCCAGTGGCAAACGGGCGGCGACCTGTTTAACTGGATGGAAATGCGGATTCAGCAGCTCGGGCCCCAGGGATTCCGCATGGTGCTCTGGCACCAGGGCGAGGCGGATGGGCCGACCCCGGATGCCGAGCACTACAACCGGATCAAGGCGATCATCGAAGAATCGAACCTGCGCGCCGGCTGGAGTTTTCCATGGATGGTCGCCCAGGTTGGCCACTGGCAGACCAGGAAGGCCAAGGTCCGGCTGTGGGCGGATGGCATTGCCCTGGAAGGCCCGGACAGCGATGCGCTGGCAGGTGAAAACCGGATCAGCCCGACCAATTGCCATTTCTCCGAGACCGGCCTGAAACGCCATGCAGCGCTCTGGTTCGACAAGTTATCGCCGTATCTGCAAACCTTTATCGGAGGAGAGGGAATATGAACGTTTCTCTATTTGTGACACGGCTCTTTTTACCGTTGCTGGCATTCGCTGCCGCCCTGCAGGGCTGCCGGCGTGCCGAACCTGCAAACGACTCCGTGGCCGGTTTGTTCTGGGTCGCTCCGGGCGGCGATGACAGGAACCCTGGAACCTGGGAGCATCCCTTTGCAACCCCTGAAAAGGCCCGCGATGCCATCCGTAATATCAAGCAGACCCAGTCGTTGCCTCCTGGCCCCGTAACGGTCTGCCTTCGCGGCGGCACGTACCTCCGCCGAACGACGTTCGCATTGACGTCCGAGGACTCTGGCGCGGCTGGCGCGCCTGTGGTCTACCGGTCCGCCATCGGCGAACGGGCGCTGTTCTCGGGCGGCGTCTCTTTACCGGCCAGCGCGTTCAAGCCGGTGACAGATCCGGCCATTATCAGTAGGCTGCCTGAGGAGGCACAGGCCCGAGTGCTCCAGGCCGATCTCAAGCCTTTCGACATAACCGGCCTGGGCGATATCAAGATCCATGCCGATTTCAGAATCGCCCCGCTCCGGTGTCCCGCCCCGGAACTGTTTGTGCACAAGGAAAGTATGACACTTGCACGCTGGCCGAACGACAGTTACACCAGCTCGGCCGAAGTCGGTCCCGATCGCCAGCCCGTCCGGCGCTGGGCCGCGGCAAAGGATATCTGGCTGATGAAGCAATTGGCATACAGCCGGGAGGACGGTCCCATTACGGTCGACAAGATCGGTCAGGAAGGCGTCAAGAAGGCCGAATGGATCGGGGGCTGCTACTACTACAACCTCATGGAAGAGATCGACCTACCCGGCGAGTACTATATCGACCGCGCCACGGCCACGCTCTTCTTCTACCCGCCCGCCCCCCTCACGGACGGCGCCGTGGAACTGTCCGTCCTGGCCGAGCCGCTGGTTCTTCTAGACAAGACCGCTCATATCGAGTTGCGCGGCATCACCTTCGAGACGGGCCGCGACCATGGCGTTGTCATTTCAGGCGGAACGCACAACCGGGTCGTCGACTGCGAACTCCGCAACCTGGGCAAGGTCGGCGTTGTGGTCGGCATCGAAGACCCCTATTGGGTATTGAGCGACATGTGGCCTCCGGAGAGGATCTGGCCCGAGTGCGCGTTCCCGAAGGAAGCGCTGCCGCTGAAGTCCTGGCAGAGCGACAAGGGCGACGGCGGCACGGACAACGGCGTCATCGGGTGCAACGTTCACGGCACCGGGGCGGGCGGTCTCGCGCTCGCCGCCGGCGACCGTCCGACGCTGAAGCCGGGGGCGAATTTCGCCGAGAACAACCACATCTGGAATTATCACCGGATCAAGGGCTCGTACGGGCCGGCGCTGAACCTGGGCGGCGTGGGCAATCGCGCTGCGGGCAATCTGATCCATGGCGCCGCGCACAACGCCATTGAGTTCAATGGCAACGATCACGTGATGGAGTTCAACGAGATCTTCGATGTGCTCAACGACACCACTGACGCCGGCGCGGTCTATTCCGGGCGGCAGTTGACCTACCGCGGCAATGTGTTCCGCCACAACTTCGTCCATGACATCGGCGGGCGGGGCCGATACTACTTCGCCGTTTACCTGGACGATCGGCTGTCCAGCCTGGAGATCCGCGGCAACATCTTCGCCGATATCCAGGACAGCGGCATCAGCGTCAATGGCGGGCGGGACAATGTCATCGCCAACAACATCTTCGCGCGCGTGCCGACGGCAATCTGGATGGCGGACTACCGCACGACGCCATCGCGTCTGGAGATGGGGAAGCGCTTCCTCAATGACCAACCCTACTACCGCAACCCGACCTGGACTGGACGCTACCCGGAACTGGCACGGATTATTGACGACGATTTCGGTGCCGCCAAAGGCAACGTCGTGAAACGGAACCTGTTCTGCCAGACCGATGTCCATGTGCCCGTCGCCCCCTATATCGCGGTGAAGGATAACCTGATGCTCTGCGGCAGCGAGCAGGCCCTCTCCAAGGCCAAGGCGTTGTGCGAGAAGCAGGGCTATCAGGCGGAGAATATCCGGGTCGAGAAGGGGGATCCGGGATTTGTGGATCCCGCGGCGCGTAATTTCCAGTTGCGTGCCGATTCGCCGGTGTGGGCTGGGATTCCTGGATTCGAACGCATTCCGGTGGAGAAGATCGGCCTGACCGCTGACAGCAATCAGAGCCGCCTGAGCCTGCCGCCGTTCCGACTGCTCGCTCCAGTCTCCGGGACTGACGTGGAGTCCGAGCGGCTGGTGTTTGCCTGGGAGCCGAGCCCGGGTGCGACGCGGTACCGCCTGCGGGTGGCTGCCGATGCCGAGTTCACGACGGTGGTGGCCGATGCCACCGTGCGGACGCCTTGGGCCGTGGTTGATGCCTTGGACTATGGGAAACGGTACTTCTGGAAAGTCGAGGCGCAGACCCTGGCGCGACAGTTCAAGCCGCTGGAGAACAGGGGTGGGGTGGAGGTCTTTTCCACCCGGCCATTGGGTGTCCCGGCCGCCCCCTCCGGCCTGCAGGCCGCGACACGCTTCCAGAAGGTTGACCTCCGCTGGCTTGCCGTACCCGGCCGCTGTATGTATGCGCTATACCGCAGCTCCGGCCCGGAAGCCGGGTTCGCTTGCGTGGCCAAGGAGATCAAGGGAAGCCGTTACACGGACCTCGCCCCGGACGGTGGACGGACGTTCCGCTACGCTGTCAAGGCGATCAACGCCGCCGGCGAGAGCGCGAAGTCCGCGACCTTGGATGTCGCGGTGCCGGCGGCGAAAGCGTCGTTGGCAAGCCTGGCGCTTGAGGTGGACCGCGACGTCCTCCGGCCCGGGGGCAAGGCGACCGTGAAACTCAGCGGGCTCATGAACGACGGCGATCCGGCCCCGGCGGAATCCCTTGCCGGGGTGACCTACGACATCACGCCCGCCAACCGCGTGAGCTTGGCCAGTGACGGAAAACTGGTGGCTGCCGCGGAGTTGCCCGGTTCCGCCTCGGCCACGGTGCAGGCACGGGTCGGCGCGGTGGCGTCCCCCGGACTGCCGCTGAAACTGGTCGCCATTCCGGCGCCTTGGGACGTCAAGGCGTTCGGCAGCAAGATCGCGGATGTGAGGGTCAATGACAACCGGTTCACCCTTCAAAGCAACGGCAAGAACGTATGGGACAAGGAGGACGATTGTCTGTTCTTCTGTCAATGGAGCGGGCCGGACAAGAAGGGGCGTGAAGTCAGCTTGCAGGCCACCCTGGCGTCCCTGGAGGCGCCCCGCAGCGACGCGGCAGCCGGGGTCATGTTCCGGGAAGGCGAACTCCATGCCGCATCCCGCAATGTCTTCCTGCGCGTCCAGTTGGACGGGCGCCTGCTGTTGACCTACCGGTTGACGGCTGGCGGGGATAGCGGATTCAAGGACTGCGGCCGGGTGACATTGCCCGTGACCCTGCGTTTGGCGCGGAAGAACGCGACGTTTACCGCCGCCATCATAAAGGCCGGCCAGTGGCAGACCGTGGGCGAGATCGAATGCGACATGGAACCGGCCATGAACATCGGTCTAGGCGCGTATTCTTGCGCGGACTCCCCCATGACGGCGATGTTTGAATCCCCCGCCGTGAAGGCTGGCAACGGGCAGAACTGATTACAGAGAGAACACCTAGCGAGGATATATGACACTATTGAAGGAGTTCTCATGAGTACAAGATTGGAAGCGTTACCGGGATTTCAGAATCCGCCGGCGGGGTATGGGATCGTGCCCTTCTTTTGGTGGGTGGGCGACCCCTTGACGCGGGAACGGCTCGGCTGGATTCTCGAGCAGATGGAGGGGATGGGGGTAACGGGTTATCAGATCAATTACGCCCACACTGACCAAGGGGGGCGCAGCTGTGGGTTAACCATCCCGAGCGAGCCGGTGCTGTTCACGGAGGCCTGGTGGACCCTGACGGGCTGGTTCCTGCGGGAAGCAAAGCGGCAGGGTGCCGCCATCAGTCTCAGCGATTACACGCTCGGTTTAGGTCAAGGCTGGCGCATGGATGAAATCATCCGCGAGCATCCCGAAGTCGTCGGCCAGGTGGTGCAGATGGATCAGGACGGCAAGGTCGGCATTGTGAAGGTACCGTGGTCCCTGGATCCGATGCACCCGCTTTCGGGCCGGTTGTACGCCGACAAGTTCTTTGGCGAATTTGATCGCCGGTTTCCCGGCGAGGCAGGTAAGGGGCTCAACTACTTCTTCTCCGACGAACTCGGCTTCGGCGTCAGCGGCCGCATCTGGACGGATCGGTTCGCCGGGGAATTCAAAAAGCGCAAGGGCTACGACATCACGGCGGAGTTGCCGGCCTTGTTCAAGGACATCGGCCCGCGCACGCCGAAAATCCGGCTCGACTACAGCGACGTGATGGTCGCGTTGAGCGAGGAGGCTTTCTTCAAACCGGTGTTCGACTGGCACCAGCAACGCGGCATGACGATGGGCTGCGACCATGGCGGCCGTGGGCGTGACGTCTTGGAGTTCGGCGACTACTTCCGTACCCAGCGGTGGAACCAGGGGCCCGGCGCCGATCAGCCCCGCCTCGGCAAAGACCTGATCAAGGCGAAGGTCGCCGCCTCCATCGCGCACCTGTATGAACGTCCGCGCGTGTGGCTCGAAGGCTTCTACGGCAGCGGCTGGGGCACGACCTCGGCGGACCTCGTGGACGCGACGTTCGCCAACTACGTCATGGGCTTCAACCTGCTCAGCCTGCACGGCATGTATTATTCGACGCATGGCGGATGGTGGGAATGGGCGCCACCCGACAATACCTTCCGCATGCCCTACTGGCGGCATCTGCGCGGATTCATGGACTGTGTCCAGCGCCTTAGTTTCCTGCTCAGCCAGGGGCATCACCGGTGCGATGTCGCCATCCTCTATCCCGTCGCCCCCATGGAAGCCGGCATGGATGGGGAAGAAGCCGTCAAGACCGCCTTCGCCACCAGCGAGCAATTGTACAGCCGGGGGGTGGATTTCGATTTCATGGATTTCGAGTCGCTCGACCGCGCCCGGATCGTCGGCAAGGAGCTGCATGTCGCTGGCGAGGCCTATCGCGTGCTCGTCCTGCCCGCGATGAAAGCCATCCGCCACTCCACGCTCCAGAAGGCGGTTGCCTTCCGTCGCGCAGGCGGTGTTGTCGTGGCGGTTGGCGCCTTGCCCGAAGCCAGTGACCGGATCGGACGCGAGGATCCCGAGGTTGTCGCGATGGCGCGGGAAGTCGGCTTGACCGACGACCTCTTCGCGCAGCTTCCCGGTCGCGACTATGAAGGCCCCGGACAGGTTCAGCATCGTAAGATCGGGCCGCTCGATCTGTACGCCATCTATGGCGCCCCGACGGATGCCGAAGCGACGTTTCGCGTGACCGGCAAGGTCGAGCTCTGGGACCCCTGGACCGGCACATCACGGCCGCTCGCCGTCACCTCTCAGGATGCCGCGGTAACCACCCTGAAACTCCCTCTGACGGAAAAGGAAATCCAGTTAATAGTCTTCTCTCCTGGCCAGCCTGGTAGGGCTCCCTTAACAACGAACAACCGACAACGAACAACTCTCGAAATTACCGGCGACTGGGAATTCGAGTTGCAGCCGACGAGCGACAACCGGTTCGGCGATTTTCATTTGCCGCCGACGCCCGCAAGGATCGGGGCGGAGATCCGGCAGCTTTGGTATTGCGAAGGCGAACAGGCTGACGGCCCCTGGCGCAAGGTCACGTGTTCGTTCGGTCCGCAGTTCAGGGTGGACGGCAACCTCCGCGAGTTCTCCTGGCGGTGGGGCATTCCGAACGATCCCGGTCATCAAGGGTACCACGGTTTGAAAGGGGAAATGCATGATGAACTCCTTGGCGTGGGCCAATCCCGGCGCGGCGCGAGCCACCTGCCGACCGTCGTCGAGTACTCGGGTGGCGGCGCCACTTTCGAAACCGCTGTCATCGCGCCCCACGCCATGAGGGCCGAAGCGCTGACCGGCGAGTTGAAACCCTCGAGAGTGACGCTCAATGGGATCATCGTGGAGGGCACCACCCTCGAACTCAAGGCCGGAGCTAATCCGCTCACGCTGGAATACGACAAACCCGGCCGCGCCTATTACGTCGTCGCAACGGAGGCGATCCCGCCGGCGCCGGCCGGCGCCCTGGCGACGCGGTGGTGGAACCATCCCGCCGTTATGCCGTTCGATGTGCGCTCGGACGAGCGGACGCCGGTCGGCTGGTATCGGTTCGTCGCGCCGCCGGGACTGCGCGTGATGACGCTGAACGCGCGCGGCAAGGTCCAGGCCTGGGTGGATGGCCAGCCGCTGACGGGATTGACCTTACTTACGCCGGCCGCGAAGCCGGTCACGGTGCTGCTGCGGATCGAGCAGGAGCGCGGCTGCTACGGAGGGGCGGCGTTTCCGGATCCCATTAGGCTGGACTGCGGACCCGGCCTGATCTCGCTGGGCGATTGGTCAGAAAATGAAGGGTTGCTCAGCTATTCCGGTGGCGCGTGGTACCGGAAGACCGTGGAAATTCCCGAGGCCTGTTGGGTCATGCTCGACCTGGGCACCGTGGTATCGTCTGTGGAGGTGCGCGTCAATGGCCGGCTGGCTGGCATCAAGGTCGCGGCGCCGTGGAAACTGGACATCACGGCATTCGTCAAGCCGGGCAAAAACCGCATTGAGGTGCTCGTGTGCAACACGTTGGCCAATCACTTCACCTCGGTGCCGACCGGCTACCGGGGCGACACGCGCTCCGGACTTCTGGGGCCGGTCACGTTGGAATGGGAATAAGGAAACGCAAAAAACATGATTATGAACTATGGACATTTCGCCCGTGACGGCCAGGAGTACGTCATTACTGATCCGGCCACTCCTCGCCACTGGTACAACTACCTGTGGAACGACCACTACGTTTCCTTCACCTCGCAGGTCGGCTATGGTGAGGGCTTCGCGCAGGACGACCTGGGGCGGCGGGCCATGCTGGTGATCAACCGCATGCTGTATCTTATCGATACCGCCGACAACAGCTCATGGACGGCCAACGCCCTGCCGGTCAACCAGGGGTATAGGAACTACCGCTGCACCCACGGCATCGGCTACACGGAGATCGCCCTGGAGTACGCGGGCATCGTTTCCGCCTTGCGGCTCTTCGTGCCGCGTGCGGACAGCGCCGAAGTCTGGAGTCTCCAGCTTACGAATACCCGATCTTCCGCTTGTGAGTTGAAGGCCATTGCCTACGTCAAGACGGCCATGGATACGTTTTACCGGCCGCAGGGCTACGACCTGGGCGGCGCCGATTTCGATCCGGAATTGCAGGCGGTTGTCAGCCGCAATTTCGTGAAATTCGGTTCAGACACCAGCCGCCTCATGCACGGGTATCTGATGAGCGCCGA
Source organism: uncultured bacterium (assembly GCA_903958395.1). GTDB lineage: Bacteria > Verrucomicrobiota > Kiritimatiellia > CAIKKV01 > CAITUY01 > JAABPW01. The sequence goes on along the minus strand of CAJBSZ010000337.1, from coordinate 7,528 downwards.
ACCCGTCAGCGCCTACGACGGCCGCAACGATGCGTTCATTGGCCCCTATGGCCATGACCTTCGCCCGGTGGCACTCGAACAGGGCGGTTGCAGGAACAGTAACTGCATTTCCGAGAAGATCTGCTTCGCGCTCGAACAGACGGTGACACTCGCTCCCGGAGAGACGCGCGAGTTGCACTTCGTGGCCGGCGTCGCCCGGGACCGCCCGGAAATCGCCGGGATCCGTCGGCGTCTTCTTAGCCACGGCGGTGTGGCTGCGGAGTTCGAGTCGACTCGTGACAAACTCGCCGCCGACATTGCCGGGTTCAGCATCGAAACGCCCGATGAAGGGCTCAACAACCTGTTCAACGGTTTTCTCAAACATCAGACCAGCCTCGGAAGTCGCTGGGCGAGGGTGCGGCACAACGGTTTCCGTGACACCAACTGCGACTGCGAATGCCTCGGCCTCTTCAATCCTGAACTGGCCTGGGAACGTGCCAAGCGCATCATCGCCTACCAGTACAGCAACGGTTATGCCCCGCGCACATTCCTCGACGGCAAGATCATTGATCATGACTACATTGACAACACCGTCTGGATCACCTTCAACGTCTATCACCTCCTCAAGGAGCGAGGCGAACTGTCGATGCTTGAGGAGATCGTACCCTACAATGACGGCTCGGAAAGTACGGTCTACGAACACCTGCGCCGTTCGGTTGATTTCCTCTGGAAAGAACGGGGCGAACTCGGTCTGGTGAAGATCTGGGGCGGGGACTGGAACGACTGCTTCAAGTGGATCGGTCCTAAGCGCAAGGGCATGAGCGTTTGGTTGTCGATTGCGTGGTATCTGGCCAACAAACAGTTCGCCGAGATCGCCCGACTGACGGGACGCAACGAAGATGCCGGGATCGCCGAGGCCCGCGGCGCGGAGATGAGGCGGATCGTCAACGAGGTGGCCTGGGACGGCGGTCATTACCTGATCGCCATCACCGACGACGGCGAAAAACTTGGGACCATGGCCAATGAAGAGGGGAAGATCCATCTTATTGCCCAAGCCTGGGCGGTCCTGGCGGGGATCGGAACGGACGGCAAGGCCGAAAAGGCCATGGACAGCGTTGATCGCCTCATGAACACCGATCTCGGGTGCCTCATGAGTTGGCCCGCCTACACCCGGCAGTACCTGAACATTGGGGATGTGTCGGAAAAACTGCCCGGGGTTCACGAGAATGGCGGGGTTTACCTTCATGCCTGCACGTGGAAGCTGGCGGCGGACTGCCTGCTGAAGCGGAACGAGCGCGTCCAGGAGGATCTTGAGAAGCTCCTGCCCGCCAATTTCAAGTGGGGCGAGAAGCACTGCGAACCCTACATCATGTGCAACTCATACTTCCCGAAAGAGGCCGGTTACCGTTACGCTACGCCGGGCCAAAGCTGGCGCACCGGGACTGGCGCCTGGTTCCTCAAGGCCATCGCCTATTACATCTTCGGCATCCAGCCGGACATGGAGGGGTTGCGTTTGAATCCCTGCCTGCCGTCGGCCTGGAGAACCTGTTCGATCCGGAAACGGTTCCGCGGCGCCGACTACGTGATCCGGTACGAGCAGGTTGACCTGGGCGGGTGCAATCGGATCCGGGCAATAATGGTCAACGGCAAGCCCCATGGCGGCGAGGTGCTGCCCTGGGCGCCGAATGGAAGGTTTGAAGTGAAGGTCATTCTTGGAAAGCATGCAACATGAAGACGGAAAGCAAAGAGCAGCGCGATCAACGCATGGCGTGGTGGCGGGATGCCACGTTCGGGATGTTCATCCATTGGGGGCTGTACTCTATTCCCGGACGAGGGGAATGGGTGATGAATCGCGAAAACATCCCAGTGGAGGAGTACGAGAAGCTGGCCTTGCAATTCAATCCTCGCCACTACGATCCGCGTGCCTGGGCCCGGTTGGCCAGGGAGGCGGGCATGAAGTACATGGTTCTGACTACCAAGCATCATGAGGGGTTCTGCCTGTGGGATTCGAAACTGACGGACTTCACGGCGGTCAAGACGGCGGCCCGGCGCGATCTGGTCAAGGAGTTCGTGGACGCTTGCCGGGCGGAGGGGCTGAAAGTCGGGTTCTATTTCTCGCTCATGGACTGGCATCACCCGGATGGGGACGGGCGGGGGGCTGAGGATGCGGCGGTTCGGGACCGGTTTGTCGCCTTTGTTCACAGCCAGGTGCGGGAACTGATGACGAACTATGGGAAGGTGGACATCCTCTGGTACGACGTGCCCTGGCCCTGCGATGCCGCGGGCTGGCGCTCGGCGGAATTGAACGCCATGGCGCGCGACCTGCAGCCGCACCTGATCATCAACAACCGCAGCGGGACACCTGAGGATTTCGGCACGCCCGAAGGGCACGTGACGGCGGAAGCGGCGGGTCGCGATTGGGAGGCCTGCATGACCTTGAACGACAACTGGGGGTATTACCCGGCGGACACGAATTGGAAAAACGCCCACGAGGTCGTGAAACTGCTGGGGGAATGCGCCCGTGGCGGGGGGAATCTCCTCTTGAACGTGGGGCCGGATCCGGAGGGGCGGATCCCGGAGGAGTCCCAGGTCATCCTGCGCGAGGTCGGAGGCTGGTTGCGACGCAACGGCGAAGCGATCTACGGCTCGCAGCGCGCCCGCGTGGGCTGGGTGAATTTCGGCCTCATGACCGTGAAGGGGACGACGTTATACCTGCTGATTGATAAGTGGCTCGGCCCGGAGCTGACGCTTGGGCGCATCACCGGAAAGGTTCGTGGCGTGCGCCTGCTCGCAACCGGGCAGGCGGTGTCGGTCCGCCAGGACGATGCTCGGATCTTCCTGTCCGGGATGCCGGAAAGGCTGCCCGAGAAGCCGTTCAGCGTCGTGGCCATCGAGTTCGAGGACGAGCCTCGCCACGGCTCGGGGCCGAGTTGCATCTGGCTCACGTGGGAATGGGGTGACCCGTTGAAATCGCCCACGGATGGGAAGGATGCATGAAGGAAATCCGCCTGACAACCTACCGGCACGAATCCAAGACGACCCTCGAATCGCCGGCCATCCAGGCCGCACTCCACGCCTGCGCCGCCGCGGGCGGGGGGCGCGTGACGCTGACGGCCGGGACCTACCGGTGCGGCACCCTCTACCTGTGTGATGCGGTAACCCTGCATTTGGAGGCCGGGGCGGTCATCATGGGCAGCGGGAAACTGGCAGATTACCCGCCGCCCGCCACGGGCTTCACCGACGCTATCGGGGATGTGCGGGGCAGAGCCTTGATCGTCGCGGAAAAGGCGGCCCATGTGGCAATCACGGGGGAAGGGGTCATTGACGGCAACGGCGGTGCCTTCCCCATCGGTTCGCCAGGCCATAAGCTACGGCCGTTCCTCTGCCGCATGGCCTATTCCCGGAATGTCCGGATCGAGGGCGTCACGCTTCGCGCGGCGGCCGCCTGGACGCTGCACCTGTTGGGCTGCGAGGACGTGTTGGTTGCCGGGATCAAGATAGACAGCCGCATCAACGAGAACAATGACGGCATTGACGTTGACAGTAGTCGGCGCGTGACGATCCGGGATTGCGAAATCCTCTCCGATGACGATGCCATTTGCCTGAAGGCTACCTTGCCTGAGCCCTGCGAGGATGTCGAAGTCAGCGACTGTACGCTGGTGACGGAGTGCAGTGGCTTGAAACTGGGAACGGAATCCTATGGTGACATCCGGAGAATCAGGATGCATGACTGCCGCATCCGCTATGCGGCCACGGGGGCCATCAAGCTGCTGACCTCAGATGGCGGCGTGTTCGAGGATGTCGAGATCTCCGACATCGTGATCGAGCGCGGCACGGCACCGATCTTCCTCCGGCTCGGCGGGCGAGGCCGTGTCTATGTGCCCGGGGCCCAGCGCAAGGGGCCGGGACGGCTGAGACGGATCCGGCTGGCGCGCATCAAGTCGGATGTATTCGTGCCGCCCAAGGACATCGTGCAACCCTTCACGCGCGAGACCATGCCCGCGCGCGCCTTTTCCGGCATCCTGATCACGGGGTTGCCGGGGCATTGCATTGAGGACGTCACACTGGAGGATGTCGAGATTGCGTTCGCCGGGGGCGGCTTTCCAGAGGATGTCCGGAACGAGCCGCCGGAACAGCCGGAGATGTATCCGGAACATTTCTACTTCGGGGCCTTGCCGGCGGCCTGCGCGTATGTCCGCCATGCGCGCGGGGTCACGCTTCGCAGGGTCGTCGCGTGCGTCAAGGCCGCGGACGCCCGGCCCGCGCTCGTCTGCGAGGATGTTGAGGGCTGTCTGCAGGAGGATTGCGCGTGGCCAAATAGCGGTCATTGTGAAGAAAACAGGAGTGCGGGAGTATGATTAAAGTGGCGCAGCAATATCTGGAGGTCGAGCCCTGGCTGATACGGGAGCACGGGTTCCATCCGGAGCGGGCGAAGGTGAGCGAGTCGCTCTTTTCCCTGGCCAACGAGTTCATGGGAATCCGGGGCTACTTCGAGGAAGGGTACGGCGGCGACCGCATGGTCGGAAGTTTTTTTAACGGCGTTTTCGAGGAAGAGCGCCTGGCGCAGACGCCGGCCTTCTCGTTCCGCGGCATGATCGAGCGCTCGCACGGCATCGCCAATGCCTGTGACTGGCTGCATGTGCGGATCGCCGCCGGCGACGAGACGCTCGACCTGACCTCCTCCGCATTTTCGGAATTCGAGCGGGTGACCGACATGCGGACCGGGCTCATGACGCGCTCGTTCGTCTGGAAGACGAGGGGCGGGGCGCGGATCCGCATCGTCTTCTCCCGCTTCCTCGGCATCGGCGATGAGGCGCCGGGATACCAGCGGATCGCCTTCGAGGCGCTCGACGGCGACTGTGTGCTGAAGGTCGGGCTGGGCCTCGATTTCGACATTCCCCAATACACCCAGCGCCTGGCGCGCCAGTGGGAGTGCCCTCGCAAGAGCGCCTCGGCCCATTCGCTGGCGATCCTTGGCCAACTCAAGCGGAGCGGGCATGGGGTTTTCGCCTCCGCGCGGTTCGAGGGGCTCGACGGATGTGCCGTCACGCCGGTCGAGGCGGAGCGCCATGCCGGGTTGGACGTGGCGTTCGCGCTAAAGGCCGGTGGCCGCCGGACGATTGACCGGATCGTGGTTGCCACGGTCCGGCGCGACCCGCCTGTTGACGTTGACGCGCTGTGGGCGAAGGGGCTGGAGCGGGCCGCCGCGAAGGGCAAGGCCGGTTTCGATGAGGCGTTCGCCGCCAATGCGGCGGCGTGGGCCGGAATCTGGGAGGACGTGGACATCGAGATCGAAGGCGATCCCGCCAATCAGCAGGGCCTCCGCTATTGTCTGTTCCAGCTCTACCAGAGTTATCATGGCGCCGATCCGACGCTTAACGTCACCGCCAAGGGCCTGACCAGCGAATACTATTACGGGTGGACCTGGTGGGACACCGAGACCTACTGCCTACCCTTCTATATGTTCAACAACCCGGCGGCGGCTCGCAGCTTGCTGCAGTACCGGCACATCACACTGGCCGGAGCGCTGGAAAGGGCGCGGCAGATGGACTGCCAGGGGGCGCGTTACCCGATGGGGACGATAGACGGCACCGAGGCGGTCTCCGTCTGGCAGCATGGCGATCTCGAGATCCACGTCTCGGCGGCGGTGGCGTTTGGGATCGAGCACTACACCCGGGTCACCGGCGACTTTGGTTTCATGCGGGAAGCGGGGTTGGAACTGCTCCTGCAGATCTGCCGCTACTACGCCACCCGCGGCCAATGGAGCCCGAAGACCGGCGAGTTCGGCTTCTGGTGCGTCATGGGGGCGGATGAGTTTCACATGATGGTCCACAACAATTACTACACCAACTTCATGGCCAAGCGGGCCTTCGAATACACGGTGGAGACGCTGGCGGCGATGCGCACCCGATTTCAGGACGACTACGATCGGATTGTCGGCAAGGTGGGGCTGCGGGACGATGAGCCCGGGACTTGGCGGACGAAGGCCGCCCGCATGCGGCTCAATCGGGATCCGGTCACCGGAATCATCGAACAGCACGACGGATATTTCGACATGCCGCACCTGGACTTGGCCACCGTGCCGCCGGAACAGTTCCCGCTCTACGAGCATTGGCCGTACCTGAAGATCTTTCAATGGGATTTCATCAAGCAGCCGGACGTGCTGTTGGCGCTGTTTCTGCACGGGGCGGCGTTCACCCGGGAGGAGAAGCTCGCCAACTACGAGCATTACGAGCCGCGCTGCATGCACGAGTCGTCGTTGTCGCCCTCGATCCATTCGATCCTCGCCGCCGGGATCGGCAAGCGCGATGCGGCGATGAATTACTTTCAGCAGGCGACCCGGCTGGATTTGGACGACTACAACCGCAATACCTGGCAGGGCTTGCACACCACCAGCATGGCCGGTGCGTACATGAACGTTGTATATGGGTTCGGCGGCATGCGCTCCGATGGCGAATTGCCGTCCTTCGATCCGGTGCTGCCGGACGCCTGGCGGCGCCTGCGCTACCGGGTCCACGTCAGGGGATCGGTCGTCGAGATCGAGGTGACGCCGGGAAAGTCGGTGGCACGCGTGATCCGCGGCGGGCCGGTGAAACTGGTGTTGCGCGAGGCGGCGACAGAGGTGACGGCCCATGCCGTCGAATTCTGACGGGAGGCGTGAAGGCGATGGAGCAGGGAATGGGCATGACTGGAGAGGGGAAACTGCGGGCGGTGATCTTTGATCTTGACGGGGTGATCGTCTCGACCGACGAGTTCCACTATCGGGCGTGGCAGAAGCTCGCCGACGAGGAGGGAATCTATTTCGACAGGACGATCAACGAGCGGCTCCGGGGCGTTAGCCGAATGGAAAGCCTCGCCATTCTTCTGGAGTCGGCAGTGCGGGATTACACGGAGGGGGAGAAGCTGGTACTGGCGGCGCGGAAGAACGGTTACTACCGTCAATTCCTGGACACGGCAGTGTCCTCGGCGGATATCCTGCCCGGTGTGATGCCATTCCTGGAGGCGTGCAAGGCGGCTGGGATAAAGATTGCCGTGGGCTCATCCTCGCGCAACAGTCCGACCATCCTCGAACGGATTGGCCTGACGGATTACTTCGACGCCACCGCCGACGGCAACGATATCGCCAACTCCAAGCCCCATCCGGAAGTGTTCCTGCTAGCGGCGGAGCGGCTTGGGGTGCCGCCCGGCGAGTGCATGGTGGTTGAGGACGCCGAGGCCGGGGTGGCCGCCGCCGTGGCGGCAGGGATGAAGTGCCTGGCCGTGGGGAGCGCCGCTGGCGACCCGCGGGCCGCTCTGTCCGCCGCCAGCCTGGAAACGGTGCGGTGGCAGCGCTGTCAAGGGTTGTTCGAATAGGTGCCATGGAATACGGTGCTAATCCATCCGGCACGAATCCTCGACTCAGGGCTTCGCCGCAGGTGATGGGCCGTAAACTTGATCGATTTCCTCGCGGGCGAGTTCCACGGCGCGCCGGGCCTTGGCCAGGTTCCCGTGCATGGAATAGACGTCACGAACGACGAATTGAAGCGGGATGGTCCGCCCCCGGATCGCC
>CAJBSZ010000336.1 GCA_903958395.1 uncultured bacterium | reverse complement strand
CTCGGGGACGGCGCGATGCTGCAAAAGACAAATAGCACGCTGATTGCCGGCAATTACACCAATACCGGAACCTTTACATTATCGATGGTGACCAACTTCGTTACGGCCGGGGTGGGGGGGGCGATCAGTCCGTCCGGTACGAACACCATGATATCGACGTGGTCGAATGTGACCTATTTCCTGACGGCTGCGGTGGGTTATGGGGTGGGTTCGCTGACGAACAACGGGGTGGTCACCAATTTTTCCGGTACGAAGACGGCGATCTACACGGATCCGGCGTCGAACATCACGAACAACCAGATCATCACAGCGGCGTTTGTGTACAACGGGGTGCGGTTTGTTCCCGGTGACTACGGGACGATTACCGGAGCCTTGGCCGCGGCACAGGCGGGCGACCAGATTGTGATCAGCAGCGGGACGTACGCCGAGACGCTGGTGGTGAGTAATAACGTCACGCTGGTCGGGTCGAATGTGACAGGAGTGGTGGGATTGACCGTGCTGTCAAACCAGACGCTGGTGTTGAGCGGGTTTACCTCCTTTGCGGTCTCCGCCCTGGCCATCCAGTCGGGCGGCACCTTGCAAGTCAGTAACTCAACGGTAACGGTAAACGGAGTGACTTTGACGGGCACGTTCATCTTGAATTCGCAATGGGGGACGTCCCTGACGCCGTCTTCCTTGAATGTTACTGCTGATTTTGAATCTTATGCCACGAATGTCGCGTTGGCCCTGTGCGGAGGTGATGGGTGGAGCGCCACGGATCCTGGGTCCGTGGTGCAAGGTTCGGTGGCGCACCAGAGCGCCAAAGCGGCTAAGGCTGCGTGGTTTTCCACCCTTTCGCTGGCGGTAAATGGTGCGGGGATAACCAAAGTCTGGACGGATGTCTGGATTAATGACAGCGCGGTCAGGTATGAGGGAATGTCGAATCCTGCGCTCATTACAAATCAGGCCGTGATGCTTTTCGTGAACGCGAACAACCATGTCGTGATCTGGAACTCCAATGTGTGGGATGAATGCACACTGGATGTGGCTGGGAATGCCGCACCGGTGGTCTCCACCGGCCAGTGGGTGCGGGTATCCTTCTATGAGGATTTCACGGCCCAACAGGCGGCTTTGTTCGTGAACGGGCAATTGTTGCGACAGCAGGTGCCGTTCGTTTCATATGTTCCCAGTTATCATTCCTTCAACCTTAGTTCCAGGGCTGGCGCGGCGTATCTGGATGACGTACAGGTTTGGACCAATATACCGGCCACCTTGACAAACATGCCCATGAGCGATCTTGACCATGACGGGATCCCGGACGCGGTGGAGATTGTTCAGAAGGGTGCTATATACAGCCAGCCTCCGGAGGGAACTGTGATTCTGATTCGATGACGCATATGAAAAATATAACTACGGCATTCTTTAATAATGGTGTCTCATTTGTCAAAGGCGATGTAATTGACCACGTGTATGCGCGGGGGCGCCGTCAGCAGGTGGCCGCCATGACAGACTTGTACCCGGTCGTCATTTCCACTGAAAACTTCAAGGAGCACGCCGACAAACTGGCCGGTGTGGAGGCGATCTTTTCCACCTGGGGGATGCCGGTTATGGAATCCGCAGACCTTGATCGCCTGCCGGCTTTGCGCGCGGTGTTCTATGCGGCGGGGTCGGTTAAAGGGTTTGCGAAAGCGCTTTTGCAAAGGCGGGTGACGGTGTGCAGTTCATGGACCGCCAATGCGGTATCCGTCGCCGAGTTTTGCCTGGGGCAGGTGCTTCTGGCGTGCAAGGGATACTTTCAAAACACGCTTGATTGCCGGACGCCTGAACGAAACCGCCAGGATGTGGCGTTTCATGGGCGGGGAGTGTATGGCGAGAAAATTGCGATCATCGGCGCCGGGCAGATCGGACGCCGCCTGATTGAACTGCTCCGGCCGTTCCGGCTGAAGATCCTCGTGGTGGATCCTTATCTCTCCGAGACCGAGGCGGACGACCTGCATGTGCAGAAGGTCACGCTGGAGGAGGCCTTCCGCGAGGCGTATGTGGTCAGCAGTCATCTGCCGGATCTTCCCACGCTCCAGAAGGTGTTGGACGGAAAACTCTTCGACTCCATGCGCCCCGGGGCGACATTTATCAATACGGGTCGGGGTGCCCAGGTGAACGAGCCGGAACTTGTGGCGGTGTTACGGCGGCGTCCGGATTTGATGGCCTTGCTGGATGTGACCGATCCCGAGCCTACCCCGGCGGGAAGCGCCTTCTACGAGTTGCCCAATGTCCAACTCTCCAGTCATCTCGCCGGTGCGCACGGCGACGAGGTGGTCCGCATGGCCGACACCATGATCGAGGAATTCCGCCGCTGGCAGGAAGGCGAGCCGCTGCGTTACGCCGTGAGCCTCGACATGCTCGACCGCATGGCGTGAGGGCAACAGGAAAAACTCTATTACAATGAGCACTTGTAAAACTCCAGCGGACGCGACGGAGCGCGTCCCTCCACTCATCAAAACAAATTTCGCGGTGCCAGGTAGGTTGGCAAGTCACTTCTTGTGCGTTTGGAGGCACAGGATGGACTTTTCTATGGGTTCCCGAAGACCTTTACGGTGCCGTGGGTGAAGAGAAGTTTGGCGTCCCGGGGAACGGTTCCTTCTCCGGCGATGGTGACGTAATACACTTTGTTTCCGCCCCCATACCAGTCGGTTCTGCTGCCGCGAAGGTCGAACATGTTTCTTAAATAATCGATCCAATGCCGGGCATCGAGGGACAATTTCCCGGTCCATTTGGGTGGACGGGCAAGGGTCAGCTCCGGGTCTTTGCCGGGTTCCACGGTGAAGCGGGGGCAACCGGAGACATAGGCTTGCATCCGGGGACGGGTTCTGCCCGGTGCTTCAATCCGGTAGGGACCCTGCGGGTCGTGCTGTTCCAGAAATTGCGCCGCGCGATAGACCGACTCGTCGGGTGAATCCAGGGATTGGTGGACCACAATGATCAGGGCGGTCAGCCCGGTTAAAATTATGGTGAGGCGCGTGAAGGGGCGTTCCGGCAGCGTGGCGAACCCCGTGGTGGCGATGAAAGTGATAAACGGAAGGGCCAGCAGGGCACCGTACATGTCGGTCGTGCAGGAGAGAACCAGGGTCACAAATCCCGCCGCCAGCATGGCACGTGTGGCAGGGGTTCTGAATTGCGCCGGGGCGGAATAGAGGCCGAGGATCGCCAGGGGGAGCAGCCAGCCGAATCGTGTCAGCAGGCGATACGTCAGGGTCGCCGGATTTCCCCCCACGACCATCAGTCCGATGGTCAGCACGGCGGCCAACGCCAGCAGAAGACTCCCGCGGCCGCGTATCAGGATGAATACCGGAGAGATCAGGAACAGGAGGGGGATCAGGACGATTCCGATCAGGCCGGCCTTATGGGACAGGGCCAGGAGGAGCGAGAGGAAGAGGAGGGAGAGACCATTGAACAGTGAACATCGAGCCTCGAATATCGAGAGGGGAAGTCGGGAAAGGCGGAGGAGGAGGAGGAGATAAAGGGGGAGAAGGGCGAGGAGGAGCCCGCGGCCGGTGGCCCAGTAATTGTAACGCATGAAGACGGGGGAGAGGAGGTAGAAGACGGCAAACCATCCGGCAAGCCGGTCCGTGCCGAACAATCGGCGTCCCAGCATCCAGGCACCGGCGAGGCCGGTGAGTCCAAAGGCAAGCGACAGGATATAAAATCCCCAGTCCACTCCGGTATGCCCGAGAATTTCAATGGTAGCGAGCACCAGCGGTTGGGCGCTGGAATAGGAACGGGGCGTGAACCCAAGCAGGGAAAGCGGATGAATCAGCCAGGCGATGCGGCCCTCAGCCGCCACGCTGCCGGCGAGATCCTGCCACTTGTAGGTGTCGATGCCGGCGATATGGGTGATGGGAAGAACCAGTGCGGCGAAGACGATGGCCGTGACAAGAAAAGCGCGCGGGAGTGGCTCTCGTTCTTTTTTTCTTCCGAAACGCGATACCACGAGTGCTATACCTGCCGGAATCAGATGGGCAGCGGACAGGGTGTTGGCTGTGATTTCGATAGACAGGAGGTGGAGAACAATGGGGACGATGACATTCAATCCCGTCATCACGGCTCCCCAGCAAGCCAAAATGCCTGCGGTATGGGATGTGGGAGCCAAGTGCCGGGCCAGTAGCCAGGGGGTCAAGCCAAGAGCCAGAAAAAGGGCCCCACAGTGAAGCACAATCATACTGTAAAAACCCTTCGTTACAGGCCTGAATAACTGACTTCCGGCGGCGGACCCGGCGGCGGACCCGGCGGTGGACCCGGCGGCGGACCCGGCGGCGGATTGGGCGGGGGATTGGGTGGGGGTGGGAGTCTGTAGAGGGGAGGGGGGCCGTTTTCGCTTCCGCTTCCGCCTGCGGATACGCCGCCTCTTGAAGTCGCTGTGGCTTTGTACCATTCGAGGGATTTCTGGCCGACCAGTACCAGAGGGAATTCAGCCAGGGGGGCATCAAAGGGTAACGTACTATAAACGAACATATCGGGAGCCAATCGCGTAGATGGCGGCAGGTCGATTATTTCGGCGTTTTCCGATGTGACTTGAGCTGAAGGGGAGGCTTCGGAAGGAGTTTGCGGGGCTGTTTCCGATCCGTTCTGGCCCGAGGGTTGCCCCTGGGGAGCCGATCCCTGGGGAGCTGATCCAGGGGCGGGTGGCTTGTTACCCCCAGGCTGATCCGTTCTTTCGGAATTTTCAAGTGGCGACAGGTCGCCTTTTCCCGATGTGAATTGAACTGCGGGGAGGGCTGCTGAAGGAGTTTGCGGGGCTGTTTTCGAGCTGTTCGCTTCCGGAGTTTGTACGCCGGGAGCCGGTTCCGGGGTCGGTGGCATGTTTCCCCCCGGTTGATCCGAAGTCTTTTGAAGCTGGGTCAGATCGGGCATTTCGACCTTTGGTGTGAAAAGGGTGAAGTAGGCCAAGATCGAGGTGCAGAGCATCACCCCGATGATGACGACGACGACGGTAAACTTCTGACTGCTTGTTTTCACGGTATTCCCCCCGCCAGGTGATGTCTTCCCTGACCCACCTGAACATTATCCAAGAAACCATTGCATACGGCAAGACGGATTTGTAAGGTTAACGGACTGGAGAAAAATTATGGCTAATACATGGGGATCTGTTTTTAGAGTGACAACCTTTGGGGAGTCGCATGGGCCGATGGTGGGAGCCGTCATTGACGGGCTTCCGGCACGGTTTGGCCTGAAGGAATCCGACCTGCAGCCCCAGCTTGACCGTCGGCGTCCCGGGCAGAGTGACCTGACTACCCCACGCCAGGAAACTGACACGGTTCAAATTATTTCAGGCGTCGAAAAAGGAATGACCCTGGGCTCTCCGGTGACGCTGGTGATTCGCAACCGGGACACGCGTCCGGAAGATTACGGTGAAATGCGCTCGGCGCCCCGGCCCTCGCATGCGGACTTTACCTACATGGCCAAGTACGGCGTGTTGGCCTCCAGCGGTGGGGGCCGCGCCAGCGCCCGCGAGACGGCCGCTCGGGTGGCGGCCGGTGCCGTGGCGGAGAAATTCCTGCGCGAACGGTTTGGGATCGAAATTGTGGCCTGGGTCCAGTCGGTCGGAGAGATTGTTGCGCCCGACCCGGATGTTCTGAAATTGACGCGGCAGAAGGTGGACAAGACGCTGGTTCGATGTCCCGACAAGGCGGCGGCGGAAAGCATGGCAACGCTGATCCGCGCGGTACGGGATGACGGTGATTCGGTGGGCGGTGTGGTCATGTGCGTGTGCCGGAATGTGCCGGCGGGCTGGGGAGATCCGATTTTTGACAAGCTGTCGGGATCCCTGGCGGGCGCGATGATGTCCATTCCAGCTACACGCGGGTTTGACTTCGGTCTCGGCTTCGGCTCAACGCGGCTCCGGGGTTCAGTGCACAATGATGCGTTTGTGAAAAAAGGAAAGACGCTCGGAACCCGAACCAACAACAGCGGCGGGCTTCAGGGTGGGATTTCGAACGGGGAGCCGATTCTTTTCCGGGTGGCTTTCAAGCCGCCGGCGACGATCGGGCAGGCTCAATCCACGGCGGATTGGGACGGTTCGGCGTGCCAGTTAAAGGCGCGCGGCCGGCATGATCCCTGTGTGGTGCCCCGTGCGGTGCCGGTGGTTGAGGCGATGGCGGCATTGGTGCTGGCCGATGCCGCGATGCGGGCGGCCTCCCAGCAATGAGGGCCCCGGGCACATTTGAAGTCATGGGGGTGGATCCGAAGACAAAAGCCCGACGCGGTCGGTTGTGGACCCTGCATGGTGCAATCAACACCCCGGTGTTCATGCCAGTGGGTACCCAGGCCACGGTCAAGACGATGATGCCCGCAGAGTTGGAGTCGGTGGGGGCTGAGATTATTCTGGGAAACACCTATCACCTCAACATCCGGCCGGGTGTGGATGTCATTGAAAAGTGTGGTGGGTTACACCGTTTTATGGGGTGGAACCGGCCGATTTTGACCGATAGCGGCGGATTTCAAGTCTTCAGCCTGTCTGGGCTCCGGAAAATCAAGCCGGATGGGGTCGAATTTTCATCCCATGTGGATGGAGCCAAGTTGTTTCTCGGCCCCCGTGAGGCGATGGACATTCAGCGCCGTCTGGGCTCGGATATCATGATGGCTTTTGATGAATGCACGCACTATCCCTGTACCCGCGAATACGCTTGTCAGGCCGTGGCCCGAACGCTATCTTGGGCGGCTTTGTGTGCCGAACTGCATCCGCGGAACGGCCAGTTGGTCTTTGGCATTGTGCAGGGGGGCGAATTTGCCGACCTGCGGGCTCAATGCGCCCGTGAACTCACGGCGATGGGCTTTGACGGCTATGCGGTCGGGGGAGTGAGCGTGGGCGAGCCCGAATCCGTGATGCTTGACGCCGTTCGTAACGGAGTGTTGGAATTGCCGGTGGAAAAGCCCCGATACCTGATGGGTGTTGGGGTGATGCGGCAGATGATCGAGGCTGTGGCGTTGGGCGTGGACATGTTTGACTGTGTCATGCCGACCCGTTATGCCCGGCACGGCACGGCGATTACGAACGAGAAGCGTTTCGCCGTCAAGAACGGGGAATACAAGGAAGACACCCGTCCCGTGGAGGAGGGGTGCGAGTGTTATTGTTGCCGGAATTTCACGCGGGCTTACATCCGGCATCTTTTGAATGTACATGAAGTTTTAGGAATCCGGTTGCTGACGATTCATAATCTGCACCGGACTCTGGGGCTGATGAATGAGATCAGAGCGGCGCTGGATCAGGGTGTGTTTGCGGATTTTAAGGAAGAGTTTTTAGAAAAAAACAAGGAGGATCGATGAGCATATTCAATACGTTGATGATTTTTGGAATGGGTACTCCGCCGGCAGGGCAGGGGCAGCAGGCGCAGGGGAGCGGGATGTTGATGATGGGGTACATGGTCATCATTTTCGCGCTGTTTTATTTCATGATGATCCGGCCCCAGATGAAGCGGGAAAAGGAACGTAAAAAACTTATCGAGGCGATCAAGAGCGGCGACCGGGTCATGTTCTGCGGCGGCATGCTGGGCGTTGTGGCCAGCGTCAAGGAGCAGACCTTCGTCGTGAAGGTGGCCGAAAATGTGAAGCTTGAGGTTGCCCGCGGCGCGGTGGTCAAGGTGTTGGACAAGGATGAGGCGCCGGGGGAAGTGGATAACAAGTAGCGGGCGCGGGATTGTCGCTTCGTGATGAATTGAGTGCGGGTAGCGAGGAGAGGGATGATTATGGACAAGAAGACGATTTTTAAGTGGATGTTGTTGGTGATCCTGGTCGGGTTGTCGGTCGCGACCGTCTTTCCCGTGAGCGAGAAGGTTCGGTTCGGCCTGGATATCAAGGGCGGAACCAGCTTTACAGTCCAGATCGACGAAGTCGGGATGGCGAACCAGATCCGCGAGGAACTCAAGACCAAGCTGGGCGATGAGGATTTCCAGAAACTCACCGATGCCGAGGTCGAGACCCGCGTCAAGGAGAAGATGGCGTCATCCATTCGGGAAGCCCAGTTGCGGGCCCTCGAAGTCATCCGTAACCGGGTGGATGGAATGGGGATTGCCGAGCCGATTATTTTCCCGGAGAAGAACAACCGGATTGTTGTCCAATTGCCCGGTGTGGATGAGAAGAAGCGCGACGAGGCGGCCCGTTCCATCAAGAGCGCCGCCTTTCTGGAATTCCGGATGGTTCATGAAAAGAACAGCGACCTGATTCGCCGTTTGTTTGACAAGGGTAAGGCGCCCGAGGGATACAAGATCATTTCCCTGGGTGAGGGGGGGGCTCCGCGTGATTATCTTGTCCGCGACAAGACTGCGGTTCCTGAAGACAAGGCGGATTCTGATTTTCGCCGGCGGGTTGCCCTGTTTGATGCGCCCCGTGGTTGCGAGTTGCTGCTTGAGCGCGAGAAGGTGGGCGGGCGTGAAGTCTATTCCCCGTACTATGTCGAACGTCGCGCCCAGTTGACGGGTGACACCCTGAAGCGGGCCTCTGTGGATTACCGGTCGCTGGGTCAGGCTGTGGTGAATCTGGAATTTGATTCCAATGGCTCCCGCCGGTTTGCCCGCGTCACAGGGGATTATGCCCCCGGCGGTGCCAAAAATTCCGGGCAGAGTGGTCGTCAGATGGCAATCGTGCTGGATGGAACCCTTTATTCCGCCCCGGTTATCCGCGAGGCCATTCTGGGCGGGCGCGCCGAGATCAGTGGAAACTTCACGCCGAGCGAAGCGATGTTCCTGTCCAACATTTTGAAGGCCGGTTCGTTGCCGGCGCCGGTGGACATTGTGGAGCGCCGTGTGGTGGATCCCACGCTGGGTGCCGATTCGGTCAACAGCGGCAAGAATGCCGCCCTGTATGGCTGCGTGGTCATTGTTCTCCTGATGCTGGCCTATTACCTGGTGAACGGGTTGCTGGCCGATATGGCACTGATTCTGAACATCGTATTATTGCCCCTGGGCATGATTGTGGTGGCGGCCATTCTCGGAATGTTTGCCAGTGATGCGCGGGCGGGCGGGGCGATCGCCCTGCCGGTGATGACGCTGCCGGGTATTGCCGGTATTGCGTTGAGTATCGGTATGGCGGTGGATACCAACATCCTGATTTTTGAGCGGATTCGCGAGGAATTGAAGGCGGGCAAGAGTCTGAAGGCCTCCATTGACGCCGGGTTCAACCGTGCGTTTGCGGCGGTGTTTGATTCGCATGTGGCCACCATTCTGACCGGGGTGATCATGTTCATCTTCGGATCCGGTCCGGTTCGCGGGTATGCCGTCACCCTGATCGCCGGCCTGCTGGTCAATCTCTATACGGCCGTTACCGTTACCCATATGTGTCATACGGTTATCGCCAACTACACGAACAAGGTCTCGGTTCTCAAGATGATGAACTTCATTCCCCAGACCAAGATTGACTTCATTGGCAAGTGGAAGTGGTGGTTGGGCGGCACCTTCCTGGTGGTGGTCGTCTCGTGGGGCCTCATGGTGTCAAACGGCATGAAGAACAAATCGAGTGTGTTCGGCGTGGACTTTACGGGGGGCACGCAGATGACCCTGAGTTTCCAGATTAAACCCGGCATTGAGGAAGTGCGCGGTGTCTTGACCCAGGGCGGCGTCAAGGATCCCATGATCCAGTTCCAGAAGGGAATGGAATCGGGTACCGGGGAAATTCTGCTGGTCAAGGTCGCGACATTGGAGGAAGGGCGGACGGTGGAAAGCCTTCTGACGAGCCAGATCTCCAAGGCGGGTTTCAAGTTGATGCAGCAGGATGATGTCGGCCCCCAGATTGGCAAGGAACTGATGAGCCGGGCCATGTGGGCGATGATTCTGGGCATGGTGGCCATGGTGATCTACATCGCCATCCGGTTTGAGTTCGGCTTCGGGTTGGGCGCTGTGGTGGCGACCTTCCATGATGCCGCAATCACCCTGGGGGTTTGCCATCTGCTGGGCTTCCCGATCACGATGACCATGATTGCCGCCGTGCTGACGATCATTGGTTACTCGATCAATGACACCATTGTGATCTTTGACCGGATTCGTGAAAATCTGCGCCTGTATCAGGGCCGCCAGACCTTCAAGGATCTCTGCAACCTGAGTATCAACCAGACGCTGGCCCGCACGCTGCTGACCAACTTCTTTACGTTGATCTCGGTGTTCTTCCTGTTTCTAATGGGCGGAAATGCCCTGCGTGACTTCTCCGTGGCGATGTTGGTGGGGATGATCACAGGAACCTATTCGAGTATCTATATCGCCACGCCGGTAACGCTGGCCTGGTACCGCTGGAAATCCCCCGATCTCGGGACCGGCAAATAGGATCTGTGAAGCACTGGAAGGTTTTGACCTCTGATGACGGGTCGGCTGAAGAGCTGGCCCGTCAGTCTTTTTTACCCCTCCCTCTGGCCCGCCTGTTGTGTTCCCGGGGCGTGAAGACGTCCGAGGAGGTCGACCGGTTCCTGAATCCCCGGCTCAGCGACATGGGGGATCCCTTCCGGTTGCCCGGCATGGACAAGGCGGTTGAGCGGATCTGGAGGGCGATTCAGGACGAGACTCCGATTGTAGTCTATGGGGACTATGATGTGGATGGTGTCACCAGTGCCGCCTTGATGAGTCTTGTCCTCACGCATCTCGGCGCCCGGGTCACCCGGCATCTTCCGAACCGGATGGAGGAAGGCTATGGCTTGGGCGCAGAGGCGGTGGACCGGTTTGTCCGGACTGATAAACCCGGCTTGATCATCACAACGGATTGCGGCACCGGTTCCCATGAAGCAGTGGCGGCGGCGCGCGCGCTCGGCGTCGATGTCGTGGTTACTGATCATCACGAGATTTCCGATTCACCGGCGGCGGCTGTGGCGGTGGTGAATCCCAAGCTGGGCTCCGACCCGTCTTCCCGGATACTGGCCGGAGTCGGGGTGGCCTTTCAGGTGTGTTATGCCGTGTTGAAGAAGGGCAGGGAACGGCGATGGAAGGCGGCGGCGGATCTGGATCTGCGAAGTCATCTTGACCTGGTCGCGTTGGGAACGATCGCCGATATGGTTCCCATGCTCCATGAAAACCGGATTCTGGTCCGGCATGGCCTGGCGCAGTTGAACCGGCGCGAACGGAAAGGTCTGCAAGCCCTGGTCGAGGTGGCGGGCGCCAAGGGCGACCTGGGGGCGTATCACGTGGGCTTTGTCCTGGGGCCCCGTATGAATGCGGCCGGACGGCTGGGAAATGCCGGAGATGCACTTGAACTGCTGTTGACGGACGATGGGGAGCGTGCGGAGAGTCTGGCCCGGAAACTCGACGGAGCCAACCAGGACCGGAAACAGATCGAGAAAGAGATCATGGACGAGGCGATCCGTCGCATTGATGCCGACTTTGATCCCGGATCCCATTTCGGAATCGTGGTTGGGGATGCGGGTTGGCATGTGGGAGTGGTGGGGATTGTGGCCTCCCGCCTGGCGAACCGGTACGGCCGTCCGGCTATCGTGGTGGGATTTGATGAGATGGGAGTAGGACGGGGCTCCTGCCGGAGCATCGAGGGGTTCGACCTGCTTTCCGGGTTGAAACGGTGTTCAGAGTATCTGGCGCGCTATGGCGGACATGAAATGGCGGCCGGACTGGAAGTGCAGCGGGAACAGTTTGAGTCCTTCCAGAAGGCGTTTCGTGAGGCCTGTGCCGATTTGTTAAAGGGGCGGGATTTGCGAAAGACGCTGGTGATCGACGGGTGGGTGAGCCTGCCGGAACTTTTGGAGCCATCCTTCATGGAGGGGGTCAACCGAATGGCTCCCTTTGGTGAGGGGAATCCCGAGCCGGTCTGGGGCCTGAGGGAAGTCCAGGTCATCGGGATGCCCAAGGTGGTGGGCGGGACCCATCTCAAGATGAGGATCGGGGTGGGCGGGGCCTCCTGTGAGGCGATCGGATTCAACCTGGCGGATCGCCTTGAAAAATTTCCAGAAGGGCCCCTCGATCTGGCCTTCACCCTGCGATCCAACACTTATCTCGGCCGCACGACCCCTCAACTGCATCTTCAGGATTTCCGGGGCAGTCCGGTCGCCCTGGCCACAGCTCTGTCCCTGTAATGCTTCCGGAATGATGCCGGTGACAGGCCGGTTTTCTTTTTGAAGAACTGGGAGAAGTAATACGCGGAGGCAAAGCCGATGGTTTCGGAAACCTCTCCCACCGGTCTGGTGGAGTGGGTCAGCATGGCCTTGGCCACGTGGAGCCGGTGCTCCAGTTGGAAGTGACGGGGGGAGAAACCGGTTCCGGCCTTGAACAGCCGCCTGAACGAGGTGTAGCTCATGCCCAGCGTCCGGGCCAGTTTCTTCAAGTCCACATTGGCTCCGGAATCCTCCAGCAGGGCGACTTTGGCCTGTGAAATGACGGCGGCATCCAGGGGTGCTCCCAGCCGGCGGGCATCCGTGAGCATGGCGATGCGGCAGAGAATCCGCAGGGCTTCCGCACTCAGCAGAAGGTCCATCCTGAAGGGTTCACTTTGTGCCAGTTCAACCAGACGGGTAAAGGCGAGGATTAATTCCTCGTCCAATCCAACCTTCAAGACCGGTTGCTCGGGGTCGAAGCCCGCCAATTTGAAAAAGTGATCCGCCTGCACTCCTTCGAAATCAATCCAGTATTCGTGCCAGCCGGTTTCGGGATCCGGCTTGTACCGGTGCCACTGGCCGGGAAACAGCACAAACACCTGTCCGGCTTCGACCGGTTCCGTTTTGCCGCCAGCCGACTCAAACATACCCCGTCCCTGCGTAATATAGATGAAGGAGGGGGAGTTTAAGATGCGCCCGGATTGCCAGGTGAAATGGTGGTGCGAGGGATGGCGCGCGGGGGGGTAATCCCCGCCGGGCACGGTGAGGGAATGCCCCGCATTGGTGACGGCCAGTCCCCAGTCCCGCATCGCCCCGCTGATGGGCATATAGCGAAAATAGGATCGGCTTGCTTCATGACTAAACTGTCTGGGCATGCGTCCCATACTACAAAACGCTGAACTTCGTTGCAATAAAACAGTGGTCATAAAACATAAATATTTGGTCATTCTTTACATTGGCAGGCTCGTCCGGTGGGCGTATTCTGGGCCCACTATCAGGAGAAACTATGAATTCAAAAAACATCGGCAAAATGTATGGATTGGCGAAGGGTCGCTATGCGGAAATGGGAATCAACACCGACAAGGCGATTCGCCAGGCCTTGGCCATTCCGGTTTCGATGCACTGCTGGCAGGCGGATGATGTGGGGGGATTCGAAGTCAAGGAGGGAGCCGTGAACGGCGGCGGCATCATGGCCACCGGCAATCAGGGCGGGCGGGCCCGAACCCCTGAGGAGGCACGGGCCGACTATGATCAGGTTCTGAAGCTGGTTCCGGGCGTGATGCGCCTGAATATTCACGCCTGCTATGCGGAGACGTCGGGCAAGATTGTGGATCGCGACGAACTGGAGCCTCGTCATTTCGCCAACTGGATGAAATGGGCCAAAAAGAATGGTCTTAGCCTTGATTTCAACCCCACCTTTTTCGCCCATCCCAAGGCAAATGATGGCTATACGCTCTCTCACCCGGATCCCAAAATCCGCGCCTTCTGGGTGCGTCATGCCAAAGCCTGCCGTAAAATCGCGGCCGCTATGGCCCGCTCCCAGGGATCGCCCTGCCTGGTCAACCATTGGATCCCGGACGGCTCCAAGGATTATCCGTCCGACCGGTGGACCCCGCGTGCGAATTTGACGGAATCCCTGGACGAAATTTTTAATGACCCGCGCGTGAGCCCGTCGCAGTGCGTGGATTTTGTGGAGAGCAAACTGTTCGGCATCGGCAGCGAGGAGTATGTGGTGGGTTCCGCCGAATACTACAGCAGTTATGCCCTGAGCCGAGGGGTCGGGCTTTGTCTGGACATGGGGCACTACCATCCCACGGAAACCATTCATGACAAGGTGTCGAGTTTTCTTCAGTTCCATGAGCGCCTGCTGATTCATGTCAGCCGCCCGATGCGCTGGGATAGCGATCATGTGGTGTTGTTCGGGGATGACCTGAGTCACCTGTTCCTGGAAATTGCGCGGGGCAGGGCGTGGGACAAGGTGGCTATTGCCACGGATTTCTTTGACGCCAGCATCAATCGCATTGCGGCTTATGTCATCGGATTACGCGCCACGCGCAAGGCGATTCTCTACTCCCTGCTGGATCCCTCCGCCCGTTTGGCGAAGGAGGAGCGGAAGGGCAATAACGCCTCCCGCCTGGGTCTGATGGAGGAGATGAAGACCATGCCCTTCGGCGCGGTCTGGGATCAGCTTTGCCTGGGGCGGGATGTTCCGGTCGGGGCGGACTGGCTGGATGAGGTTGGACGTTATGAGGTCGATGTTCTTTCAAAGCGACGGTAATCTGTTGAGCGGATGAAATAAGGGAATGGAGTTTTTACTATGATGGCGAATCCTTTTTTGGGCGTGTTCTTTCACTGGCTGGGTGGATTGGCGTCGGGAAGTTTCTATGTTCCCTACCGCGGCGTGCGGAAGTGGGCGTGGGAAGTCTACTGGCTGGTCGGCGGGGTTTTCTCCTGGATTGTGTGCCCGTGGCTTTTGGCCTCCCTGATGACCAACGACCTGCTGGGTGTGCTTGCGAAACAGTCGCTCACCACCCTGTGGTGGACGTATTTCTTTGGCATGATGTGGGGTGTCGGCGGACTCACCTTCGGGCTGACGATGCGGTATCTTGGCATGTCGCTGGGAATGGGCGTGGCGTTGGGTTACTGTGCGGCGTTCGGGACGCTGTTGCCTCCCTTCTTCAAGGCGTTTATTCCCGCCATTCCCGTGCCTGAAACCCTCGCCCAGATTGCCTCGACGACTCCCGGAGTCATCACGCTGGCGGGTGTCGCCGTCTGTTTGATGGGAATCGCGATTGCCGCCCTGGCCGGGTTGACCAAGGAAAAGGAAATGCCCGAGGGAGAGAAAAAGAAAGCCATCGCCGAGTTCAGTTTTTCGAAGGGGATCATGGTGGCGACATTCTCAGGCATCATGAGCGCCGGTTTTTCATTTGCGTTGACCGCCGGGACTCCGATCGGGGAAGCCTCCGCCGCGGCGGGCACCTCCACCCTGTGGACGGGTCTTCCGAAACTGTGCGTGGTGTTGTCCGGCGGCTTTACCACAAACTTCATCTGGTGCCTGCTTTTGAACATTAAAAATAAGACAGGCTATCAGTATTTCAGCCGGACCGTTCAGGCGCCTGCGCCGGGTCGGGGTCAGGCGCCCGTCGCCGTCGAGGCGACCGGTGATAACCGGGTGCCGATGCTGGCGAACTATTGCTTCTCCGCGCTGGCGGGGATCACCTGGTATTTCCAGTTTTTCTTCTACACCATGGGCGAGACCCAGATGGGGCGCTTCGGGTTTGCCAGTTGGACCTTGCACATGGCCAGCATCATCATCTTCAGCACCATGTGGGGCTGGATATTCCATGAATGGAAGGGCTCGAGCAAAAAGGCGCACGGCCTGATTGCAGCCGGGATTATGACGTTGATCCTCTCGACCATCATCATCGGCTTTGGTACCTGGCTTAAGGGCGCGGCGGGTGGTGGACATTGAAATTGCTGGATGAAATTGTAGCGTTGTCGCACAAATTCGGAACTCCGGACTATGTCAGGGGAGGGGGCGGCAATACCTCCTGCAAGACGGCGGACACGCTGTGGGTGAAGCCGTCTGGCACGACCCTGGCTGGGATGACTGCCGCCACGTTCGTGGCCATGAACCGGGCGGCCATGCAACGGCTGTACGCGATCAAGGTGCCGACTGATTCGCAGGCGCGTGAGGAACTGGTCAAGAATGTCATGGCCGAGTCCGTCATGCCGGGTCATACCGGGCGTCCTTCCGTTGAAGCACCTCTTCATGAGTTGCTCTCCGGCGTCTTTGTGGTTCATACCCACCCGGCACTGGTGAATGGAATGACCTGCTCCAGGAATGGGGCTGAGGTCTGCGCGCGTCTGTTCCCTGATGCGCTCTGGATTCCGTATATTGATCCCGGGTTCACGCTCTGCGTGGATGTGCGGAAACGGGTTCAGGAGTTCGTGGCAAAGACAGGGAAGGCTCCCACGCTGCTGTTCCTTGAAAATCACGGTGTTTTTGTCACGGGGAATACGGCGGATGAGATCCGGGCAACCTATAACCGGGTCATGGACACGCTGAAGGCGGAATATTCAAAGGCGGGAGTCGGCATGACGTTGGTGATGTCCGCTCCCGCGGACGCGGCGACGGTTGAGTCGGCCAGGCAGGCGATCGCCAGCACTCTGGGTTCGGATGCGGCCGCCATGGCTTATTCCGAAGGATTTGCGGTGGCAGAGGGCCCCGTTTCGCCGGATCACATCGTGTATTCAAAGTCATACCCCTACACGGGGCAACCTACTCCCGCTGGCCTTGCTACGTTTCGGGCCACCCATGGTTATATACCCAAGGTTGTCATTACGTCCGCGGGAGTATTTGGTGTCTCGCCCGCCATGAAGCAGGCCTCCCTGGCCTTAGAATTGGCGAAGGACGGGGCACTGGTGTGCCAGTTGGCAAAAGCCTTTGGTGGAATCCAGTTCATGACCGACCGAGCCCGGCTCTTTATCGAGAACTGGGAAGTGGAATCCTACCGCCAGAAGCAGGTCTGACGGGTTGTGAGTTGTTGACGGGCACCATCTCTGGTAGCATCCCCGGCCATTGTGCAAGACGAAATTGATTTCGCAAAATCGCGTCCCTCATCCGGGCGTTCCCCCGATCCAGTCGGAGAACCTCTTGAGACCCTGAAGGGCACGGTGAACCGTGTACTCTTCCATTCCGACGATTCCGGCTATACCGTGTGCGGGGTGATTCCAAGGGGAAAGCACAATCCCGACGAAGTCATGGTCGTTGGGAATTGCCCCGCTCTGACGGAGGGTGAACTCTTCGAGGCATCGGGGCGATGGACGGTTCACAGCAAGCACGGCCGACAATTCCAGGCCAGTAAGATTGAGTGTCATCCGCCCCATTCCGTGGCGGGAATCCAACGATATCTTGCCAGCGGAATGATCAAGGGGATCCGGGCCGGACTTGCCGAGCGCCTGGTGAAGGCGTTCGGGGAACGAACCCTGGAGATCATCGACAAGGAATCGGCGCGACTGGAGGAGGTCGATGGGATCGGGCAGGCACGCCGGGAAATGATCAAGGAATCCTGGCGGGCCCAGAAAACAGTCCGGGATATCCTGGTGTTCCTGCAGTCCCACGAAGTTGGTACCGCCTGCGCCATGCGGATTTACAAGCAGTACGGCGATCAGTCGGTAACCGTGGTGCGCGAGAATCCCTACCGGCTTTGCCATGAAGTCTGGGGGATCGGGTTCAAGACGGCCGACCGTATCGCGCTAAGCCTCGGAGTCGAACCCCATTCCGGAATCCGCGCCAAGGCGGGGATCCTGTATATTCTGACCACGATGGCGGAGGAGGGGCATTGCTTCTGTTCCAGGGAGGACCTGATTCCTGCTGCGGAACAGATGCTGGAGATCCCTGGTGATGTCCTGAAGACGGCAATCCGGCATGGCGTGGAAAACGGCACCCTTGTGGAAGAACGCGGGAATGTATTCCTGACCCCGTTGTACCAGGCGGAGTCCGGTGTGGCGGCCATGCTGGAACGGCTGATGACGACCGCGCTGCCGCACAGTCCCATCCAGGTTGGGAAGGCGGTGACCTGGGCGGAGGGGCTGATGGCGATCGGGTTTGCCCCGGCCCAGCGCGCGGCTCTTGAAATGGCGCTTCTGAAAAAAGTGACCATCATCACCGGTGGACCCGGCGTGGGTAAGACCACGATTGTCAGGGCGCTGGTGGATATCTTCAACGCACGCAAGATGTCCATCTGTCTGGCGGCTCCGACCGGACGCGCTGCCAAACGGATGGAGGAGGCAACCGGCATGCCCGCCAAAACCATCCACCGTGTGCTGAAGTATGTCCCGGGAACCCGATACTTTGAACACGGCCTGGAGAATCCGATCAAGGGCGATGTGTTTATCCTGGACGAAGTCTCCATGATCGACATCCAGTTGATGAATTCCTTCCTGCGGGCATTGCCCGCCGAGGCGACCTTGATTCTGGTGGGGGATGCCGACCAGCTCCCCAGCGTCGGGGCAGGAAACGTTCTTCGTGATCTGATTGACTCGGGCATGATTCCCCTGACGAAGCTGGAGACGATCTTCCGGCAGGAGTCGCAAAGCTGGATTGTCAAAAATGCGCATCGCGTCAACCACGGGCTGCCCCTTGAAACGCCGGAAGAGGGCCGGACTGGGGATTTCTTTTTCATTGAGTCGGATACCCCCGAGGATGTGATTGCCAAGATGCTGGAACTGGTGTCGTCCCGGATTCCCAAGAAATTCAATTTTGACCCGATGACGGAGGTTCAGGTTCTCACCCCGATGCGACGGAACCAGCTTGGTTGCGAAAACCTGAATGTCATTCTCCAGGAGGCGTTAAATCCCGGGGGCCCCTCGCTGAGCCGGTTTGGCCGGCAGTATAAGGCCCGGGATCGCGTGTTGCAGATCAGGAACAACTATGACAAGGATGTCTATAACGGGGATATCGGCCAGGTGGAACGGGTGGACCTGGAAGGGCAGGAGGTCACTGTCAATTATGACGGGCGACGGGTGGTCTATGCGGCGGAGGAACTCGATGAGTTGGATCTTGCCTACGCCTGTTCCGTTCATAAATCACAGGGAAGCGAATATCCTGCGGTGGTCCTGCTGATGAGCATGCACCACTTCAAGCTGCTTCAGAGGAATCTGCTCTATACCGCGATGACGCGAGGCCGGAGACTGGTCTGCCTGGTGGGATCCAGCAAGGCCGTGAACATGGCCATCCGGAACGATCATGTGTCATCCCGGCGAACGACCTTGAGTGACCGGCTGAAAGGGCGGCTATAGAAAGAAAACAGGCCAATATCCCTTGCGGGAGTATTGGCCTGCTGACGTGTTCCGGTTCCGGGTTACCGACGGGGGGCGCCACGACGGGGGGCACCGTTTCCGCCGCGTCGCGAACGTGCTTCGCTGACCACGATTTTACGTCCCAGGATGTCGCGCCCGTTCATGCCGTTCAGGGCGGCCTGGGCGGACTCAACACTACCCATGGTGATGAATGCAAAGGATTTGGTTTCGCCGTTACGGGGCGGGACCATCCGGACTTCCTTCACATCACCGAACTTGCCGAATTGCTTCTCAAGTTCCTCGCCGCTGACGTCTTCGGTCAGGTTTCCGATATACAAATCGGGAGAGCGAACCGTGCGGCTACCACCGCTATATCCCGAACCACTGCTCCGGCGTCCGCCGCCGAGCTTGAGGCCGGTGAGAACGCCCGCCAGAAATAGGGCCAGCGTTGCGGCGCAGAGCGCCACGAGGTTCATCACATCCATCTGTTTCAAACACTGCAACCAGGTCATATCACATGCACCACACATATATCATCCATTCCTTCTGCTTCTGATTCCGGGGGGTTACGTCGAGAGGATCGACGTCCTGCGCCGGTCACTTCATCTCGATGAACCCTTCCAGTTTCCGGATTCGCGTCGGATGACGCAGTTTCCGGAGCGCCTTCGCTTCAATCTGGCGGATTCGTTCCCGAGTGACGTTGAACTGTTTACCTACCTCTTCGAGGGTGCGCGAATATCCGTCCGCCAGGCCGAATCGCAGGTTAAGAACCTGCTGTTCACGCTCAGTGAGCGTGCCGAGGACGTCTTTTAGGCGATCCTTCAGCAAACTGTAAGCGGTCATTTCGGACGGATTTTCAGCGCCCTTGTCCTCGATAAAATCACCAAAATGCGCGTCGTCGCCGTCGCCTACGGGGCTTTGGAGGGAGATGGGTTGCTGGGCCATCTTATAGACGGCGCGAACCCGTTCCACAGGGAGGCTCATTTCCTCGGCGACTTCCTCCGGGGTTGGTTCCCGGCCGAGTTCCTGAACGAGCTTCTTCTGGACACGCATCAATTTATTGATTGTCTCAATCATGTGCACCGGAATGCGGATTGTCCGGGCCTGATCCGCGATGGCGCGAGTGGCGGCCTGCCGGATCCACCAGGTGGCATAGGTGCTGAACTTATAACCGCGGCGGTATTCGAACTTCTCCACGGCCTTCATCAGGCCGGTATTGCCTTCCTTGATCAGGTCAAGGAACGACAATCCCCGGTTCATGTATTTCTTAACAATGCTGATCACGAGGCGAAGGTTGGCTTCCACCATCTCGGTGCGGGCGATCATGCCCTTGCGCATCGCGTCTTTGAGTTGTTTGTACTTGGCGACGAATTCCTCGGCCGTCAGGCATAACTGGTCTTCCAGTTTGCGTTGCCGGCGAAGTTCGGCGGCAAGGGCATCGGCCTGTTTTTTGCATTTCCGGGCCTTGGTCAGGGCCACGATCTGGGCCAGGCAGGCGAGGACTTCCTTGTATTGATCCTCGGCCTTGGAGGCCATCGATTCGACGATTTTCTGTTTGAAATAAAGATTCCCGAAGAGCTCGATCAGGCGCTTGCGGATCCGGTCAAGATCCTTCTGGGCGGCCGCCTTCTGGGCGATGGTGGCCTTGCTTTTCCGGAGCTGGGTTGAGGCCGCCTGGAATTTGTCGCGGTTCTTGAGAAGTTCCTTCTTCAGGTGGGGCAACGCCTTGAGATAGGCCTCCCGGCTGTCCACGAACTTGTCCTCGATGACCCGGTCGAAACGATCCCGCCCGGTCTCCAGGCGGTCTGCGGTGTGCAGGTACATGTCGGCGGCGATGCCGAGTTCGTCGAAAAGGTTGCGGACGGTGACTTCGGCGCTTTCGATGCGCTTGCAGATTTCCACTTCCTGCTCGCGGGTCAGGAGGGGGACCTGTCCCATCTGGTGCAGGTACATGCGGATGGGGTCGTCAAAGATATCCAGGCGTTCAGCCCGGGCCACCGAGGTGGTTTGCTTGGCCGGTTCCTTGCGGAATTTTTCAGCGTCCGAGGCCTCGATGATTTCGATATCCATGCTGCGAAGGAGTTCGAGGTATCCTTCCAGTTCCTCGGGATTGATGACCGAGTTGGGGATCATCTCGTTGACATCGTCGAAGGTCAGGTACCCCTGTTCCTCGGCCAGTTTCACGAGATCCTTGATACGCTGGCTACGCTCTTCCCAGCTCAAGCTACCGGCGGGAGTGGCACCACTCTCATCCCCTTCGACTTCGGGTTTGGTTTCCAGTTCTGGCTGATCGGAGCCTTCCTCGCCGAGTAAACCGCTGCGCGGCGCGGAGTCGGTCAGTTTGGGGATCGAGATCGCCTTCAATTTGCCGGTCTTTGCCTTTACAGGAAGGGTCGGAACCGGAACGGGCTTGATTTCAGTCACCGGTTTCGCGGGTTTCACGACTTTAGCCGGTGCCGGGACTTTTTTTGAGGGTTTTTCCGGGATGGCAGCTTTTTTTACAACTTTTTTCGCCTGTGAAGTGGCTGAGACTTTAGCGTTTACTGCGGAAACTTTGCTTTTCGCCATAATAATCCTCAAATAACAAACATGCCCTCACTGTGCCAATGAAAGGGCACAATACACCGTTGAACGGTCAAATATGTCAGAATGTCTGACGGCTGACAATACAAAAGTGTGACTATCGGCTTAGTTGGACGGCGTAGAGGATGGCCTGGCGCATGCTTCCGGGGTTTGCAAGCCCTTTCCACGCAATATCGAATGCGGTGCCATGATCCGGGGAGGTGCGTGTGACCGGCAGGCCGAGGGTGATATTCACGCCACTTTCGAAGGCCAGCATCTTGAAGGGAATCAGGCCCTGGTCGTGATACATGCAGATGTAGGCCGAGGTCCGTGCCATGCGGTCGGGCAGGAAGGCGGTATCAGGGGGCAGCGGACCTTCCACAGAGAACCCTTCCGCCCGGGCCTGGGCAATAGCCGGCTGAATCAGACGCTGTTCCTCGTCCCCGAACAGGCCATGTTCGCCGGAATGAGGGTTGAGGCCGCAGACAACCAGGTTCGGCGATTTCCGACGAAGGCGTTCCATGGTTTCCGCCGTCAGGCGGATGACATTCAGGATGGTCTCGATGCTTAACTTTCCGGGCACGGAGGCCAATGAAGTGTGGGTGGTGACCAGGCTTGTAGTGATCTTTTCCGAGGCCAGCATCATGCAGGGCCTGGGTGAATTCGTGAGCCGGGCCAGGATTTCCGTGTGGCCTGGCTCTGAAATTCCCGCGAGGGAGAGCGCTTCCTTATTGAGGGGGGCGGTGGCAATGGCGTTGACCCGCCCGGCCATGGCCTCAAGAATCGCGGTCTCCAGGCAGCGATAGGCGGCGGCCCCGCAGGCTGGCGAAACGCGGCCCGGTGCCACGGAACCCATGTCGGGGCAGGGAATATTGACCAGGGTCGGTTCCTTGATGCTGGCTTTTTGAAAGTGGTCCAGTGGAATGACTTCACGGGGGAGGCGCAGCCGGACCAGCGGCGCGACACGGCGCAGAAGGCCCGCATCCCCGAAAATGACGGGTATAGAATAGGAGCGGACATCCTTGTCCACCAGCATACGGAGGCACAGTTCCGGCCCCACTCCCGCAGGATCTCCCATGGTGAGGGCTATGATGGGTTTTGTGTTCATGGGGCTCTCTTAATAACAATGCTCGTCCGAGGGGAAGGAGCCCTTCTCCACGTCCTGTTTATAGGTTGTGAACGCCTGCACCATGCGATCGCCGAGATCGGCATAGCGCTTCACAAATTTGGGGACGGTATTTCCGGAAAGTCCAAGCAAATCATGGGTCACGAGCACCTGCCCGTCGCAGTGGGGGCCGGCGCCGATGCCGATGGTGGGGATCCTGACGGAGTCCGTGATGACTTTACCCAGGGCTGCCGGCACGCATTCGATGACGAGGGCAAAGACTCCGGCCTCCTCGAGGGCGAGGGCGTCGGCCAGAAGTCGCTCGGCGTCGGTCTCTTTCTTTCCCTGCACCTTGTAGCCGCCGAATTGGCGGATACTTTGCGGGGTGAGTCCGATATGGCCCAGAACCGGGATTCCATTTTGAATCAATTGGGAGATCATATCGCCCCGGAAGGCGCCGCCCTCAATCTTCACGCCGTCGGCCCCGGCCTCCTTCAGGAACCGGCCGGCATTCGCCAGTGCCTGTTCAGTAGAGACCTGATAGGACATGAAGGGCATATCGGCCACGACCATGGCTCCGGTGATCCCCCGCGCTACGGCGGCGGTGTGGTGAAGCATCTGTTCCATGGTGACGGGCAGGGTGGTGGAGTAGCCGAGCATGGTATTGGCCAGTGAATCGCCAACGAGTGCCATATGGAGACCCGCCGCGTCGAGATGGCGCGCCGTGGTGAAATCGTAGGCGGTCAGGCACACCACCTTCGCGTTTCCCTTGAGCCCCTTGATCCGTTCCGCTGTCCATTTGGTTTTCATAGGTCTCCTAAAAACTCAGGCTTAATGCCGTTGAAAAAATGGTGTCGCTGTTTTTTATGCCTTCCACCGGGGCGCTATCGTATCGCTCCTGGTAGCAGATATTCAAGCTCAGGTCGCGGGTGATGAAGGAGGCAAGGCCGGCTTCGGCATTCACGAAGAAAATATCCGGATCCGCTATTTTCGGGAGATATTCCCCGGTGCACCAGACCAGGACGTGCTCGTTGATGATGCGCTCCACCGTGGCGGCGGCACGGCCCACGGTGTACCCGTTCTGATTTCCGCCCTTGTTTTCATTGATATACCCGGCCCCGAGTTCCATGTTTAAAATCATGGTTTTGGAGTGGATCAACCGCACTCCGGGCGAGAGAATACCGGTGATGCGGTAGTTCAGGTCAGCGATAGTGTCGGACATCCATTCGATATTGCCCAGGGCATAGAGTTTCTGGGTCAACAGGCGTTCATACCGGAATCCGGCAAGGGCATTTTCGGTATCCTTGACTCCGTCGCTCTCGCCGTACGAGCCCTTTCCCCGGAACCGGAAAAGGTCGATCTCCCGATCCTTCACGGCGTCCAGTCCAAGCGAGTATCGCAGGGTTTCGCTGTTTCCCCGGGTCTGGCTCATGCCGAAATCCAGATTGCGCCGCCAGTCGTCAGCGGGATGGGCCGTGACCGCGGTGGTCGGTAACCTGAGGGTGCGGCCGGAGACGCTGTATTTCCCGCCGGAAGCCCCATTAAAGGAGCCCAGAAGGGCGATTCCGCTGGTTCCTGCCGAAGGGGCCTTAGGCTTGATGACCGGCTGAAGTTGGGGCGTGACGGCCGGAATCGAGTTGGTGCCAACCTCCTGAACAGGAGCGGTCTGCATGTTGGTGCCGGTGCCGGAAATCGGAATGATCTCCTGCGCTAAGGCGGAGGTCGCCGACAGGAAAATGAGAAGCAAAAGATGGGACAGGGTGGTTTTCATTCCAGAATGGCTTCTTCGCCGTACTTGGGGACTGAGGATGAAAAATTCTTTTCACGTCGCAAGGTTTCCGAAAAGGCCCGGGCGGTTTCAGGTTCTCCATGGGTCACGAAGATATTTCGGGGCGGGGTGGGGCCGATTTTGGAGAGCCACTGCAGGAGTTCGTTGCGATCCGCATGCGCAGAAAATCCCGGGAGTTGTTCAATCCGGGCGCGGACGGGAAGGGATTGTCCGAACAGCCGGATAGGCGAGACCCCGTTCTCGATCAGGCGGCCCAGCGTACCCACGGCCTGATAGCCGACAAACAGGACGGTGCATTCGGGACGGCTGAGGTTGTTGGCCAGGTGATGCTTGATTCGGCCTCCCGTGCACATGCCGGCCCCGGCCATGACAGCGATGGTTCCCTTGATGCTGTTGATTCCCTTGGATTCGTCAACAGTCTGCACCATTTTGAGGCCGGGGAAGCGGAAGGGCGACTGCTGATTCCGGACCAGTTGGTTCATCTCGGCATCCAGCATGGCCATGTGGTGTTCGAAAATCTGGGTTACGGTGACGGCCATGGGGCTGTCTACAAAGATCAGGATCGGGGGAATCCGTTTAGCCCGGACGAGGGTGTTGAAGTAGTACAACACCTCCTGGGCCCGCTCGATGGCAAAGGTCGGGATGATCAGGTTACCGCCCCGTTTGACGGTGTCGTTGATGATGGCGCACAGTTTTTCCTCAATCAACGACGTCTGTTCGTGAAGCCGGTCGCCGTAGGTGGATTCCATCACGACAAAGTCGGCAGGCTCACAGAAATCCGGGTCTTCAATAATGGGGCGGTTCCAGCGGCCGATGTCGCCTGAGAAGACAATCGACTTGCCGTTGGAGCGGATATGGAGGGAGGCGGAGCCAAGGATATGGCCGGCGTCGGTGAAGGTGACCTCGACGCCCGGGGCGACGGTAAGGGGCTGGTGGTATTGAACGGGTGAAAAATGGGAGCAGCACTGTTCGACATCGGCAATAGTATAGAGGGGCCCGACGGGGCGGGGGCCCTTCCGGTTTTCGCGTTGATGGCGTTTCAGTTTGAAGGCGGCGTCTTCAGCCTGAAGTCTGGCCGAATCCATCAGCACGGTTTTGGCGATTTCGGCGGTGGGCAGCGTGGCGTGGACAGGACCCCGGAACCCGTCCCGGGCCAGTTTTGGCAGATACCCGCAATGGTCAATGTGCGCATGGGTAAGCAGGACGGCGTCGATACTGGCTGGGGGGACGGGGAAGGGCTGCCAGTTCCGGTCAGCCAGATTCCGCTCCTGCACCATTCCGCAATCAATGAGTAACCGGGCCCCGTTCACATCCAACAGATAACGGGATCCCGTGACGGATTCAGCGGCTCCAAGAAAAGTTAGTTTTGCAAACATAAGACAAGTTCTCCAGTTGATGACGCGGGACTATAACGGATTTTCGGTCACGTGTGCAGGGGAAAATATCCAGTCCGCACGCATAAATTACCGGGAGACTTGGCGGGTGCTCTATTCCCGCCGCAGACTCTCGATCGGGTTGAGGCGGGCGGCGCGCCAGGCGGGGTAGAAGCCGAAGAAGATGCCGACGCCAGCGGAGAAGGTTAGGGCAATCAGGACGGCGCCGGGGGAAACCATCACGGGCCAGTGGTTGATGCGGGCGATGATGTTGGCGGTGCTGATACCCAAGGCGATTCCGATCAGGCCGCCGGCGCCGGAGAGGGCGACGGCTTCGGCTAGAAATTGCATCAGGATATCGCGCCGCCGGGCACCGATTGCCAGGCGCAGTCCGATTTCACGGGTCCGCTCGCTGACGGCTACCAGCATGATATTCATGATGCCGATGCCGCCCACCACGAGTGAGATTGAAGCGATGACGGTCAGGAGCATGGTCATCAGGCTGGAGACCTGTGTGATCATCTGGGTGACCTCGGTCATGTCGGTGAGGGTGAAATCATTGTCCGTGCTGGCATTGAGCCGGTGACGTTGCCGTAGAATCTGGGAAATTTCCTCCTTGGCCTGGGGGAGGATGTCCATGGAGATCAGACTGAGCATGAGTTGGCTGACATTGTTGAATGCCGAATTCTGAAGGACGCGCCGGACGGTGGTATAGGGGGCAATGATGGTGTCGTCCTGATCCTGACCCCAGGCGGCGCTACCCTTCGATGTCATGACGCCCATGACGCGGAAGGGCATGTTCTTGATCCGGATGGTTTGATTAACAGGATCCTCGCCTTGGAAAAGTTGTTCGGCTACGGTTTTCCCGATGACGCAAACCCGGGAGGCGCTCCGGACATCCGAGTCGGTGAAGAAAGAGCCCGAGGCGACATCCCAGCCGCGGACTTCCTGATAGCTGACATCAACCCCCTGCACCGATGTCGCCCAGTCATTCTCCCGGTAGATGCATTGGGCTCCGGAGCGGACCAGCGGGGTCATTGCCCGGACCAGGGGGCATTCCTTCAATATCGCTTCTCCATCTTCTGCCGTCAGTGTCTGCTGGGTTCCCGCGCCGCCATGAAACCCGCCCGCCTTCTGGCTGCCGGGAAAGATGATGAGGAGGTTGTTTCCCATGCTGTTGATCTGCTTCTGCATGGTTACCGAGGCGCCTTGTCCCACCGCGACCACGGCGATGACGGCGGCAATGCCGATGATAATGCCGAGTGCGGTCAACAGGGATCGGGCCTTGTTCCGGATCAAGGCCCGCATGGCGATTTTCAGGGTGATGATGCCGGTCATACGATTTTGCCATCCTTCATTTGAATCACCCGCTTGGCGAACCGGGCGATGTCCGGCTCGTGGGTGACCATGACGATCGTGATGCCTTCCCGATTCAATTCCTGGAACAACGCCATGATGTCATCGGCAGAGCGACTGTCGAGGTTCCCGGTCGGTTCGTCGGCCAGGATGAGCGGCGGCTGGTTGACAAGCGCGCGGGCAATAGCCACCCGCTGTTGCTGGCCGCCTGAGAGTTGGCCGGGATGATGGCCGAGCCGGTCTTTCAGTCCGAGTCGGATCAGCAGGGTTCTGGCCCGATCATGCCGTTCGGCGCTGGATATTTTCGGTCCGTAATAAAGGGGAAGCTCCACATTCTCGAGAGCCGTGGTGCGGGGGAGGAGATTGAAGTTCTGGAACACAAAGCCGATTTTACGGTTGCGGATCGCGGCCAGGGCATCGCTTCCCAGTCGATCGACCTCGCAACCATCCAGAAGATAGGTTCCCGAGTCGGGCCGATCCAGGCAGCCCAGCAGATTCAGGAGCGTGCTTTTGCCGGAACCCGAGTGGCCCATGATTGCGACAAACTCGCCTGCGGCGATATTGGTTGAAACCCCCTGGAGGGCGGGGACATCCACCTCCTCCATGTGGTATACTTTGCTAATCTGGCGCAGGGCGATGAGCATGGGTCAGCGGGTGGCCCGGCGGGCGGATCCGGGCAGTTTGGGTGTAAAGGGATTGACGGTTTTCTCCTGGGTACTGTTGGCGACCTGAATGCCCGTGATGATGTCCTGGCCCTCCGCGAGTGATGCGTCGCCGCGAACTTCCGTGAAAGCGCCGTCGGTGATGCCCAGGGAGACGAAGATGGGGCGAGGGGTGCCGGTTTCGGGTTTCTGCGCCCAGATCTTGTACCCCCGTTCCGCCCGTGCCGCCGCTCCTTTTCCCTTCGGTTTAGCAGGGGGCTCTGCAGTGGCGGCTGCCCGGTCTTCGGGCTTGAATCGAAGGGCGGCGTTCGGGACTTTGAGGACATTGTCGTGGCGAGCCACCTCGCAGACAATGTCGGCAGTCATGCCGGGAAACAACTTATTGCCGGGGTTATCGGCCTCGATGATGACGGGGTAGGTGACGACATTCTGGACGGTGCTGGCCGCCATCCGGATCTGGGTGACTGTGCCGGTGAAGCTTTGCTCGTAGGCGTCCACATTAAAGATGACCAGTTGCCCCATAGCGACATTTCCGATGTCGGCCTCCGGGATGCTGGCTTCAACCTGAATTTTCCGGAGGTCAGTGGCGATCAGGAAGAGCACCTGTGCGGACATGCTGGCGACGACTGTCTGACCCTCGCTTACATTCCGATTGATGACAACGCCATCCACGGGGGATTTGATGGTTGTGTAGCCGAGGTTGGCCTGGGAAAGGCGGAGTGCGGCCTGGGCCTGGGCGACGGCCGCCTCGCTGACTTTCATCTGGGCGGTCAGGGTGTCGCGGGTGGCGGTGGCCGAATCCAGGTCAGACTGGGACAACATCTCCCGTGCCGTAAGTTTCTGGGTTCGTTCCAGTTCTTTTTCGGCCTGGACGAGTTTGGCCCGGGTCTGCTCGACATTAGCCTGGCTTTGAATGAGATTGGCCTGATCCTGGGCCAGGCGTGCTTCATAGGTGGTGGGATCAATCTGGGCAACCAGATCGCCCGCCTTTACTTGGCTGTTGAAATCCACATACAGTTTCCGGATGGGGCCGTTGACCTGTGTTCCAACCTGAACCAATTTGATCGGCTGGATTGTGCCGGTGGCCCGAACCGTTTGCGTGATGTTGCCACACTCGACCTTGGCGGTTCGGTATTGAGTATTTCCGCTATTCCCGGATTTAAAGAAAAAATACCAGACACTTCCTGCGGCTACGGTCAGGAGTACGATACTGATGATCCAACGTTTCATGGTTATTCCTCTCCTGCGGCATGTCGGATTTGAGCGAGTGCCGCCTGGTAATCGAATTTTGCCTTGACCTGTTCCGCCCGCGCGCCGGTCAGCGCCACCTGGGCATCGGTCACTTCAACCGCCGAGGCGGCCCCGAGCTTGTACCGTTCGCTGACAAGGTCCACGCTTTCCTGGGCCTGCTTGACCAGGAGGTCGGTCAGTGGCAGGCGTTGCAGGGCGCTATCCAGTTGATTCAGGGCGTTTTGCAGATCCTGATAGATTTGCTGTTCGCGGGCGGTGACCCGGGTGCGGGCCTGCTGGAGCTGGGCAACGGCTTCCCGGATGCGCCAAGTCTGTCGGTGGCCCGTAAATACTTGCAACGTGGACTGAAGAGCCGCCGACCAATTCCAGGTGAGGGGGAAGCTTCCGCCGGTGAGTCCGTATTTTGCCTGGAGCCCGACCTCGGGATACAGCGAGGCAATAGCCTCGTCCACGGCTGCATAGGCGGCACGTTCCTGTGCCTGGAGGGCGCGAAGGCCCGGGTGATTCCGTCGGGCCTTATCCAGAAGCGCCGGGGCGCTGGTCATGGAGAAGGAGGGAGGCATTCCGGGACGGGGAGTGTAGCCCGGTTCCTCGGCCAGTCCGAGGCTCCGGTTGAGAGCGGCGCGGGCATCGGATTCATCGTTCTTTGCCTTGATGAGGCTCAATTTGGCATTGCCCAGATCGACATCCGACTTGGTCAGATCGTACCGGGTTCGGCGTCCGACTTCCTGGAAAGCCTGGACCTGGTCGAGCCGGGTCTTGAACTGGCGTACGGCATCGGCGGCCACCTGGGTCAGTTCGCCGGCCTTTCCCAGGTTGTAGAAGGCGGTGCGGACGACATAGGCCAGATCGCTGCGGGCGGCGCGGAGATTTTCAGAGGCGGCAATCTGGCGGGCATAGGCCTGTCGGACAATGGCCGGGGTTTTTCCGAAATCGTAGACCAGCAGATCCAGGCCGATGGAGCCGTTGAACGAATTACGGGCGTGGGAACTTTCCGGTGTGCCTTGGGTATTGGAGGTGGATCGGGTTTCGCCCGCCCCGGCGCTGAGCTGGGGCCAATAGGCGGCGCGGGCCTGATAGACCTGCGCAGTGGCGGCTGCCAGTGACTGTTGGGCCTCGACCACCGACGGGTGATAGGCGAGGGCAATTTCAAGCGCCCGGTCAAGCGTCAGCACCGTGTTCGAGGATAAGCCGACTTCGTCGGCCTTCAGGAGTCGTTCACCCGGTGGGGACTGTTCGCCCTTCTGGATTGTCCGGGCCTGCCGAACAGTGGCGCAGCCGGTGGTCGCAGCCAGTGTGCAGGCTAAAATGACCCGAATGGAATAATATGAACAGAACCTGTGTTTCATGGGAATGCGGTTAACAATTACATATTAGGACCAAATAATGCACCATTTTATTGTGGTTGAAGTCAAGAATGGACGCGTCTCCCTAAACTGCGTCAGAATGGAGTCTAGGGGTCCAAGGCAGCCTTATTTCAGCCGCATGAGGACGGCTCGGCAGGGACGCCTCGCCCTACCGGATTTAAATCAAGCGTTGCTTAAACATGCATTGGGGTAGGGCGAACCGTCCCGGTGAGCCGCAGTGGCGGCTGAGTGGCAGTTTTGTCCAATCCAGTCCTCACGGCAATAATCCAGGGCGGCGGCGTGGTCGACGAAAACGCGGATGCTGATGTTCTTGGCGTTGCGAACATGGGTCGACAGGAGTTCTGCGGACAACAGGGCGGTTGATTTGGCAACGATGGCGACATGCGTCTTGAATACATCTGAAAACTCCTCGATGAGTTTGGCGAGCGCAATGATTCCCGCGGATTCAAGATCCGGGAATGTGGCTTTACGCATGTCAAGCAATGCCGTCTGATCCGGCCGGCAACGCGGATCCTGAAGGATTACTTTGAGAAGTTCAATGCAATGGTCGGATGTCACCTTGCCCGTTCCGACAACGGTGAGGTGATTGCCCGATTCGCTTATGGTGTAAGTCAGTGACATGAGTGTGTTTTCGGTAATATTTTTATTTTTCCATAATAGTCAGTATACAGGCCAGGATCGCTTTTGGCTATCGGGTGAATCCCTGATAGTGCCATCAGGGTTTTCCTGATGATGTATTTCCCGGAAAGTCGGCTCTCCCCCAGTCATAGTCCCGGGTGATGCTGGATTCAATCCCGCCGGCTTTCCTTCAACGCCCGCCTTCACTTTCGGCGCGTCAGCGACGTAAAGTGCGAGGCGTGGTTGGAACCGTTTTTCCGTATGTTTCGGCATACGAATCGAGCAGTCGGCGGATTATGGTTTGGTACGGAG
>CAJBSZ010000335.1 GCA_903958395.1 uncultured bacterium | reverse complement strand
TCCGGTAGGGCGCGCAGGCCCTTGCGCGCCGCGGCGGCCAGGGGCCTGGCCGCCCTACCCAGATGATCATGTCTAGTTAATGATGAGACCATCAAATCTCCTTCAAACTTGCTCTGGCATCGAGCTTGGCGCGGGTGGCATAGGCGCGCTTCCGGGTGATGGGATAAAGGAGGATCAGGGCAAACCCCAGCAGGAAGCCTGTGGGCTGGGTATACAGTAGCGCCTTCATCCAGTATTGAATCGTCTCAGGGGGCTGCTGCGGCAGAGTATTGAGGTAGCCGGATGCCGCGACCAAGGCCCCCTGCAGATACATGGCCAGCGCCATGGCGAGTTTATCACAGGTGACGAAAACGCCCCCGTAGAAGGCTTGTCGCTGCTGGCCGCAGGCGAGTTCGTCCTCATCGCACACATCGGCAAGCATGGAATTCATGATCAGCGGCATTGAGTTGCAGAACAAGCCGATGGAGATGGCGGTCAACAACGCCGGCCAGATGTCGGCAATGGCCGTCGGCAGGTGCAGGGTACCGGACAGGAACGCAGACACCCCGAGAATCCAGGGCGACCCGTGGGGACGCAACGTAAACCAGACCGACGCATAGGCGACACAACTCAACAACATCAGCGCCAGCAACGCGCCCTTCTTGCCCAGCCTGTCAGTCACGCGCACGACCGGCGCCATCGCAAGGAACGTGGCGATGTTGATGGTATTGAAGAACACGGCGAGGCGTGTGGTGCCCTGGATGTTGTCGCCCGCGCTGACGCTGTAAACCATGACGTAGTAGAAGAAGCAACCGGTGACAACCATTCCGAACTTGACCAGGAAGTTGCCCGCGACGAGCGGCCAAAACGCCTTGTTTTTGAGAGTGTAGCGAATCGCCTCGATAAAACGTGTTTTCTTCTCGGCCACATGCGCCCCGCTTTCGCGGCAACCGAAAATCGGCGCACAGGCCGTCAACAGGATCGCCGTGGCAATGATCCAACTGACGACATGAATACCCTCCGCACCTTTCGTCACATTGGCATGCGCCCCCTCCAATTTCAGGCAAAGCGGGATACCCCAGGGAGTCAGAAAGCCGGTGGCGGCCATCGCATACTGCCGCCACTGGAAGATGTGCGTCCGCTCGTTGTAGTCGGTACTCAGTTCATAACCCTGCGCCGTGTAGGGGATCGTGAACATCGAGTAGCCGAGCGTAAACAGGATCACCATCATCGAGACCACAAAGGTGGTGACGACCCACGGCGCTGCACTGAGCGGCGGATACCACATGATCACCGCGATGGCGGCGGCCACTACGGCACCGACCGCCATCCATGGGCGGCGGCGCCCCCAGCGCGAACGGGTGTTGTCAGACAGATGCCCGATCAGCGGGTCGGTCAACAAATCGAATAGACGCGGCAAGCTGCGGGCAAGCCCGATGATTTTCGGATTCAGGCCCATGGCATTGATGAAGATCGCATCCATCATGCCGTTGAGCCCGTTGTAGGTCAGCGTGTCGGTCATACCGCCGATGCCCCACAGCAGGCGTTTGCGCAGCGGCACCTGGGGTTTGGCCTGACCTTCCGGTGCGGGTTTCCTGACGCTCATGGTTCCCCCAGCAACCGGCGCGCGAACAGGGCGGCCGCGGGATTATGCCGTGTGCGCCCGGCCAGCGCGACCTGGCTGACGATGTACATCCCCTTACCGGAGGGCTTCCCGGCGGCGGCAAACCGCTTCTGCCAGGCGCCGCCGCCCCAGACCCCGTTGCCGTTCGTGAGAATTGGCTGCCACCCTTCGGCTTGAAACATCGAGGCCAACAAAGGACAGAAGTAGCCCGCCTTGGGATCGTACCAGCATTTAAAATCCTCCGGCTCGAACCCGGCCACCAGGGGATGTCCCGTATCCCGCGAGACAAATTCACGCGGACGCATCACACACTCCTCCACCCGGACGGCCGAACCTCCGATGTTGTATTCGCCCACCGGAAGTTCGAGGAAGACCACCCTCGCACCATCGGCCACGGCACGGTCAAGTTTTTGTTTACACTTCTGATACCCGGCATAGTCGGTGATGATGGTTAACCGTCTCCCCATTGTCTGGACATGATCATCCTGGTAGGGCGGCCACGCCGTTGGCCGCCGCGGCGCTCGACGGCGCGAGCGCCCTACCGGATCATGTAAAGCCAATAATGAGACGGTTAATATGGGTTGTTGGTTCTTCGTTATTGGCTTGATGCCGAGTTCCTTGAGAAGCTGTTTGCCCTTGCTGGTGCCGATGAGGGAGACGGATGTTCCCGCCAGGGCGGGTTGCTCCGGGAAGACCTCATACTCCATTGAGGTATGGGTATCGCCGAGGGCGAGACGAATCGTAAACCGGGTACGCCGGTCAACCTTCGGCGCCCGCGGCGCAAAAAATCCTTGGAACGTCGCACACATCGCCCCAACTGTAGCCGGGGTCTGTTGGGAGAATATGACTTTCCCGTTTTGCTCGATCTGCCATCGGAGCCGGAGGTTCTTTGGCTTCTCGTTCGTGTCGTTGCAAACCCAGAACTCGAACGGCATCGGTTCGCCGGAAAAGAAGGCCCAGCGGTCGGTACGGATGTTGACGGTCAACGGTTCGAGGGCATCCCGGTAGGCAAAATAGGCCGGCTTGGGACGGCGTTCACAGTCCACGAGCGCCTTCATCCAGCCGGCCGGGAAGGCGTCAATAAACAGATGTATCGCGAAGCTGACCATCCGGTTGTCGCGCCGGAAGCGCTCGGCGAACAGGCGCGTCGCCCACGCCTGGTGCCGCTGACTGGCGCGCACCCAATCTTCAAGTGTCCGCTGCGTATCGAACCACATAAAGTGGAATTTACCGGTCTGCGCCCCATGAATAATGTCGGGCGACCATGTCGATTCGTCGGCGCCGGGCAACCAGTGCCGGGGATATCGTCTACGCATGAGATCGGCCGGGTCGAGTCCTTCCGCGCCAAACTCGCCGCAAGCGTAGAGCCAGTCCGGCCGGACCGGCACCCAGTAGCCGCGATGCAGTTTGCCAAGTTCAAGACCATGCCCGTTGTACCAGCCGCAATAGCAGTGATTGTCCGGCAACGTGTCGCTGGGCGGATCATAATCCCCATCAACATGTTTGATCACACGGTCGGGATTCAGC
The DNA here is from genome assembly GCA_903958395.1 of uncultured bacterium. GTDB lineage: Bacteria > Verrucomicrobiota > Kiritimatiellia > CAIKKV01 > CAITUY01 > JAABPW01. Next base: position 3,569 of record CAJBSZ010000335.1, on the reverse strand, counting down.
ACATGAACGGCGCGGTCGGCGGCCTCGAAAAAAGCCTGCAGGTCCGGGCGGGTCAAATGCCGGTGTGGTTTGCCGCTGGCATTGGGAAACGGCTCGTTGATGTAGCTGATCATGATGTTGCAGGCATGCCCACGGATCAACTGCTCCATCTCCCCGGCCTGCCGGATAGCCTCGGCAAACTTATTATAGCGCAGGCAGCCGAACAAAGGCAGGTCAGTCTGTGTCATCAGTCCAAGACGGTCACACATCTCGTAGACCTCCGGCTGGACGGGCCGCTGCGTCAGCCGCAGGAAATTCATGTTGCCAATCTTGGCCAGCAGGATGTCGTCAATAAGTTGCTGGAAATCCTTCTTGAACACATCCTGCTGCTCGAAGCCCATGGTATTCGCCCCGCGCAGCTTAATCTGGCGGTCGTTAAGAAACAGCCGTCCGTGTGGCTCGTTCTTCGTATCCTGACGGAACGTCCGCATGCCGAACTGCCGTTTCGCAGTGTCCACAACGGTTCCCGAACCATCGAGCAACTTCACCTGGATTTGATACAGCCAGGGCGTGTCCAGATCCCACAGGCGCGGATTCGGAATCGCCAGCGGCACCCGGATGAGATTGGAGCCGGCACCCATCGTGAGGGTAACGTCCTTATTATCGGTTGGTTTCTGGAGGTCGCCGACACCGGGGATGATGCGTGTACCCGGCGTGTGACGGAATCGGCGGATCACCGTTTGGCGGAAGTTCTGGCCGAACACGGATATCTCGACAGAGGCCGGAAGACTCTTGCGATCCTTGTTCCAGACTTCAATCCAGGCCTCGGCGCACTGGTCGTCAGGCCGGGGCCGCACCCAGATGTCCGATATATGCAGCGGAGCCCGGGCCTCGATGAATACGTCCTGATAGATGCCAAATCCGGGTGGGCAATGCGACCAGCCCAGTTCCGGGTCGTCCCAGCCGAGGTTGGTCGCGGCGTAAAGCTTGTCGCCCTCCTCCGCCTGCCCCCAACTGTTGTTACCCATGAATACCGCATCGTTTTCGACTTTCACCAGCAAGGTGTTTTCACCTTCGCGCAGGGAGGCGGCGCATTCGAACTCGAAGGGCGCGAAGAATCCCTCGTGGGATCCGAGGTAATGGCCATTGACGAACACATGCGCCTTGTAATCCACCGCCCCGAACCGGACGAATACCGCACCCTTGTCGAGCATCTCGCGGGTCACCATAAAGGTCGTCCGGTAATACGCGACCGCCCGCCCGATCGGCCCCCCGAAGTGCGGCACCTTGACTGCAGTCCATTCACCCGCACCCCCCTGGGTGTGCTGGAAATCAGCCCGGTCGGCATCCGTCTCTAACCGCCACTGGAACTCCTCAAGCCGCTGCGTCAACCGCATACCAATTAACGCGGGCGCAACATCCTTCAGGAAGGGCGCAACCCGGCGCCGTTGCCGGGCCAGTTCGATAGAGAGCTTTTCCGCCGAATCCAGCTTTGGGGCTGGTTTGAATGCTGCGCGCGGGTCGGATTTGCCTGCGGCCAGGAATTTGCGCGGAAGTTTTGGAGGGTGAGCCTCCTCAAGCAAGCCGCGCCGTGCGGCAATCGAACGCATGCCGATGTCGGCAAAAGTGTCCTGACTCATGGTTTCTTCTCCAGACCGATTTTGTCAAATGGGATTGGCTGAAAGCCGGGGATCCCAACATCGGTCATACCGGGATTATTGGTCACACTCAGGTTGTCGCGACACTCGATGCCATTGGGCGGAGTGACCGTGCAGTTCACAAGCAGATTCCTGGCGAACAGGTTCCGGCGGGGCATCTGCGGGCGGGCGGCGAGATAATCGAGCAATTCCGGATACCGTTCGCGCCACGGGGATTGGTCATAACCGACGGATTTCAGCAACGCCTCGAACCGGCCGTCCTTGGTGCGCCACTCGCTGCCGCCGCCCATGCGCAACGGCAGCTTGCACTCGATGAAGATGTTGTTGGTCACGGTAATATCGCTGCCATGCCGGATATTGACGGTGGCGAGGCCGCCCGCCTTGCGGAAGACGTTGCCGTAAATCGTCGTGCCATCTCCTCCTGAGTCGTCGAGATACAGGCAGTGAGTATTGCGCAACGGTGCGAGGTCGTGCCAGTAGTTGTAGCGGATGACAGTACCGCGTTCCGTCGGATCACGCCCCATGTAAAACGCGCCCATGTCGTCGCCGCTCATGATCGCATGATGGATCTCGTTGTATTCGATCAGGTGGTCGTTGCCATGGAGGTAGAGAGCGCTACCGGGACAATCGTAAATCAAACAATGACGGACGATATTGCCACAGCCCTCGATGTTGACCGCGCTTTTGTAAGTGCGGTCCCACCGGTTGAAATCATGGATCTCACAATTCTGCACGAAATTGCCCCCGGCGGTGAGGCGCTTCCGGTCGCCACCGCCCAACACAACCGCACCCGCGCCAATGTTGTAAATACGGCAATTGAGGATGCCCTGATCCTTGCCCGCCTCGCCGTTCCCGTTGCGCCCGATGCGAACCGCGAGCAGGCCGAGATTGCGAAGTGTGGCGTTCTGGATTCGGTTGTTCGCTCCACGCTCGATATACACCCCTATCCCGCGTGAGCACTCAACGTTCACTCCGTCAAACACTACGCCCGTCGCGCCCACCAGAGCGACGACCGGCTCCTGCATCATCGACACTTCGAGCAAACACTTGCTGATATCCTTGCCTTCAGGAGCCAGAAAGAAAAGCCTGCCGGTTTTCCCGTCGACCATAAACTCACCGGGCAGGGAAAGCTCCTCCAGCAGGTTTAAAGCGACCCACCGGTTCCACGGCTTGTCGGATGTGAAACCATACCCATGCAACTGCACGGTGGTCAGCGTCTTCTTAGTCACATCAAACGACTTCACCTTCAGCGTATCGTCGGCGTAGCCGTTGCAGAAGAACCCGGTAATCCAAACGTTGTCAGCCTGCGTCCAGCGGGCTGGCCGGTCGGTGGCAACCTTGAAGGTCACACCGCGCACGGGAGTATTGCCGTTGCAGCCGGCTCCCTTGTCGAGAACCCTGCCAATCGGCACACCCGGTGCACCGGGTTTCGGCCACTGCGCCAACGCAAGCGGTTCATCGTCCACAAACAGCTCCAGCGGAGCAGGCAGGTACGGCCGCCCGAAACCGCGGGGGCCGATCTCGCCGAAATCGGAGATCCCGAGCGCTCGCAAATCAATTTCCAGCACCTTCCCGCGCACCTCAGGCAGCATCCGGCGTAGGATGCCTGGATCGGTGACCGGTTTAACGGCGCCCGACGGGATCTCCTGGCTGCCGGTGAGGCGGGCGTTCCCGCTCCCGACAAAGCGCGTGCCGGAATCACGGTCATCGAGCGCCAATGTCTTTGTCAGGCGGTACGTCCCCGGCGCAAGGGTGACGGTTGATCCTTTCACCTGCCGCGCCGCGTCACGCGCGTATTCCAGCGTGGCGAAGGGTTTCTCCTTCGTGCCGGGATTCGCATCGTTGCCAGTCGGCGAGACGTGGAATTCGCCCGCAAGGGCCGACACGACCAAAGCGACGGCAATCCCTGGCGCCAAAGGTAGGGCGGCCAGG
>CAJBSZ010000334.1 GCA_903958395.1 uncultured bacterium | reverse complement strand
TCCCGAGAATCCGGGAGGCCATCCGCTCGGGATAAAACGGCTCCAGTTCGCCAATTTTCTCGCCCACGCCCGTGTACAGGATCGGGCACCCGGTCACCGCCTGAATGGACAGCGCGGCGCCCCCGCGGGCGTCCCCGTCCAGTTTGGTCAGAATCAATCCCCGGAGCTCCAGCGCCTTGTGGAACACCTCCGCCACATGCACCGATTCCTGCCCGATGGCGGTATCCACCACCAGAACCGTGTTCCGGCATTTGACGATCTCCCGAAGATCCTTTAATTCCTGAACCAGCTCCTCATCGATCTGGAATCGGCCGCCGGTATCAAACAGCACCACATCCCGTCCGGTCAATTCAGCGCGATCCAAGGCGCGCCGCCCCAGCGCGGGAACGGTTTCGCCAGGCTCCGGGGCCAGCATATCCACCCCCACCTGTCTGGCCAGAACCCCCAATTGCTCAACGGCGGCGGGTCGCCGGATATCGGCCCCCACCAGCAGTACATTTTTTCCGTCCTTCTTCCAGAACGACGCCAGTTTGGCTGCCGTGGTTGTTTTCCCCGAGCCATGCAACCCCACCAGCATGACGGGCGCGGGTAACGGATTGAGTTCAAGGCGGCGGTTCTTCGGGCCGCCCAGAAGCGTCACCAGTTCATCGTGAACCCGTTTGACGACCTGCTGGCCGGGCGTGATGCTGTGAAGCACTTCCTCGCCGACGCATTGTTCACTCACGCGGGCCACGAAATCCCGGGCCACCTCGTAATTGACATCCGCCTCCAGAAGCGCCATGCGGACTTCGCGCATGGCATCCTTGATATTGGCTTCCGTAAGCCGCCCGTAGCCGCGAAGCTTTTTAAATACCGATTCCAACGAACTGGTCAGGGAATCAAACACTTATCACCTAGGCCTTCACCCTGCCGGCCGCAATACTGAAGACCAGACCGCCATCCCCCTTGATCACATTCACTTTTCCGGCATCCCGGAAGTCGCCCCGCAGGATTTCCTCGGCCAGCGGATCTTCGAGGTACCGTTGCACCGCCCGCCGCAGGGGCCGCGCTCCCATAGCCGGATCAAACCCCTTCTCCAACAGGAATTCCTGCGCCTCGGGCGTCAACGCCAGGGTGATCCCCTTCGCTTCCAAGCGGCTTTTCACCTTGCGGACTTCCAGTTCCAGAATGCGAACCATCTCCGGCCGCTCGAACTGGCGGAACACCACAATCTCATCAATCCGGTTCAGGAATTCCGGCTTGAACAGCCGCTTCACCTCCTCCAGCATCCGCGCCTTCAGGGTTCCGTAATCCATTGCCGGACCCGATTCGGTAAACCCGAGCCCACCCTTCCTGATAAAATCGGAGCCCAGGTTGGTCGTGAGAATGATGACCGTGTTCCGGAAATCGACATGCCGCCCGGTACTGTCGGTCAGGCGTCCCTCCTCCATGATCTGGAGCAGCATGTGCATGACATCGGGATGCGCTTTCTCGATTTCATCAAACAGCACCACCGAATACGGGCGGCGCCGCACCTTTTCGGTCAGTTGCCCGCCTTCCTCATACCCCACATATCCCGGCGGTGAACCAACCAGGCGGGAGACGGTGAACTTCTCCATGTATTCGGACATATCGAGCTGGATGAGGGCGCTGGAGCCCTCGAACATGAACTCGGCCAGTGTTTTCGCCAACAGGGTCTTGCCCACCCCCGTCGGACCCAGAAAAACAAACGAGCCAATGGGACGCCGGGGATCCTTCAAGTCGGCCCGGGATCTCCGGAGCGCCTTGGATATCGTGAGAATGGCGTCCTGCTGCCCAATGACCGTTTTTTCCAGCTCCGTCTCCATATTCAGGAGGCGGGCCAGTTCCTTGCCTTCCATCTTCTTCAGAGGCACTCCGGTCCACTTCGAGACGACGGCCATGACATCCTCTTCGGTCACCTTGATTTTTTTCTTCTTCCCGGCATCCTGCCACTTTTTCACATTCCCCTCGAGCGTCTCGCGCTCCCGCTTCTCGAGATCACGAAGGCGGGCGGCGGCCTCGAAATCCTGCGCCTTGATGGCGACTTCCTTCTCCAGCCGGATCGTTTCAATGGCCTGCTCCTTCTTGCGGAGCTCCGGCGAGCGGGTTGTGGCCAGGATCCGCGCCCGGGCTCCAGCCTCGTCAATCGTGTCAATCGCCTTGTCAGGCAGGTTCCGACCGGACAGGTACCGATCCGTCAACCGGGCGGCGGCATCCACCGCATCATCGGTGATCTTGACGTTGTGATGCTCCTCGTACTTGTGACGGATCCCCTTGAGGATGCGGATGGCATCCTCCACGCTGGGCTCTTCGACCTTTACCGTCTGGAAGCGCCGCTCGAGGGCACTATCCTTCTCGATATATTTCCGGTATTCGTTCAAGGTCGTGGCGCCGATGCACTGGAGCTCGCCACGCGCCAGGGCCGGCTTGATGATGTTCGAGGCGTCCATCGTTCCCTCGGCGGAGCCCGCCCCGACGATGGTGTGGATTTCGTCCACAAACAGGATCACATTGGCGTTCCGCTTGATCTCCTCCATCACCGCCTTGATCCGCTCCTCGAACTGTCCGCGATACTTGGTGCCGGCAATCATGAGCGCAAGATCCAGGGCGATCACCCGCTTATTGCGAAGGATGTCGGGAACCAGGCCCGAGATAATGACCTGGGCCAACCCCTCGACGATGGCGGTCTTTCCGACGCCGGCCTCGCCCAGCAGAACGGCATTGTTCTTGGTCCGGCGGCACAGGATCTGGATACAGCGCTCCAGTTCGGATTCACGGCCGATCATCGGATCCAGGCCGCCTTTTCGGGCCAGCTCGGTCAGATCCCTTCCAAACGCATTCAGGGCAGGAGTCTTGGGCTTGGTGTCACCCGCCGCCTGCGCCTTGCTTTTCGGTTCCGGCGCGGGCGCGTCCTCCCCCGGCTCGTAATTGGGATCAAGCTCCTTCATGACCTCCACCCGCGTGGTATCGGGATCCACATTCAAATTCCTCAAAACCTGGGCGGCAACGCCCTCGCCCTCCCGCAGCAATCCCAACAGGAGGTGCTCGGTTCCGATGTAGGTATGGTTCAGCGAGCGGGCCTCGGCCGCCGCCAGCTGAAGCACCTTTTTGGCACGGGGCGTAAAGGGCACATTACCCACCGTCTTGGTTTCGGGCCCCTGCCCGACCGACTTCTCGACTTCCAGCCGCAGGGATTCCAGCGAAATTCCCATGCGCTCAAGAACCGTGACGGCCACACCCTGCCCCAACGCGACCAGACCTAACAGGAGATGCTCGGTTCCCACATAGGAATGATTGAACCGATCCGCTTCCCCGCGTGCCAATTGGATCACCTGCTGAGCCCGCGGCGTATAACTTCCTGAATTATCCATAACCCCACCCTCCTGCTCTCATCATCCCGTCACGTCAGACCACTGTTGCCCGGCATACAATTTCCCGGATCAACCGGGCACGCGCCTGATCCCGCTCATCGGGCGGAATCGTATGACCCTCCGATTTCTGGAGATGGCCCGGCAGCGAAAACAGCGTCAACCGGTTGACGCTGTCCTTATCAAGTCCCGATATCATACCAAGTTCGCACCCCAAACGCAATGCGGACAACATATCCAGGGCTTCCTGGGAGGTTAAAACCCGGGCATGGGACAACACCCCGTAAGCACGCCCCACATAATCCGCCACAGTCGCTTCGCGATGTTCGCGCAACCTCGCCCGGGCATTGGCCTCATGATGGGCCACTTCGCCGACAATCTGGATCAACCGCTCAATGATCACCGGCTCCGTCTCTCCCAGGGTTGTCTGGTTCGAAATCTGGTACATATTGCCCGACGCCTCGGTGCCTTCCCCCTGAAGCCCCCTGACCGCCAGACCGATCTTGGTCAATCCCTTGATAATCGGCTCAATTTCATTGATCAACCGGAGACCCGGCGCATGAATCATGACACTCGCCCTGAGCCCCGTTCCCACGTTCGTCGGGCAGGCGGTCAGATATCCCAGCTCGGGTGAAAAGGCGTATCGAAGCTGCTTCTCCAGCTCGGTGTCCAACGTGCTGATCTCCTTCCAAAGCTCAGGCAACTGAAACCCCGGCCGCAAGGCCTGCAGGCGAAGATGATCCTCTTCGTTGACCATCACACTCAGCACCTCGTCCTGGCGGATTACGACCCCGCTGCCCCGTGATTTCTGGGCAAGGTCGTTACTGATCAGGTGCCGTTCGCGGAGAAACTCCCGGTCAACGGGCGAAAGATCCGCCATCTCCAGCGCCAGGCAGGGCGTTAAAGACGGCAGTGCCTGAAGAATTCCCGATACCCTGCCCTGAATCCGCGTGCATTCATCCTCTCCTGCCCAGCCCGGGAAGGCCACTCCCTCAAGGTTCCGGGCCAGGCGGATCCGGCTGCTGACAATGATGCCCGGGAAAGAAACCCCTCCCGCGTCCGGGCCGGAAGCCAGCCAGGAGCCTGGATTGTGAATCAGGTCATTGAGGGTCATGCCCGGCCTCCCGGATCTGATCCCGCAACAGGGCCGCCTCCTCGTAGTGTTCGTTCCGGATAGCTTCCTGAAGTTGCTTCTTGAATTGCACAAGACGGGCTTCCTTTTCCAATCCCTGGCTCTGGGACTCGGGTGCTTTCCCGGTATGCCGCCCCCCCTTATGCATGGCGGCCAGCATGGGACCCAGTTCGGAGGAAAAGGTCTCATAGCAGGAAGGGCACCCGAGACGACCTGTTTTTTTAAAATCACAGCCCCGCATATGGCATTGGGGACAACTTTTTCCGGGAAGCGGCCCGTCCCCTGAGTCCGCCTCCCCTGAAGAGCCCATCCCGAAAAGGATTTCCGGGATCGACATGACGCTCTGCACATTCAAGCCGCTTTCCTCGGCGCAATCCTCACACAGATGAAGCTCCCGGGACTGCCCGTCTGTCATCTGGGTGAGGTGAATGGTCGCCTCATGCTGCTGACAATGTTCGCACTGCATGCGACCTCCCGGTCTTACTTGATGGGCGTTCCGCTTGAAGCGGCAAAGCGATGAAATGCGGCGGCCAATGCGCGGGTTGCCTTTCCAGGCTTCCCGGTGCCGATACTGCGCCGGTCAATCGTGACCACCGGGATCACTTCCGCAGCGGTTCCCGTCAGGAACACTTCATCCGCCGTGTAGAGCTCATACCGTGTCAGCACATCCTCCCGGACCGTCATTCCGGATTCAGCGGCAAGTCTCATCACCACATTCCGCGTAATTCCCTCCAGCGTCCCGCACCAGGCGGGCGGTGTAAGCAGGGTGTTTCCACGAACCACAAAGATATTATCGCCCGTGGCTTCCGCAACAAATCCCTGCGGATTCAACATCACCGCCTCCTGACAACCACAGTTAATGGCCTCAATCTTGGCCAGAATATTGTTCAGGTAGTTCAAGCTCTTGATCTGCGGATTGATCGACTCGGTATGGTTCCGGATCGTGCC
>CAJBSZ010000333.1 GCA_903958395.1 uncultured bacterium | reverse complement strand
TGACTGGAGTTCAGACGTGTGCTCTCCGATCTCTGAAACGCTAATAAGCCAGAATGATGAAGGCCGTCCGAAAGGGCGGCCTTTTTGTTTGGAAAGGGTAGGGCGAACCATTCTGGTGAGCCGCTGTGGCTGTTTTGGGTGACATCACGCTGCTTGGACGGAAGCGATGAGCGTGGTATAAAGCGGGCATGCCAGATCGCCAAGAGTTGGATCGGGATTGCGTCGGTCGGGTAAAGGCGGGAGATGACGACGCGTTTACTGAACTGATGGGGCACTATAAGGGGCCGATCCTCAATTTTGTCTTCCGGTTGACCGGGGATGCCGCCGGGGCGGAGGATATTGCCCAGGATACGTTTGTTCGAGCCTACCGGAACCTTGACCGGTTTGCCTTTCGAAAGCCCGGCGACCGGTTTTCAACCTGGCTATTCCAATTGGCCCGCAATGCCGCGATCGATGCCATGCGCCGTCGCCAGCGCCGACCGGCACAATCTCTTGAGATGACTCCGGAGGGGGAACTCTCTGGGGGGCAGTCGGATCCCTCCGATCAGGCGGATCTCAGGGAGCGCGAAGCCCTCATCATGGCCGCCGTGGCGGAACTTCCTGAAGACCAGCGTACGGCGCTGGTGTTGTCGGTGTATGAAGACCTGTCCTATTCCGAGATCGCCGCCGTTATGCAGGCGACCGGAAAATCGGTTGAATCCCGCCTCTATCGCGCCCGGCAATACCTAAGGGTAAGGCTGGGGAAATTATGGGTCTGAATTGCCCCCTGATTTTTCGAGGGTTTTTTATTTTCCAGACGTTCTACTTAGCAAAGGAGAATAACCATGACTCCGGATGAAACGCTGAAGGTCCTGCTGAAACAGGGAAGGGGAATTGAGCCGCGTCCGGGCTTTGAGGCGGCGGTGTGGACCCGGATCCACGCCGCTGAACCGATTTTGGTTTCGCGCTGGCAGGGCTGGGCGACCCCGCTTGCCATGGCGGCTGGGATTATGTTTGGAATCGGGCTGGGACTTATTGTTTCCTCCGCAGGGAAAGGTATCAAGGCAAATACCGCATTAGTCCAAAACGGTTCCCTGACCGGAGCCTACCTGTTGCTTGCCTCGGGAGGCGACCAGTGAAATCAGAAGTCAGTGGAGGGACGCGCTTTGTCGCGTCCTCTGATCCCCGGCCACGACGAAGCGTGGCCCTCCATCGAGCGATTGTGGTCAGTTTGGCCGTGGTTGCCGGGATCCTCGCTTTCTGGGGCACGCGGTTAGCGGTATGTCCCAAGCCCGCGCCTTCGCCGTTGGGCGCTTTGGGTGTGGAAACTCACCTGAAAACAGAGCTCGGACTCACTGACCGGCAGACTTCCGAGATCCATGACTTGGATGGCAAGCTGGCGGCGCAACTGTCGGATCAATGCGGCCGTTATTGCGCAGTGCGGGCGGAGTTGGGTGCGGCGCTGATGACGGAAGGAACGAATTCGGTTGAGATGTCGCGCCGTCTTGTTGATCAGATGTGCGCGATCCAGGCCGCCTCTGAGCTGGCAACGCTGGAGCATATCCGAAAGGTGAGTGCCCTGTTGAATCCTGATCAGCGGAAACAGTTTCTTTCGAATTTGACCCGGTGCCTGTGTGGTGGCGAGGGCTTGTGTGCGGGGGGATGCCGTCATGAATAGATCCGATAGTTCGATAGTGGCTGTCTGTGGGATGCTGCTGGCGGTTGTGGCGCTCGCGGAGCCGGTGTCCATCTCCCTCGATCAGGCGGTCCGGGATGCGTTGAGTCGGAATCCCCGCCTGATTGCCCTGGGGACTACGCGGGACGCGATGCGGGAAAGGCCTGCTCAGGCAACGGGTCTGCCCAATCCAATGTTTACCTATCGCGGAATGGACGCCACGACGGGGGGTGCCTTCCCGAATACCTCTGAAAAACGATTCGAAATCGAACAGCCGCTTCCCGGTTACGGAAAGCGTGGATTGCGCGAAGCGGTTTCTGTGAATGAGGCCGGAGCGATGGGGGCTGAGGCGGAGATGATGGCTCAGGAGGTGATCTGGATGGTCAAGGAGGCCGCGTATGAACTTCAGGCGGTGCAGAAGGCATTGCTCATCACCCGGTCGGAGGATGACCTTTTGATCCGCATGGCCAAGGTGGCGGAAGTGCGCTATGCCGCCGGGGAAGCGGCTCAGGCGGATGCGGTCAAGGCGCAAACCGAGATCACGATGCTCAAACAGAAGCGGCTGGAACTGGAGGGACGGGAAAAGACACTCCGGGCCAAGCTGGCTTTTTTGATGAACATTGATGCCGATCAGGCCCCGGCAACGATCATCGCGACGATCCCGGATGGCCCGCTTCCGGATTCTGTGGCCCTGGTCAAATCGGCCTTGGGGAAGCGGGCGGAAATCAAGGGCGCGCAACTCAAGGTGGATCGCAGTGAGTTGCAGCGCAAATTGATGACGCGCGAATCCCAGCCGGACTACAAGGTGGGATTGGAATACCGGGCGATTGAACGACAGGATGACATGGTGATGTTCATGGTGGGAGTCGACTTGCCCTTATGGCGCGGGAAAAACCGCGCGGCGATCCGTGAGGCGGGGATGATGGCCACGGCGAGTGAGGCGGATCGAACGGCCACGGAGCGACAGGTGACCCTTGATGTCCAATCGGCGTGTTACAAGGTGGCGACGGCCCGACGAACGGTGGAGTTATACCAGAAGGAGTTGATTCCCCAGTCGGCGGTTCGCCTACAGGCAAGCGAGGCGGGCTATCGCGCAGGCAAGGTGGATTTCAGCGACTGGCTGGAAAGTCAGCGGTTCGGATTGGATGTGCGGATCATGGCCGTGATGGCCGAAGGCGAGTTGGGTTCGGGTTGGGCGGCACTGGAACGGGCCGTGGGAGGGAGCTTATGAACTTCAAATGGCTTTTAGTCGTGTTGTTGGCGATGGTTATGGTTCCGGCTATGGGATGCTCGAAAAGGACGAAGACGGGCGGCGAGGCCCTTCGACAAGGCTCAGGGCAGGCCGCCACCTCTTCCGCAAAAACGGTTGGCCGGTATCATTGTCCGATGCATCCGCAGATTGTGTCGGAGAAACCCGGCGAATGCCCGATTTGCGGGATGGACTTGGTTCCGATTGAGGAGGCCGCGGGGCAGGAGGGGAAGAGCGGGGTGTCGGGGTTGGCCCCGGTAACCCTTTCGACGGAAGCCCGACAGCGGATGGGACTGAAATTGGGTGCCATTGAAAAAAGGGAGATGATCCGGATCCTCCGGTTGCCGGCCAGGATTGTTCCGGATGAAACCCGTCAGATCCGCGTGACCACCAAGATCGAGGGGTATGTGGAGATATTGCATGTGTCGGCGACCGGTCAGGTGGTGAAAAAGGGGGATCCCTTGTTGACGATCTATAGTCCCGCCCTGGTTGCCGCACAAGAGGAGTATCGTATCGCGTTGCAATCCGGCATGAAGCCGCTCATGGAGGCGGCCCGACAACGGCTTATAAACTGGGATCTTACCGCAGATCAGATTGCCGCCGTGGAGAAGACCAATCGGGTGGAGCGGACCTTGACTCTGTATGCGCCGGTGGGCGGCGTTGTGACGGAGAAGACGCTGCTGGCGGGGCAGAAGATTATGCCGGGTGAATCCCTGATGGTGGTGACGGACTGCTCCGTGGTGTGGGCGGAAGCCGATGTGGCGGAAGCCGATCTGCCGCTGGTTCGAGTCGGATTGCCGGTTGAGTTGAGTTTTCCCAATCAGCCCGGACAATCTTTTTCGGGTGAGGTGTCATTCCTGCCGCCGGGCCTGAATGCGGAGACGCATACTTTGAAGGCGAGGGTGACGGTTTCCAATCCTGACGGAACGCTTAAGCTGGGGATGTATGCCGATGCCGGTCTTCGATTGACGCTCGGGGAGCGGACGGTTGTTCCAGAGACGGCAGTCATGCAGACGGGAACGCACAGTTACGTTTTCCGGGATGACGGCGCGGGGAAACTGACGCCCATCGAGATCCGGATCGGGGTACGGAGCGACGGGTATTATGAGGTTCTTTCCGGGGTGGCAGCCGGTGACCGAGTGGTCACTTCGGCGAATTTTCTGGTAGACTCCGAGTCCTCCATCCGGGCGGCCATGGAGAGCCCTTCAGGCGATAAAATGCGATGATTAACTCGATTATCACGTTTAGTTCGCGTAATCGGCTACTGGTGATAGGGCTGGTGGCCATGCTGTCGGCCTATGCCTGGTATAGCCTGCGGAACATCCCGGTCGATGCCATTCCTGACCTGAGCGACACCCAGGTGATCGTCTACACCAAGTGGGATCGCAGCCCCGACATCATGGAGGATCAGGTGACGTATCCGGTTGTCACCGCGCTGCTCGGTGCTCCGAAGGTCAAGGCGATCCGGGCCATCAGCGATTTCGGGTTCTCCTATGTTTATGTGATCTTCCAGGATGGCACCGATATCTACTGGGCGCGAAGCCGGGTGGTGGAATACCTGTCGAAGTTGCAGGGGAGTCTACCCGCCGGGGTGACACCGCAATTGGGTCCCGATGCCACGGGCGTCGGGTGGGTCTACCAGTATGCCCTGGTGGATCGGAGCGGGAAGCATGACCTGGCGGAGTTGCGGAGTTTTCAGGATTGGGTTTTAAAGTATGCGCTACAGAGCGTGCCGGGTGTGGCCGAGGTGGCCGGAATCGGCGGATTTCAGAAACAGTACCAGGTGACACTGGATCCGAACCGGATGCAGGGCTATGGCCTGTCGGTGGTGGAAGTGGCCGATGCCATTCGGAAGAGCAACAACGAGGTGGGCGGGCGGCTGATTGAGTGGAATGGCCGGGAATTCATGGTCCGCGCCCGGGGTTATATCCAGAAGCCGGACGCGCTCGGTCAGGTGGTCGTTAAGGCTGATCGCGCCGGTACCCCGGTGCTGCTGCGAGATGTGGCCACGGTGGGGCTGGGCCCCCAGATGCGGCGCGGGGTTTCCGATTTGAATGGCGAGGGCGACACCGTGGGCGGCATTATCGTGATGCGCCACGGCGAGAATGCCCGGAGTGTTATTGAGCGGGTCAAGGCCAAGCTGGCGGAACTGCAGCCTTCCCTGCCTGCCGGGGTGGAGGTGGTGACGACCTATGACCGGTCGGAGTTGATCGATAAATCCATTCACACCCTCAAGCATGAGTTGATTCTGGAGATCATCATTGTCAGTTTGGTGATTCTGTTTTTCCTGCGGCACCTGCCCTCGGCGATCGTGCCTATCATTACCATACCCGTTTCGGTGCTGGCCTGCTTCATTCCCATGTATTGGCTGGGGATCAGTTCCAACATTATGAGCCTGGCGGGGATTGCCATTTCCATTGGTGTGCTGGTCGATGGCGCCATTGTAGAGGTGGAGAACGCCTACAAGAAACTTGAGTTGTGGCAGGAGAAGGGGCGGGTGGGGGACTATCATCAGATCCGGCTGCAGGCGATGTTGGAAGTCGGGCCATCGGTTTTCTTTTCACTGCTTGTTATCGCCGTGGCGTTTCTGCCTATCTTTACATTGGTCGACCAGGAAGGGCGCCTGTTCAAACCGCTGGCCTACACCAAGACTCTGGCCATTGCCATTGCGGCACTGCTGGCCATCACGCTGGATCCGGCGGTACGCATGTCATTCACCCGGATGGAGCCGTTCCAGTTTCGGCCCCGGTGGCTGGCGAAGTTGGCATCGATGGTCATGGTGGGGAAATATTACCCCGAGGAAAAACATCCGGTCAGCCGGGTGCTGTTCAAGCTTTACGAGGGGCCCTGTCGCTGGGTGCTACGCCATCCCAAGGCGGTGATTCTGGCTGCGGTACTGATTGTTGCCTCTACGGTGCCGGTGTTCCTGAAGCTGGGACATGAATTCATGCCGCCATTGAATGAAGAAGTTATTCTGTATATGCCGACAACGCTACCGGGCATATCGGTGACCGAGGCCCAGCGCCTCATGGAGACGCAGGATCGGATTTTCAAAGCGTTTCCTGAAGTGGTGTCGGTATTTGGCAAAGCGGGGCGAGCTGATACTTCGACGGATCCGGCGCCGTTCTCGATGATGGAGACCACGGTGGTGTTGAAACCGCCGACCGAATGGCGGGCAAAGGAGCGATGGTTTACCAAGTGGGCACCGGGGCCGGTGCGCGGGGCGCTGGGGTATTTCTGGCCGGAGCGGATTTCCTGGGATGAGTTGATCGCCGAAATGGATCGGGCCATCCGGATTCCCGGCTGTGTCAATGGCTTCACCATGCCCATCAAGGCTCGGATCGATATGCTTTCCACCGGGATTAGGACGCCGGTTGGCATCAAAGTGTTCGGGTCGAGCACTGAGGAGATTGAGCGGGTGGGGGCCCGGCTTGAGCCGATTTTGCAAAAGGTGCCCGGCACGCGGAGCGTGATTGCCGAGCGGACGGCCAGCGGCTATTTCGTGGATTTCGTGCCCCGTCGCGAGGTGTTGGCCCGGTACGGGTTGACGATCAATGATGTCCACGAGGTCATCATGTTCGCCGTGGGCGGGTTGGAGGTTTCCACCACGGTTGAAGGGCGTGAGCGATATACGATCAATGTGCGGTATGCCCGTGATTTCCGATCTGATCTGGATCAGCTGGAGCGGATAAAAGTGACCACGCCCGCGGGGATTCAGGTGCCGATGGGGCAACTGGCGAATATTACCCTGAACAAGGGCCCGTCGATGATCCGGGATGAAAACGGCATGCTGGTGGGGTATGTGTATGTGGATGTTGCCGGGCGTGATATTGGCGGGTATGTCGAAGAGGCCAAGCAGGCCGTCGCCCGGGATCTGAAACTGCCTACGGGCTATTCCCTGTCGTGGAGCGGGCAGTATGAGAATATGCTGCGGGTTCGAGAGCGGCTCAAGCTGGTGATCCCGGCGACGATCCTGTTGATTTTCGTGCTGTTGTATTTAAACACCAAGTCCGCCTTCAAGGCGATGGTGGTGATGCTGGCGGTACCCTTTTCCCTGGTGGGAGCCTTCTGGCTTCTCTATGCGTTGGGGTATAATTTATCCATTGCCACATGGGTCGGGATGATCGCCCTGATGGGATTGGATGCCGAGACAGGGGTGTTCATGCTGCTCTTTCTGGATCTCTCCTATGGGCAGGCGAAGCGGGAGGGGCGGCTTAAGACTCTGGCTGATCTCCATGAGGCCATCATTCATGGTGCCGTGAAGCGGATCCGGCCCAAGTTGATGACCGTGGCCGCCGCGTCGATGGGCTTAATGCCCATCATGTGGTCCATGGGCACTGGCGCTGACCTCATGAAGCGCGTCGCCGCGCCGATGGTAGGCGGTCTGGCCACCTCATTTCTGATGGAGCTTCTGGTTTACCCCGCCATTTATCTGCTGTGGCGTAAGTCTAATTTGATCTTGAGATCAGACAGCTGATGAGAAATACTTTCGAGCTCCCATGAGTCGAATATTAAAGACGAAACAGCGTAAGCGCCTGACTGCAGTTCCTGTCAGGCCGAGGAAGCCCTCAGTCGTCAATACTACTGAACAATCTCAGGTTTCTGAAAGCCTTTCCCTCGAGCGTAATCTCTATAGGGATCTGGTTACATCTCTACCCGCAGGAGTTTACAGGTTGCGCGTAAAAGCCGCCCGTGAGTGGGTTGACAATGAGTGGATCGTGCGTTTGGGGACAAACTACAGAATCGAGATGGCGAATGATGAATTTTGCCGGATATTGGGAGTAACCCAATCTCAGCGTGAAGCCAATGCGGCGATTGTTGCAGAACGGATTCATCCGGACGATAGACCGGATTTTATTGCCAAGAACGTTGAGGCCCTGAACTCCCCTGCGATATTCCAATGGAATGGGCGTATTCTTAAGGGTGATGAGGTGCGCTGGGTTCATTTTATTTCGGTTCCCAGGCTCCTGGCGAATGGGGATATGCTCTGGACCGGTGTCCTGCAGGACACCACCGAACGTAGACAGGCCGCAGAAGCACTACGGGAATCCGAGGCTCGCTATCGCAATCTTTTCGAGCAGGCAGGAGACCCTATCGTGGTGTTCAACCCGAAGACCATGGCCTTTCAGGATTTCAACAGCGCAGCGTGTCGTCTAATGGGGTATACACGAAAAGAATTTTCAAAACTCACTTTAGCCGATCTTGAAGCTTCGGAAACCGCCCCGGAGATCAGGCGCCACATTCGGAAAATTATGGAGAAAGGCGACCCCGTTTTCGAGACCAGGCTCAAAACCAAGAGCGGTGATTTGATGGATTTCGAGATCCGCCCCAAGACCATCGTAATAGGCGGAAAAGCCGTTATCCAGGCAATCTGGCATGACATCACCGGTCGGAAGCGGGCCGAAGACCTCCTTCGGAAATCCCGTGATGAGCTCGAGGATAATGTCAATGAGCGGACGGTGATGCTCAGGGCGTTGGCCGCTGAGCTGACGCAGGTTGAACACAATGAACGGCGACGTATCGCGCATGTCCTTCATGAGGATCTCCAGCAACATTTGTTAGGTATTCAATATAAGCTTCATTCTGTCAGTGAGAAAGGACTCGATCGATCCATTTCCCGGACTGTGAATTGGGCGATAAAGGAATTGGCCAAAACCGTTCAGCTCACGCGTGAACTTGCGACCAATATTGCGCCGCCTGTTCTTTCCGCATTAGGCTTGCGCCCCGCGTTGGATTGGCTGGCCAAGGATGTGCATCAAAAATTCAACCTTGCTGTTGAAGTCAGTGGATGTCGATCTTTTAAATTGGCCTCCGATGGGGTCAGGGACTTTGCTTTTGGTGCGATTCGAGAATTGTTGCTGAATATCTGTAAACATGCGGGTGTCAAATCAGCAACGATTCGCTTATGGACTGTTGGCAAACATCAAATTGCCATCGAAGTGCGAGACAAAGGCAAAGGCGGCGCCGCGATTCGGGAAGATCAAGCTGGCTTCGGTCTTCTGAGTGTCCGCGAGCGTGCTTTTGCGCTGGGCCTAGGCTTTGATTTTGATAGCCGCCCTGGCAAGGGTACGCGCGTGACGTTGATTTTGCCGACCCGCTGATAAGTCGATTCATTTCATGGGTGTTGAGAAGGTTTCCCGGGCGTGATACAAGCCTGTAAAAACGAGGGATTATGATACACGTCAAAATAGCCGGGTTGTCATTGTCGAACATGGGGTTTGTGGTGTTATTGCGGGGGGAAGAAGATCCCCGTACGGTGCCGATCTTTATCGGCGGGTCCGAGGCCCAATCCATTGCCCTCCAGATTGATAAGGTGAAGATTCCTCGGCCATTGACCCACGACCTGTTCAAGAACGTTCTGGATTGCATGGAGTGCCGGCTGAAGCGGGTCGTGATCAATGAATTGGTCGAGAGTACGTTTTATGCCGTGCTGGTTCTGGAGCGGGACGGACTTGAGACTGAAGTGGATGCTCGTCCCAGCGACGCCATTGCCCTGGGCATGCGCTGTTCGGCGCCGCTCTATGTGACCCAGAAGGTCATGAACGTAGCCGGAGTCGTTTTGGAGGATAAGGATGGGGTGCCGAAGGAGGAGGGGAAGGCCACCCCTGGCGCAAAACCAAAGCCTGCTCCCGTCTCATCTGTCATCGACCAATTGAAAGCCAAATTGGAAAAGGCTGTCGTTCAAGAGCGTTACGAGGATGCCGCCAAACTCCGTGATCAGATTCTTCACCTCGAACAGTCGCATGGTAAGAATTAGCGGTTCCTCTCGTCTCGATTCTAATCCACGAAATTAATCAAACTTTTTATTTGCAATCCATGATTGTCGGTGTATTCTCTTGCTTGTCTATCGATATAGTAGTGTATCTGTTGGTGAGGCAGTTTAGGCGGTAATTCATGGAAAACAGGCAGATAGAAGAGACGAAGACGATCCTTAACGAGGCACTGGGTGCGCACCACCCGCGCATCGCGATCGCCTCGAGTTTCAGTCCGGAAGACAACGTGCTGATTGATCTGGCGCTCGGGATCAACCCCGCCTGCCGCGTTTTTGCGATTGATACAGGTCGACTCAACGAGGAAACCTACGAAACGGCCGAGGCCATTCGACGTCGCTACTCGCTCCGCATTGAGTGGGTCTTTCCGCGTGACAAATTTGTGCAGGCCTTGGAGCGGGAAAGGGGACTATTCTCTTTCAAAGAGTCCATCGCCGCCCGGCATGAGTGCTGTGGTATCCGAAAGGTTGAGCCACTCTCCCGGGCCCTCGCGGGCCTCGACGCATGGATCACCGGAATGCGCCAGGGGCAGAGCATCACGCGCGCCTCCCTGGCCAGCATCGAGACCGATTCAGCCCATGGCGGTATCACCAAATACAATCCGCTGACCTTGTGGACCGCTCAACATATCGCCGACTACACCGAAACACACCGCCTTCCGGTGAATGCCCTCGTCGGAAAGGGCTATCCGTCCATCGGTTGCGCTCCCTGTACTCGCGCGGTTACGCCTGGCGAGGAGATTCGCGCCGGGCGCTGGTGGTGGGAAAGTCCTGACCACAAGGAGTGCGGCCTGCATTT
>CAJBSZ010000332.1 GCA_903958395.1 uncultured bacterium | reverse complement strand
TTTTCTTTGCGAAGAACAGCTCAGCCCGTGTTGCGTCAAGAAAGCGATGAAGTTTTTTCTTTATTATCGGATCCATTGCAAGGGTTGCTACAGAAACCGACGACACACCTGAATCAGACCTCTGCAATGTTACCAGTGAATCCAGAGTAGCCTGACTAGCCAGGATTGGTGAATGACTGCTGGTAATAATCTGAACATTGTTTCCTTCCCGCTCTGATGCGGTTGTTTCGAGATAATTGAGCAAGAGCACCTGAAGTTGAGGATGCAAATGAGCTTCCGGCTCTTCAATCAGAATAGATCGATAATGTTCTCCCTGGCGCAAGGCACTGAGAGTTGCAGCCGTGTAAACAAGATTATTGTATCCTAAGCCGTTTAGAGAGACGGGGAGGTTGTCAATCTTCGTCTGAATTCGTGCTATGATGCTCTGAAACTCAGGGTCGCTGAATGCTAGGTCCATGTTCTGCGACATTTCAGGACCTGTGATAGCACTCATCTGCCCATCGATCACGGCCTTGGCCTTCTTAACGGGCTCCACTTTACCGATGATCCTGTTCGCTTTATCAGCAATTGACTCAACCCTTTTTCTGTCCTTTTCCGTAGCCAGCCGCCCAATCAAGCGCGACACTTGGGAATAACGACTCGGTGCGAGGCCACTCTCTGGGTCACGAAGCGGTTGCAGGTAGACGCATGAGATATAGTCATACAGATTAGACGGCAGTGAACTGCCTTCCGTCTCGCCTCCCCACCATTTCATGTTCACACGACGTGTGTCAGGATTAAACTCCAACCGAACACTTAAACGTGCTTCGAATTCATCCTTGTCCACCTTCACAAGGCACTCCATGAAGTTACTCTCATCGCCTTCGGTCAGTTTGCAGAAGGTGCATGAGATCTCAATTGGGGCATAATCTGTACCGGCCCTAAAATCATCCTCATTGATGCGAAGTGCATCATAGTCACGGCCGTGAAACAGCATGAGGCGTAAGGCGTCAATAACCGCAGTCTTACCCGCATTGTTCTCGCCGACAATAACTGAAAGGCCTTTTGGGAAAGCCATCTTCAAGGTCTCGATACATCTGAAGTTTCGGATATGAAGTTCTCTAATCCACATGATCAGCCTCCTTGCCTTAGCACAGCCACAGCCTTCGTAATCTTCTGCCCCCTGACTTCGATTAAGAAGCTCTTCAGGTGTTCCGACTCCTGCAACCGGACTTTCCCGGCCAGCCTCGAAACAACAGTCGGCGACATTTTTTTCGATGCGGTGTTTTAGAATACTGTTGATTCCGCAAGTCTGCAAGGCTAGGCAACGGTGAAGGCTGGCGTACGCGAATCCGTGGTTCGGTTTAGGGTACAATTAGGGGAAATCATAGCCCTAAATTGCCCTGTATTGCGCTGCGGACTATTTGGGCGCAAAGTGTTGACTTAATCAATAGAATCAGGCATATTAAGCGTGTTTTGTAATTGCGTCGACGGGATGAAAATTTGACTTTATTGGCCTCCGAAGCTGAAGGTTGCAAGTTCGATCCTTGCCAGGCGCACCACTAAACTCCAATGAAGGTCCGCCGTCGAAGATGACGCCCTGCCCGCTGGACTTACAAGTAACTGTTTCGGAGGACAGATCTTATGATGCGACAAGTATGCTGGATTGAAAAACTGGACGATGGAATCAAGCGCGATGTGAGGTGGACGGTCGAGCAGGGCCGGGTGAAGTGGCAGTTCAAGCGATCCGACGAGGAAAAGTTTGATTACACTACGCCGCCGACCCGGGAGGACTGGGACAATTTCATGGAGCGGATGGAAAGCCGCTACCAGCGCCGGAATGTCTCCTTTGATGATCTTCAGCTTGCCCGCAAGGCGCGCGCCAAGGCATTGGGGGAAAAGATGTGAGACGTGAGATGTGAGGGGAAGATGTGACAAGCCGTAAGCCTTTCTGGAAAATAAAAGCGCTGGGCGAGATGACCCGGGCCGAGTGGGGCCGGTTGTGCTGTGGATGCGGGCGGTGTTGTGTCCTGAAATACGAGGACTCCAAATCGCGGGTTGTCAGCTATACAAAATGGGCCTGCAAGTATCTGGATCTGGAAACCTGCCGGTGTGCCTGTTACCGGGACCGGGCCAGGAAAATGCCGGAATGCGCAGATCTTTTTGTGAGTTTTGAGAAGGTTAGGAAATGGCTTCCCGCCAGTTGTTCCTACCGGTTGCTGGCGGAAGGGCACGATCTGCCGTCCTGGCACCCCCTGATCACGGGCAGTCCGGATTCAACGAAAAAGGCCGGGATGTCAGTGTGCGGTCATGTGATTCCTGAGCCGGAGCCGGAAGACCTCTTCAAATAAAAAGACTGCTCACGCACCGGGTGTCGGAGAGATCCGATAGGGCGACATCGGCGCCTGCAGCAGTCAATGCCTCAACCGTGAACCGGCCTGTGGCAACGGCAATCGCGACGGCTCCGATGGCATGGGCGGCGGCAATGTCATTGGGCGTATCACCAACCAGAAAAAGTCCCTTTATCGTCTGCCCCGGTTCCAGGCGGGCCTGAACCCGTTGAAGCGCGAGCCGGGCGATGTCGTTCCGGTCAGCATGCTCATCCCCGAATGCCCCCAGCACAAAGTGGTCGTGGAGGTTGAACTGCTGAAGCTTGATCCAGGCGCACGCTTCAACATTGCCGGTGACCAGTCCGAGGAGCACAGCCGGGTTTTCGGAGAGAGTTTCCAGAAGCTCTCGAATTCCGGGATACAGGACCAACTGCGCCTGATGGGCCAATGCGGAAAGTTCCAAGGGAAGCTGACGGTGAAACCGGTCGCAATTGTTTTGGGTCAGTGGAAGCCCCCTGCGCGCCATAACCTGCTGCAGGATATTCAGGTCCGTGTTCCCGGCAAAGGTGATGTACGACAGGTCATCCTTGAATCCGAAGGAGGTTTCCAGTGCCCGGACAAACGACTGACGGCCCACTCCGCGCATGTCGAGCAGGGTGCCATCGATATCAAAAAGAACTGCAGTGATGTCAGGCATTGGGGAAATCAATCATGGTCTGGCGATAGACATCGGGGAGGCCGATATCGAAACGGCGGCCTTTGACAACGCATCCCACGAATCCATCCAGTTTGCGGAGTTCGTCCAGACAGGAGGTAAGTTGGAATTCGCCGCGTTCCCGGATGTTATTCCGGATATTTTCATCGAGTAGCTGGAAGATCTGGGGTTTGATGATGTAGATTCCGAACACCGTGAGGAACGTATCCGGCTCCAGGCCGTCCACCTGGAGGTGGGTTCGGGCGTATTCAACATCGGGTTTTTCCATGAATTCAGTGATGTTCAGAATTTCCCCTTCTGTCCGCCACATGCCGGCGACACACCCGAAATGCTTTACCTGATCGGCGGGCATGGCCTTCAGCCCCACCACGCTCATACCCGTTTTTTCGTACACATCCATCAACTGGCCCACACAGGAGCGTGGGATTTGGGAGGCGTACAGGTGGTCGCCCAGCATCAACAGGAAGGGCTCCTCCCTGACGAAATCCCGGGAGCAATACACCGCGTGTCCGAATCCCTCCTGGGTGTCCTGGGTCAGCAATTTCACATGGCGGCCCACCTCGAGAAGATACTGGCTGTATTCCTGATTCTCCCGTGAAAGTTTATTGAAGTTCTCGATCGGCGGCGGGGAGTGGAAGAAATCCTCAAACACAGCCTTGTCCTCGGTCTGGACTATAAGCCCGACTTCTTCTATGCCGGAGTTGACGGCCTCCTCGACAATGATCTGGATGGCGGGCTTCATCCGGCCCTGCTTGTCCATGATGGGGAAAAGTTCCTTCTTCATGGCCTTGGTTGCCGGGAAGAGACGGGTGCCGAAACCGGCGGCCGGAATTACGGCTTTGCGAAGTCGCCGGCCTGTTTTCAGGCTCAGCTTCAGGGCGCTCATCTTGAGGTCGCGCTCAATGATCTGGACGACCTTTTCCTGGGACTCCTGGTCCTTCACGATAAACTGGGCGGTGCCGTCGCCCTGGGACCCCACCCCTTTTCCGCCCCAAATAAGGGGCTGGAGCGGACCGTAATTCAAGACCTTGTGAAGTACCGGAGAGGTCAGCTGGGAGGGACAGGCGGGGATGCAATACCGGTCGAATTCAGACTGGGCCTCCCGCATCAGCTGGCCGGTGAGCGGGGCATCGCCATTTCTCAAGGCATCGGCGGCGCGGTTGGTGATTCCCGCGCTGATGGGGCCGAGGTATTTCTGGACGCCCTTCTGGATGGCATCCTCGGCAAAGGGGTAGCAGTGATTCAGGTGGTTCAGGATTTCGCGGGTATCCTTGCTGGCGTGCAGATCCACGATCACAAAATGGAGATCGCGGGGAGTGGTCAACTCCGACACATCAATCCGGTCGCCATCAAAGGTCATGAGGATGGGGCGATTTCCGTAGGCGCAGCCCTGATCCATTCTGCCGCAGCGCGAGGGGGTGGTGATTTCGCCGAGGTAGGCGAATTCCATTTCGCCCCGGACAGTCATCTTGAGGTCATAAAGCCGGTTAAAGGCACGGGCCACCAGCACGCAGACCGCTGCGCTGGAGGAGAGCCCCTTCTTGATCGGCAGGTCGGTCAGGAAGTTATTCACCTCAAGTCCGCGAACCCGGTAATGGGTGAGCACCTGATAGGCAACCCCGGCGGCATAACTGAAGAAGCCGCCTTTTTGGGCCTCGACCAGAAGGGCGTCGCGATCCATGGGCACCTCATAGGGGCCAAACGGGGTGCCATCGCTCAAGGTCGTTTTAACAATCAGTTTGTTCGGGTGGGGCTTGACCTCAGCATGAAGGCCCTGATTGGTGCCGGTGATAATGGCGTAACCCTTTTCCAATTCCCCGTTGATACGGCGATAACTTCCCGCCCAGTCGGAATGTTCGCCAAAAAGGCAAATGCGGCCCGGTACAAATAGTTTCATAAACTGATTCCCCCCTTGCTCAGCAGATTTTTAATTTCTGACCGGAATTCACCCATGTCCCGGAATGTGACGTCAGCCAAACCGGGACTCGCCTTCTCACCCACCAGAATGGTCCGGCACCCTGCCGCTTTGCCTGACTCGGCATCCCCGGGTGAATCCCCCACCATCCAGGATTCTGCGAGATTGATCCCGTGCCGTCGGGCGGCTTCCAGAATCATGCCCGGCTTGGGCTTGCGGCAGTCGCAGGTTCCGCTTTTGTGCGGGCAGTAAAATATATCAAGCAGGCTGAGGCCGTGTTGCTTCTTGAGAATATCACGGAGCCGCCGGTGCATGTCGTCGACCGTTTCGGCGGTCATGCAGCCCAGTGCCACCCCCTGTTGATTGGAGATGATGATCGCGGCATAACCCAGTGCGGTCACAATCCGGAGGGATTCCACGAAGTCGGGCAGAAGATGGAAATCTTCCCACCGTTCCACATAACCCGGCCCCGGAGACTGGTTGACAATCCCATCGCGATCAAAGAATACACATTTTTTCATGCCGCTCATCATTCAAGATAAGATTCACCACCCGCTTCGCTAGAGGCACGGAGACACAGAGAAGACAGAAGAAGAGAAAACAATGTTTCGGGAATTTCGCCCACGGAGTACCGTGGCCAAAATTCCCGAAACCCTTCTTGAAGGGGGAAGCAGAGAGGGAAGAGAGGTTTTGAGTGTTGATCCATCTCCTCTTTCTCTATGAATTCCTCCGGGAAAGTGTTGCGGAATTTTTCGTTTCGGTACTCTGAAACAAAAATACCGCAACATTCTCTTTTCTTCTCTGTGTCTCCGTGCCTCTAGCGAAGCGGGTGGTAAAATCCTTTCGTTACTGTTTATTTGTTGGTGAAATTCACCTCAAAGGTGCTCTCGCAAAATATCTGGGATCGTACCGAACCGACGGTGTAGGCCACAACCCGTAATTTATGGCGACCCGGCGACAGAGCGGCGGGATCCAGCGACACTTCGGCGCTTTTACCCATCGGCTGAAGTATTTTGCCATCCAGCAAGAACAGGAACCGGTTAAAGAAATCCCCGTCACGGGTGCGAAGTTCGGCGGTCACCGTGCGGCGTTCTGTAAGGATGCCGGCAGGGAGGCCGCCCGGCGTGACGGTGGAGGACGATCCCCATGGAGAGGAAAGAGGGTCGCCGATGATAAGAATCTGGAGCGGGCAGCGGATCGTCTGGAAATAACTTTCCAACAGGGTACAGCCCGCCGTGGGATGAACGAAGACCCGGGCGGTTGGAAACTTGGACCAGATCGACAGGGGTTCGGTGACGGTTCCGGCGGCGGCCGAGGCGCCGGCCCGGAGCCACTCTGTGATTTTGGTTTGGTCGCCACCATCGAATGCGGCGCCGAAACTGGTCAGGTGATCCGCAATGGCGCCAGGGCGAAAGGCGAAGCGGTTTGTGTCCAGTCCCGGGATCGTCGCCGCACCCGCCATGAGGCCGATCAGGGCGATATCTTTTTGAGGATAGTCATTAGTGATCACGGCGCTGATGGATCGCGCGGATAATTCGCGGACGGCAGGTAAAAATTCCCAGGCCCGGCAAAGGGATCGCACATCGCTGTTGGTGACGATCAGCACGGTGCCGTCGGGTCGGGACTGGTCGGCACGCGCCCCGTTTCGCAGGCAGGCCAGAATTTCGTCACGGGTGTTCCCGGAGGATCCCATAAATCCCAGCATCATACTGGGGAGCGGGGTGTCTTTTCCAAGCCAGTTGCGTTGAACATCGAGGGATTGGGACGGGAATCCCGGGTGAACGGGGTTGTCGGGGCCGGCAAACAGGGGGGAGGCATAAGTGCCGCGTTCGATGATATCCTGGGCGGGAAGTTTGCCTTTCAGGAAGGTGATTCCCTGGAGAGAGGTTGGCGGGGTGGAGGTGATCCGGATCGGAAAATCCACAGAATACACCCAGGCCAGAATGTGGTCGTCCACACCCTGTGCCCGCGCCGCCGCCTGCGCCGGGGCCAGGATCAGGCGATTAAAGTCAGTCGGGGCCATCTCGAGGGAGGAGGGATAGGGAAGATCGAGCGTGACGAGGTTTGCCTCTGGAACCTTGCGAAGCGCGGCATAGTCCCGCGCCAGTTCGAGGGAACGGGGCGAGTTCCGGTTTGCCAGGAGGAGAAGTTCGTGAGGGCCGAGGGCCAAGGCGGAATGGGTGAGGAAGAGAAACACGAACATCGAACATTGAACATTAAACATTGAACGTCCAACATGAAGCCTGATATTGGGCTTCGAAGGAGTCCTTTCCCCAGTTCGATGTTCAATGTTCAATGTTCGATGTTCAATGTTCGCATGTTTTTCCCTTACCCCGAGTTTTTCGGAAGGCTGATCGGGCAGGGCTTGAGATTCCAGACCTCGCGTGAATATTCCATAATGGTCCGGTCGGAGCTGAATTTGCCCATATTGGCAATGTTCATGACCACCATCCGGTCCCATTGATCCTGATTCCGGTAGGTCTCGTCCACCCGTAGCTGGGTGTCGATATAGGACTCGAAGTCCGCCAGATGCAAATAGTGGTCGCCATGCTCCAGAAGGGCTTCCCGGATAGGCCGGTAAAGGCCGGGCTGCTCCAGATTGATAAAGTCCCCGGACAGACAGTCAATGATGGTCCGGATGGATTCATTGCGGTTGTAATAGTCCCACGGATTGTATCCGACTTTGTGCAAGGCGTTGATTTCCTCAACGGTTTTACCGAACAGGAAGAAGTTTTCCGCGCCGACTTCCTCGCGGATCTCGATGTTGGCGCCATCGAGCGTGCCGATCGTCAGCGCACCGTTCAGGGTGAACTTCATATTACCGGTTCCGCTGGCCTCGGTTCCTGCCGTGCTGATCTGCTCGCTCAGGTCGCTGGCGGGGATGATCCGTTCAGCGAGGGAGACCCGGTAATCACTCAGGAATACCACCTTCATCCGGCCGCGCACGTCAGGATCCGTGTTGACCACGGCGGAGAGGTCGTTGATGAGCTTGATGATCAGCTTGGCCATGGCATAACCCGGTGCCGCCTTGCCCCCGAAGATGAAGGTGCGCGGGAGCATATCCATGTCGGGGTTCTTTTTCAGTTGGGTATAGCGATGCAGGATGTGCAGGCAGTTGAGGAGTTGACGCTTGTATTCGTGCATGCGCTTGACCTGGACGTCGAACAGGGAGAAGGGATCCACCTCCACGCCATGGGCCACGCGGATGTAATCGGCCAGCTTCTGTTTATTCTCCAGTTTAATCTGGCGCAGGCGCGACTTGAATTCGGCGTCCTTGGTGTACCGCTCCAGTTTCTTGAGCTGGTAGAGATCCTTGATCCAGCCATCCCCGATTTTTTTGGTGATATGGGAAGCCAGGGCGGGGTTGCTTTTCAGAAGCCACCGGCGCTGGGTAATGCCGTTGGTCATGTTGGTGAACTTCTGGGGCCACAGCTCGTAGAAGTCCTTGAACAGGGTCTCCGTGATCAGTTCGGAGTGCAGCTTGGCCACGCCGTTGACCTTGTGGCTGCCCACTACGGCCAGGTTTGCCATGCGAACCTGTTTCTCGCCTCCTTCTTCAATCAGCGACAGGCGGGCGAGGCGCTCGTGGTCATTGGGGAACTTGTTCATCACCTGGCGCAGGAACCGGCGATTGATCTCATAGATGATGGTCAGATGCCGGGGCAGCAGATCTTCGAACAGGCGAACCGGCCACTTCTCCAGCGCCTCTGGCATGATGGTGTGGTTGGTGTAGCCGAATACCCGGGTGACGAGATCCCAGGCCAGATCCCACTCGAGGGAATATTCGTCGATCAGCAGGCGCATCATCTCGGCGATCCCGATCGAGGGATGCGTGTCGTTGAGCTGGATGGCGACCTTGTCCGGGAGTACGCGCCAGTCGGTATTGCTGACCCGGAACCGGCGCAAAATGTCCTGGATGGAGCAGGACACGAAGAAGTACTGCTGTTTAAAGCGCAGTTCGCGGCCTTGTTCAATCCGGTCGTTGGGGTAGAGGATCTTGGTGATGTTTTCGCGCAGGATCTTCTGCTCATAGGCCCGGATGTAGTCGCCGTTGTTGAAGAACGACAGGTCGAACTCCTCAGACGCCTTGGCGGTCCAGAGACGGAGGTTGTTGACGGTATTATTGCCGTAGCCGGCGACGGGAAAGTCATAGGGCATGCCGATGATGGTGTCATAGTTAACCCAGCGCGAAATGTGGTGCCCCTGATCAGTACGGTCATCCTTGACCTCGCCCCCGAAATGCACGGGGTACTGGTATTCCGGCCGCTCGATATCCCATGGAGTTCCGTCGCGCAACCAGTTGTCGGGTTCCTCGACTTGGTGTCCGTCGCGGAGTGCCTGGCGGAAGATTCCGTAATCGTAGCGGATGCCGTAGCCGTATCCCGGTAATTCGAGTGTGGCCAGGGAGTCGATGAAACAGGCGGCGAGCCGACCCAGGCCGCCGTTGCCCAATGCGGCATCGCGCTCCAGGTCGCGCAGGTAATTCCAGTCGAGTCCGAGTTCCGCCATGGCCTGGGAGACGATCTGATCGAGCCCGAGGTTGATGACATTGTTGCCCATGGCGCGTCCGATGAGATATTCAAGCGACAAATAATAGACGCGTTTGACATTGCGCGAGACATACGTCTGGCTGGTTTCAATCCACCGGCCAACCAGGCGGTCGCGGACGGCCATGGCCAGGGCGATATAGCGGTCGCGATCCGTGGCGGAGTACTGGTCGCGGGCCAGGGTGTATCGTAGATGGTTTTCAAAACTCAATTTTAAAGCCTCGACGGTATCGAGCGTGCGATACTGGCGCAAATCCTCAATCGGAGCCGTCTTTGGGGTCTTGGCTTTGCCTTGTTTTCTCGAAGAGCCTGTTTTTTTATCAAGAGTCATGATCACATTCCTGTCTGTTGTAAATGGCGTCTATCAGTTTAGCGCAGGCGGGCGGGAAATCCAATACCAATCAGGAGCCAATGCCATGTTTGGCGGGGATCAAGTTGTGCATTGAAGCGGGGGGTGCAATGACTGTAGATTGCCCGGATGGAGAGACGGAGCGGACTGTGGATTGCCTCAACACCGGCGCGGCCCTGGGCTGTGCAGGGGCGTCCGGTTGTCACGCGCAAGGCGGAGGTGGGGCTCCGGCTCGAAGGCGGCATGGATCAGCTTTGGGAGGGATTCGGGGGTGGGTTCTCGGAGAGAGGCTGGGCGGCGTTGGCGTCGCTGAAGCCCGGGGAGCGGCAGCGGGCGGTGCATGCCCTGTTCAATCACGAGGAAGGGTGCCGGTTCCATTACGGGCGGATTCCAGTGGGGGCGTCCAATCTTGCCGTTGATCCCTATTCCTATAACGACAGCCAGGGTGATCTGCTGATGCGGAAATTTTCGGTGGAGCGGGATCGGGAGCGGCTGCTTCCCTTTGTCCGGCTCCCGCTGGAACGGATCCGTAAATTCAAGGTGGTGGCCTGTCCCTGGAGTCCACCGGAGTGGATGAAGGAAAGCGGGAGGGGTGGCGCCGGACGGATTGTCTGGAACCCCGAGATGCTTGAGGCGTATGCGCTTTACCTGGCGCGGTTTGTCGCGGATTACCGGCAGGAGGGCGTTATTATTGATCATCTTCTGATTCAGAATGATCCGGCTTCGGACGGGCGGCGGCCGGGGTGCGTGTGGACCGGTGCGCAACTTCGCGATTTTATCCGGGCCTACCTGGGACCGATGTTCCAGAAACGGCGGATTTCGACGCGGCTCTGGCTGGGTCCCCTCGATTCAATTCAGTATGCCGCCCAGGCTTTGCCGGTATTGAGTGATCCGCTGGCGATGCAGTTTCTGTCCGGGCTTGCCACCCAGCATGAGGCCCGCGACATGTTG
Source organism: uncultured bacterium (assembly GCA_903958395.1). Lineage (GTDB taxonomy): Bacteria > Verrucomicrobiota > Kiritimatiellia > CAIKKV01 > CAITUY01 > JAABPW01. The sequence continues at coordinate 11,454 of CAJBSZ010000332.1, read as the reverse complement.
ATCCGAATTCGCAGGGCCTTTCCGGAACTTCCGTTGATGCAGTCGGATTGTGGGAGCGGGGATGGCGGCAACACCTGGGCGCAGGCGCATGAGACCTTCGCGGTGGTTCAGCAGGCGATCAGTAGTGGAGCCTGTTTTTGCCTTTATGAAAATATGGTGTTTGTCGGCGGCGGGCGGGATTTGGAAGGCAACGGGCGGAATTCCCTGGTTGTTGTGGATCCCGTGACCCGAACCTGTACCCTGACTCCTGATTATCATGTCTTCCGGCATTTCTCCTGCCTGGTTGAGCGCTATGCCATCCGGTTGAGGGTGACGGGGGAATGGGCGTCCCGTGCGGTGGTATTTTACAACGAGGATGATGAGAGCCGGGTTCTGGTGATCCAGAATCCCGAGCCTGGGTTCCGGCGTGTTGTGCTGGAGGATGCCGGCCGGATGCTGGCGTTTCCCCTGCCGCCGGAATCATTCAACACGATTGTGTTGTAGGTGGCAGAAAAGCAAAAACCCCGAACCGTGAGGCTCGGGGTTTTTGTCGAAACGGCAATGCCGCGTCCCAATTTTAACGCTTCGAGAACTGGAAGCGTTTACGGGCGCCGGGCTGGCCGTATTTCTTACGTTCCTTCATGCGGGAATCGCGCGTCATGCAGCCGCTGGCCTTGAGCACCGCGCGGAGCGAGATGTCCGAGACCTGAAGGGCGCGGGAGATGGCGTGGCGCAACGCGCCAGCCTGTCCCACGATTCCCCCGCCGGTCAACCGGGCCGACAGGTCGAACTTGACCAGGGTGTCGGTCAACTTCATGGGTTGCTGGATATAATGAAGCGTGGCTTCATTTCCGAAATAGATGTCTGGCGCCTTTTTATTGACGATCCATTTGCCAGTACCCGGGGTAAGAGTCACCCGGGCGACTGATGTTTTTCTGCGTCCCGTTGCACTGTATTTTGCGACTGTTTCGGCCACGTGATGTCCCTCGTTACTTCAGTTCGATTACTTTGGGGTTCTGGGCGGCATGAGAATGCTCAGCGCCCGCAAACACCTTCAAACGCTTGATGACCTTTGTGCTCATCTTATTGCCCGGGAGCATGCCCTCGACAGCCTTTTTGATGATGCGGTCGGGATGCCGTTCACGCATCATGGCGACCGTGGTGCTTCGATGGCCGCTTCGGAACCCGGTGTAACGCTGATACACCTTCTGGGCATCCTTGCTGCCGGTCAGCTTCACATCCTTGGCATTGATGACGACGACAAAGTCGCCGGTGTCAATGGAAGGGCTGATGGTCACCTTATGGCGTCCCCGGAGGAGATTGGCGATTTTGACCGCCAAACGCCCAAGCGGCTTTCCCGCCGCATCCACTAAATACCAGCTTCGCTGGATTTCGCTCTCTTTAGGTAGAGATGTTTTCATGACTGCTTCCAACCTTTCAGACCGTAAAAAGCGTGCCTGTTTACCCCATGAAGAGGGGGGGTGTCAACCACTATTTAGAAGAAGTTCAAACCGCCTCTTGACACTCGATGGGGGGGGAACTATGTTTCAACGATTCATTTTCATAAGGAGAGCAAGGCGTGATTCGAGCAAAAATCATTGGGGCGGGCGGGTATGGCGGCGTGGGAATTGTGGAACTTCTGCTGCATCATCCGGGTGCGAAAATCGCGGCTCTGGTGGATGTGACGGATGTCGGGGCGCCGATCAGCAAGCTGTATCCGCATCTGACCGGGTTTTGTGACATTCCGATTGTGGACCCCAAGGATCCCGTCGCCCTGCAGCCGGTCGATGTGGTCTTTGCCGCCACCCCGGATGGCGTCGGCATGAAGCTGGCCCCGGAAATTCTGGCCTCAGGCGCCAAGCTGGTGGATTATAGCGGCGATTTCCGCTTCAACACCCCGGACAGTTATGCGGAATATGCCAGCCGGATCGGGTTGGCCACCACCCACGCCTCCCCGGATATTCTCCCCCAGGCCGTTTATGGTCTCGCGGAATTACATCGTGGCAAAATCAACGCGGGCCGGACTGTGGTCGGGAATCCCGGTTGCTTTGCCGTGAGCTGCATCCTCGGGCTTTCTCCGGCGGTGAAGCATAATCTCGTGGATCCCTTCAGTGTGATCTGTGACTGCAAGACCGGGGTCTCGGGCGCGGGCAAGAAGCCGAACGCCGTCTTCCATTACCCGGCGCGGTACGACCATATGAACGTGTACAAGCTCGCAGGGCATCAGCATGTCTGCGAAATCGAGCGTGAACTCAGTCTACAGGCCGGAACCGAGATCCGCGTGACCTTTACCGCGCAGGTGGTTCCCGTCTGCCGCGGCATCATGTCGAGCCTGTATGGACAGTTGAAGGCGGAGACGAAGGTGGAGGATGTGATTGCCCTCTATCGCGAGTTCTATGCGAACAGTCCCTTTGTGCGGATCTTTGACCGGTCCGCCGCCGTTGGATCCATGCATGTCCGAGGAACCAATTTCTGCAACCTCATCGTGGACGTGGATGCCCGCACCCGCAAGCTGCGGGTGATTTCGCACATCGACAACCTGATGAAGGGTCAAGCAGGGTCAGCCCTGCAGAACATGAATCTCCTGTTCGATCTGCCGGAAACGACCGGTCTGATGCGGGCGGGAATGTATCCTTAAACAATAATAGAGAAAGAATAATACCATGGACGAAGCCAAGACGATTATTGCGGATGATGTTGAAATTACCGGTTCGATCAAGTGCGCAGGCGGCGTGAAAATGTCGGGCAAGCTGAATGGTGACCTGACCTGTGCCGGGGATGTTCTGGTGGAGAAGGGCGCGGCCATCAAGGGCAATGTCGCCGCCGCCTCGATCGTGGTGCTGGGAATGGTGAAGGGCAACATCCTGGCCAAGGAGCGCATTGAACTCAAGGGAACCGCCCGCGTGGCCGGTGATATCAAGGGCCGTCGCCTGGTGGTGGAAGAAGGGGTTACCTTGATCGGGAAATCCGAGATCAGTCCTTCTGAATCAGTCTCCGGCGAGACGTTGGATATCGAGACGCCCGCCGCGAGTTCAGATGACGCCGCCAAGACGGAAGACGATGCGGTCCGGACGAGTCCCGGCCTGCGGCCCGGATTGGATTCCCGGCCCCGTGCAGGTCAGCTGTTTGCCCGGAAATAAAGGGGGATCACAATGGCGGCAAAGCATGGATTGGGACGCGGATTGGGAGCCTTGATCCGGGATACTCCCGTGGAGGCCGCCCCGGCTCCCTCAGCGGAGGCCGGCGGTTCCCTGATGCTTGATGCCGCCCGGATCCGGCCGAATCCATTTCAGCCCCGTCGGGCCTTCGTGAAGGAGGCGCTCGATGAACTCGTGGCCTCCATCAAGGAGCACGGGGTGCTTGAGCCGCTTCTGGTCAGGAAGGCTGAGGAGGGGTACGAACTCATCGCCGGTGAACGGCGGTGGCGTGCCGCCCGCGAAGCCGGGCTGAAGCAGGTGCCCGTCATCGTTCGCGAGGCAACCGACCTTCAGGCCCTGGAAATCGGACTGATCGAAAATCTCCAGCGCGCCGATTTGAATGTGATTGAGGAGGCCGAAGGGTATCAGGTTCTGGCGACTGAGTTCAATCTGACTCAGGACGAGATCGCCAAAAAAGTCAGCAAAGGTCGCGCCTCGGTTGCCAATGCCCTGCGGTTGCTCGCCCTGCCCAGAGAAGTGAAGAAGTTCATGACCGAGGGGTTGCTTTCCGCCGGTCATGCCAAGGTGCTTCTGGCGCTACCCACGGAGCCAGATCAGTGCCGGATGGCGGAGCGCGTAATCAAGGACGGCCTGTCGGTTCGGGATCTTGAACGAATCATCGAGCATGCTCGAAAAATTCCCAAGAAACGAACGCCGGGGAAAGAGGATATTCCCGCCAGCCATCTGGTTTTTCTCACCGACAAATTGCACCAGTATTTCGGGACGAGTGTCCAGATCCAGCCCTGTCGGACGACCGCCAATGGGCGTAAGGTCAAGGGTAGCGTCCAGATTGATTTTTACACGAACGACGACCTGGATCGCGTTCTGGATCTTCTGGGTCTTACGGATCGTGGATGAAAAGGGTGTTTCTTTCCGGTCTCCTGCTGTGCGCCTCATGTGGGCAGCAGCAGGCGCCGCCCGCCCCGACGCCTCCTTATGACCCGTCTGCCCTGACGGGAGAATCCGCCTATCGTGAAGTGGAGCAGTTTGTTGCTCTGGGCTCGAAAGTGCCCGGCACGGAAGGAGCGCGTAGGGCCGCCACGGCGCTCGTCAATCGTTTGACTTCCCTGGGGGTGACGGCCGAAAGAGATGAATTCCACGATGCCACTCCCGAAGGAACCGGAGTCTTCGTGAATGTCACGGCGATGCTGCCGGGAACAAAGCCCGGGTTGATTATCCTGGCCGCCCATTGGGACACGAAGTCGGGCATAGAAGGATTTGTCGGGGCGAATGATTCGGGATCGGGAGTGGGGGTGTTGCTGGCGCTGGCTCCGATTCTCAAGACGGGTACGAAAGAACGTCCTTCAGTGATGCTGGCTTTTCTTGACGGAGAGGAGTGTCGCGTTAACTACGGGCCGAATGACGGTCTTCATGGCAGCCGTCATCTTGTCGCCGGGCTGGTGGCTACCGGGCGCGCCGGAGCTGTGCGGGCCATGATTCTGCTGGATATGGTCGGGGATCGGGATCTGAATGTGGCGATTCCCCGGAACGGCACCCCGGAGCTGATTTCCGCCGTGTTCAAGGCGGCTGAGGCGAATGGGGTTCGTGAGAAATTTTCACTCGCTGGAAATGCTGTCCTGGATGATCACCAGCCATTTCTGGATGCCGGGATGCCTGCCGTGGATCTCATTGATTTCGATTACGGTTCGGGGCCCGGACTGAACGACTATTGGCACACGCCTGCCGATACCCTGGATAAGCTCAACCCCGCCAGCCTGGAAACCGTGGGGCGGGTGGTGCTGCGGATGCTGAATGGGTTATATTACTCCGCCTCGGGATCCTTGAGTCCGGCCAACTGATCGGCGATGCCGGCTCCGATCGGATCGATTTTTTTGCCTTCGAGGATCTTGGTGACAATCGCCTTGGTGTCGCTGGCGAAGTCGCTTTTCAAAATCCATTTCAGGAATCCGGGATCGACCCGGGCAAGTTCGGTGAGCCGCTCGCCCTTTTTCTTGCCGAAGTTGATGGTGATTTCGCCGTTTGTCCAGCGGAGTTTGCCGTCCCGGTCAACCCAGGTGGGATCGCGAAGGTTGCAATACTTGTCCAGGTCGTCGAGATTTCGGGGCAGGTCGCTGTACTTGGCGAACTGGCCTTCCAGCACGCGGACGGTGGCCAGGGCATCGGCTTCGGCCCGGTGCCCCTCCAGGAAAAGCTCGCCGCAATAGAATTGCAGGGCGGCCTTCAGGTCGCGGGGTTCGCGCTTATGGAAGATCCGCTGGGCGTCAACAAGGCGCCGGCCATCCATGCTGAAGTTGACGCTGGCCCTGAGAAATTCCTCGATGAGCATGGGAATGTCGAAGCGGATGATGTTGTAGCCTCCGAAATCGCAGCCGTCGAGGAGGCGGTAGAGCTCCGGTGCCAGGGTCTTGAACAGCGGCTTGTCGGCCACATCGGCATCCGTGATTCCGTGGATGGCGATGGATTCGGGAGGAATCGGCATTCCGGGATTGATGAGAAACGAGTGGAGTTGGTGTTCGCCCTTGGGCGGCATCAGCTTGATGATCGATAATTCAATGATCCGGTCGGTTCTCGGGTTGATCCCCGTGGCCTCGATGTCAAACACGGCCAGCGGACGATCCAGTTGCCATTTATGCATGTAAGTCTCCAATTGGGAGGGCACCATAGCGGAGCCTTTTCAAAAAAGCAACGCAAGCTATTGACATGGCCACCCGTTTTCGACATTATGGCGCGCCCTGAAACGAAAAAGGGTTAGATTTGGAGTAAGACGATGTCGATGCATGCCAGTTTGAAGTCGGCGGACAAAATCGCCGCAAAACGTAACGTCCTGAAGCGATTCGAACGAGTGGACCTCCTGCGTAAACGCGGGAAGTGGAAAGAGGGCACCCGTGGATTCGGGCTCCCGAAGACCAAGCCTGAATAAGCCGGTTCGCCTTCAGAAATACCTCGCAGCCTGCGGGGTAGCCTCCCGACGTGCCTGTGAACAGTTCATCGCAGACGGCCGGGTTTCCGTCAATGGCGCCCCTGTCGTTCAGCAGGGTTTCTGTATCAATCCGGAAACCGATGCTGTCGAGATGGACGGCCAGCGCGTCTTTCCTGAGCAGAAGCTCTATTTCATGCTGAACAAGCCCCTCGGGGTTCTGTGTACCTGCATGGATACCCATAGTCGGCGCACCTTTCTTGATTTTTTTCCGGGGATTCAGGAGCGATTGTATCCCGTTGGACGGCTGGATCAAGATAGCGAAGGCTTGCTGATTGTCACCAATGACGGCGATCTGGCGCTGCGCCTGACCCATCCCCGGCATGAGGTCGCCAAAACCTATCAGGTCCGCCTTGACGCCCCCCTGACCGAAGAGGCCCGGCACCGAATGCTTGAGGGCGTGGAGTCGGATGGCGAAATGCTCCGGGCTGAGGAGATTACGGCACTGCCCCGGCTCCGGACGGAATACCGGTTTATTCTCAAGGAAGGTCGCAAGCGCCAGATCCGGCGCATGGTGGCGAATGTCGGGTTTGAAGTGTTTGCATTGCGCCGCGTGGCGATCGGGTCACTGGTTTTGGGTGTGTTGCCGGAAGGGAAAGCCCGCGCGCTCTCCAGTCGCGAAGTGGAAACCCTGTCCCGGGAGGCCGGGGTGGGGACGGGTGAGGGAGTCAAAACCGGAAAGCAGAGGTCAGTATGAATATGAAATGGATGATTCTGGGACTGCTTGGGGCGGGATCCGTATTCGGGCAGGGCGTGACAAATCTTGAAGTCCGGACCCTGGCCGACAAGGTGAATTTGCGGGTCCGGCCTGAATCCGGAACCGAGGTTGTGGCGCAGGCCGGGGATGGGCAGACGCTGGTCGCCATCCGGATTGAGGGGGAATGGCTTGGCGTTCTGGCGCCCACCAACGCCGGGGTATGGGTGAAGAGCCAATTTGTGAAGGATGGGGTGGTGACGGGAGACAAGATCAAGCTTCGCTCCGGTCCCGGGATCAGCTATCGGGATGCCGGGACACTCCGGAAAGGGGCTTTGGTGACGGTCCGCGAAACCCGGGGGGAATGGCTTCGGATTGCTCCTCCGTCTGATTTAGTTTTGTGGGTCAACCGGAGTCTGGTGCAACCGGTGCCTGCGCCGGTTCCCGAAGCACCTCTTGTAACAGCGGCAACCCGGATCGAGGGGCAGGGGGAAGTCTCTGCAACGGCGGTGTTGACACGTGAGCTTCCGGCCGGATTGACGAAAGAGCTTCTGGCTCCCGTCCTGGGGCAGGGTGCTCTGGTCGAGCGGGCGGGTACGGTGGAGCGGGTGCCTTTGGCCTTTTTCAGGGGTGTGGATTACCGGCTTGTCGATGTGAGGGATGGCACGAAGGTGACGGTTTGTTTTCTGGAGGGAAATGACAGCCAGATGCCCTCGCTGGTGGGGCGCCGTCTCAGTGTAAAGGGCCGCGAATACTGGTTGAAAAATCAGCGGTACGCCGTAGTCTATCCCGAGTTGATTACCCCGACCGTGGATTAAGCGGGGGGTGCAGGATTCCCCGACTATGAAAAAAATCAGCCTGTTTCTTGTTGTTCTCCTTTTGGTTACGGGTTCGGGCTTTGTTGTTCTGAGGAACCAGCGGATTGAAGCGGCGGCCGCCGCCAAGGCGGCGACGGCGAAGACGGCTCCCGTTCCGGTGTTGCTGGCCCCTGTGACAACCCTGACGGTGCCGGTTGAAATCAGCACATTCGGGTCGGTTGAGCCGCTGAAAACGGTGGCGGTGAAATCCCAGATCACCGGAATCCTGGCGAAGGTGTTGTTCGCCGAGGGGCAGGACGTGAAGGAAGGGGATCTCCTGTTCGAGATCGATCCCCGCAGTCCCGAGGCCGCCCTCAAGCAGGCTGAAGCCGCCTTGGTCAAGGATAACGCCCAGTTGGGAAATGCCCTGAAGGAGGCATCTCGACAGGAAGCCCTGCTGAAAAAAGGAATCTCGGCACAGGATGTCCGTGATGAGGCGGTCACGGCGGCAGAGACGCTGAGGGCCATGGTGCAGTCGGATGAAGCGGCGGTTGACAATGCCCGCCTTCAGTTGAGTTATTGCTCTATCCGGTCGCCTGTCTCGGGGCGGACCGGGAACCTGCTCATCCATCAGGGAAATCTTGTGAAAGCGGATGATGCCACTCTGGTGACGATCAACCAACTCCACCCGATCCATGTCCGGTTTGTTCTTCCACAGCAGGATCTTGCCCGGGTTCGGGACCGCATGGAGCAGGGCGCATTAAGCGTGACGGCGATGCCGCAGGGACATGGAGCCCTTATGGAAACAGGCACCGTTACTTTTATTGATAACGCCGTGAATGAGAACACCGGCACCATCCAGCTCAAGGCGCGGTTCGAGAATAGTTCGGCGTCCTTGTGGCCCGGCCAGTTTGTGAAGATTATTCTCACGCTTGCCTCGCAGGAGAATGCGGTGGTGGTTCCCGAGTCGGCTGTGTTGATTGGCCAGCAGGGTGCGTATGTCTATGTAACAGACCTGGAGGGCCGGGTTGCCGTCCGTCCGGTGGTCGTGAATCGGACGGTGGCGGGAGTGTCTGTCATTGCCTCCGGTCTGGCATCCGGCGAAGAAGTTGTCGCGGATGGGCAACTTCGGCTCAAGCCGGGCTCGCGGGTGAAGTCCCGGGTTGCTTCCAAGCCTGAACCCGTTCCGGCAGGCCGTCCATGAATCTGGCTGCTCCGTTTATCCGTCGTCCGGTGATGACCACACTGACCACGCTGGGGTTGGCCATCTTCGGAATGGTGGCGTATTTTCAGCTTCCGGTGAGCGACCTGCCGAATGTGGATTACCCGACGATTCAGGTTTCTGCCGCGCTCCGCGGCGGAACGCCGGAGACTATGGCGTCAGCGGTGGCCACCCCGCTGGAGAAACAATTCTCCATGATCGCCGGACTGGACTCGATGAACTCCTCGAGCGCCCAGGGGACGAGCCAGATTACGCTCCAGTTTGTGTTGAGTCGTGATCTGGATGCCGCCGCGCTGGATGTACAGGCCGCCATTTCCCGGGCCATGAGGGATCTTCCCCCGCAAATGGATACACCTCCCTCCTACCAGAAGGTGAATCCCGCCGACCAGCCCATTCTCTACCTGGCTCTGACCAGCCCGACTTTGCCGCTCTACGAGCTGAACGAATATGCGGAGACATTTCTGGCGCAAAATATCTCCATGGTGGAGGGGGTGGCCCAGGTCGATGTGTTGGGGCCCCAGAAATTTGCGGTGCGGATCCAGTTGGATCCCCATGAACTGGCCGTGCGGAAAATCGGGCTCGATGAGGTGGCGGGCGCCATTCAGTCAGGAAATGTGAATCTGCCCACCGGCATCCTGTACGGGCCCAACAAGGCTTTTGCCGTTCTTGCCGACGGCCAGCTCTCTCGCGCCAAGGACTACCGCACCCTGATTGTGGCCTATCGGAATGGGGCTCCGGTGCGGTTGGAGGAACTGGGGTCGGTGCTGGATAGCGTTGAGAATAACAAAACGGCGGCGTGGTATTGCACCAGCAACCAGGTGCAGCGATCCATTGTTTTGGCCGTGCGGCGCCAGCCGGGGAAAAACACGGTGGAGGTTGTGGCCAATGTCCGGAAACTTCTGGGGCGCTTGAACGCCGAACTGCCAGCGGCGGTCTCCATGGAGGTGTTCATTGATGCCAGCCAGTCGATCAAGGCGTCCTATGAAGATGTCAGGTTCACGCTTCTGCTCACGCTGGTTCTGGTGGTGTTGGTCATCTTCATTTTTCTGCGGAATGTGTCGGCGACACTGATCCCGAGCCTCGCCCTGCCGATGTCCATGGTTGGCACCTTTGTGGTCATGGCGGCCCTGAACTACAGCCTCGACAACTTGTCCCTGATGGCGCTGACGCTGGCGCTGGGATTTGTCGTGGATGATGCCATCGTGGTGCTCGAAAACATTGTCCGGCACCGTGAAATGGGCAAGGACGGATTTACGGCGGCGTTGGATGGGACGAAGGAGATCAGCTTCACCATCGTATCCATGACCGTGTCCCTGGCCGCGGTGTTCATTCCCGTGCTGTTCATGGGCGGGGTGGTGGGGCGGTTATTCCGTGAGTTTGCGGTAACCATCGGGGCGGCGGTGCTGGTTTCCGGGGTGATTGCGCTGACACTGATTCCCATGCTCAGCGCCCGGTTTGTCGGGGAGTCCTCAAAGGCCGGGCACGGACGGTTGTATCAGATCATGGAGGCCGGGTTTGACGGGATGCTGCGGTGGTATGCCGACAGCCTGCGCTGGGCGCTGGATCATCGCCGATTCATGATGGCCCTGGCCGGGGTCACCGTGATTGCCACCGGGGTTCTCTTCTGGGTGGTTCCCAAGGGATTTATCGCCAGTGAGGACCGTGGCCGGATCAACATCACCACCGAGGCCATTGAGGGAATTTCCTTTGATTCCATGGTAACCCATCAGAACCAGATGATTCGGATCCTTCAGGAAGATCCCAACATCCAGAGTTTTATCTCGAGCGCCGGGGCGCGTGGAAGCAGCGCGGGAAATACGGGCCGGCTGATCGTGAACCTGAAACCCCGCGAGGAGCGCCGGCTGACCACGGATCAAGTGGTGCAATCCCTGCGGTCCAAACTGGCCGGGATTCCCGGGCTCCGGGCATTTCCTGTGAATCCTCCCTTGATTAACATTGGAGGGCGCCCCACCAAAAGCCAGTATCAGTACACGCTTTCGGGAACGGACACGGACGAATTGTACCGCTCGGCGGATCGGCTGGTGGAGCATCTCCGGGAACTGGATTCACTCCAGGACGTGACCAGTGACCTGCAATTGAAGAATCCGGAGTTGAATGTGGAAATCAATCGCGATCTGGCCTCGTCGCTCCAGATCACGGCCGATCAAGTGGAAACGGCGCTGTTCAACGCCTACGGCAGTCGCCGGGTCTCCACCATCCTGTCGCCGAACAACCAGTACGCCGTTATCCTGGAGATGCTGCCCCGTTACCAGACGGACCCCTCCGTGTTGTCATGGCTCCATATCCGCTCCGGAAATGGACAACTTATCCCGATCGAGGCTGTGGCGCACCTGAGGAACGATGTGGGGCCGATGACGATCAATCATTCGGGCCAGATGCCTTCGGTGACAATTTCCTTTGATATCCGGCCCGGGGTGTCCCTGGGGGAAGCCGTGGAAAAGGTGAATGCCATGGCCCGCGAGGTGCTCCCTCCGCAGATCAGCACCCTGTTCCAGGGCACGGCGCAGGTATTCCAGTCGTCGTTCAAGGGAATGGGGTGGCTTCTGGCGCTGGCGGTGCTGGTGATTTATATTGTGTTGGGGATTTTGTATGAGAACTTTTTCCAT
>CAJBSZ010000331.1 GCA_903958395.1 uncultured bacterium | reverse complement strand
GGAGCAAGAAAAGAAGTTTTTTACCACCCGCTGCGCTGGAGGCACGGAGACTCAGAGAAGAAAGCCGAATGTTGCGGGCATTTAAGATTCGGAGTACCGAATCTGAAATTCCCGCAACCCTTTCTGGAGTAATTCCAGGAGAAAGAGGAGGCGATTCCACTATCGATACCTTTCCTCCCCCTCCTTGTATTCCTTCAAGAAGGGTTTCGCGGATTTTGCGGAAACGGTACTCCGCTTCCGGAAAATACGCGAAACATTTGCATTTCTCTTTCTTCTCTGCTTTGTGTCTCCGCGTCTCCAGCGGAGCGGGTGGTTATCCTTGCTTCTCGTTACGGCTTGGCGGATGATTCGGGGGATCGAGGCGAACCTATGCTTAAGTTCAAGCCACAATTCAAACGGCTGCTCTTTATTGACCGGAAACTCCGGGATGGGAAGTACCCCAACTGCATCACCTTGGCACGGGAGTGGGAGGTGTCGGGCAAGACGATCCAACGTGACCTGGATTATATGCGCGATGAGCTCTCGGCGCCTGTGGCTTATGATCCCCTCCGCCATGGGTATTATTATTCCGAACCCAACTTCTCCCTGCCGGCGATGAACATCAGCGAGAGCGACTTGTTCACCATCTGCGTGGTGCGGACCCTGCTCATCCAGTACAAGAACACGCCCCTTTATGAGAAGCTTTCATCGGTGCTCAACAAAATCGCGGAATCGCTGCCAGACCAGACAAGCATCAACCCCTCTTGGATGACAGACCGTATCCTGGTATTCCCAGAGCCCGTGACAAAGGTCCGGTCGGTGATCTGGGACACCCTGGCTAAGGCGATCCGGGACAACCGCCAAGTCACGCTCACTCATGAGGCGCCCGGGCCGTCGGCCAAATCTGAGGGCGAGCGCACGGTGGACCCCTACTATCTCGTGAGTTACAAGGGCGAGTGGTACCTGAATGCGTACTGCCATTTGCGCAAGGCGCTGAGGACGTTCGGGGTGTCCCGGATCAGCAAGGCCAAGATCATGGATGAGACCTTTACGATGCCGTCAGACATGACCGTGCTGAAGATTTTCGGAGATCAGTTCGGGATTATCTGGAAACCCGAGTTTTACACGGTCCGGATCCAGTTCACTCCGGTGGTGGCGCCGTATATCCGTGAACGGCAGTGGCACCCGGCGCAGAGCATTAAAGAACGGCGGGATGGCGGGTTGATCTTGGAGTTCAAGACGAACCACATCAATGAGGTTAAGGACTGGGTGTTGTCGTGGGGAGGCGGGGCGAAAATTCTTGAGCCGGCCATTCTGATCGAGAAGATCACGAAGGATCTGAGGGCCGCGCTGGACAACTACAAAGCCACCTGAGGAGTTGAAGAGAAGACTTCACCGCTGATCTTCACTTATTCACACTAATCCAGAAGAGAAGAGTTTGAACAGAAGTTCGCAAAGGACGCGAAGAATTCAATGTTGCGGCATTTTAAGTTTCGAGTACGAAACTGAAAATCCCGCAACGGTGCTTCCATGGGAATAATGGAAATTTTATGAATACGATTCAGGTTGCGACACAATCTCGGTGCCAGTTGGTGGATATCACGGACAAGATTAGGGAAGTTGTCGCTGCGCGAGGAATGGCAACGGGTACGGTCACGGTCTTTGTGCCCCACACCACTGCAGGCGTGACCATCAATGAGAATGCCGATCCTGATGTCTGCCATGACCTGCTGGAGAAACTGGCCCACCTTGTACCCCACCGAGAGTCCTATTACCGGCACGGTGAAGGGAACAGCGATGCCCACCTTAAGGCCAGTCTCTTGGGATCATCCGTCCGCGTCATCGTTAAAGATGGCCGGCTTCAACTTGGGACATGGCAATCTATCTATTTCGCGGAGTTCGATGGCCCCCGCCACCGCGAAGTGTGGATCGAGTAAAGAAAGCCCCGGAAAGAGAATGCTTCACCACTGATCTGCACTAATTCGCACTAATCCGGAATACGAAGAGTTTGAACAGAAGTTCGCGAAGCTCGCGAAGAATTCAATGTTGCGGGGTTTTAAGTTTCGGGTACGAAACTGAAAATCCCGCAACGGTTCTTCTGGAAGAATGGGAGAAATAGGCCACTCCAAGTGTGTCATCCCCTTCAGGAAAAGGGTTGCGGGGATTTCAGATGCTGTACTCAGCAACTTAAATACCCGCAACATTTTAATTTTCCTGCCCTGAGCCTGTCGAACGGGCTTCTTTGCGGTCTTCGCGAGCTTCTGTTCAAACCTCTTCATCTTAACTGCCGGCTGGTGCATCGACTCCTATATGGGCGCGGTCGCGGAAGCGTGTCAGATCCTGGTCAAAATGTAATCTTACGTCCAACATGGCTGGGCCGTTGCGGTTCTTCGCAATTTCTACTATGGCCAGGTTCGGGTCGTTGGCGTCAGGATCACTGGGATCATCCTTCTTACTGGCGCTACCAATGATCCGGGAGGGGCGGCGCAGTAGGAGGACCACATCAGCATCCTGCTCGATCGAGCCAGAATCACGGAGATCTGAGAGTTTGGGCCTCTCATCCCCGCCACGGGTCTCGGGGTTACGACTGAGCTGGCTCAACACCAGGATCGGGATACACAGTTCCTTGGCCATGGCCTTGAGTCCGGCCGATACTTGTGCGACCTCCTGCTGGCGCCCCTGCTTGGCGTACTCCTGGGCGCGGAGCAGTTGCAGGTAATCAATCACGATTAGCTCGACTTGATGCTTCACCTTCATCCGGCGTGCCCGTGCCCGTAGTTCGGTGATATCCAGTCCAGCACTGTCATCCAGATAGATCCGGGCCTGCCCGAGCGCCTCAAGGGCAGAACGGATACGGCCGGAATTCGTCTGTGAGATGAACCCCTTTGAAATATGGTTCGACGGTACCTCGGCATAACAGCACACCATGCGCTTCACGAGATCCATGGCGGACATTTCCAGGCTGAACACGCCGACTGGACGGCCGCCGGCGTCGCCCACGCGACGGCCCAGGCCGATATTCTCAACGATATTCATAGCCAGGGAGGTTTTCCCCATGGAGGGGCGGGCCGCCAAAACGATCATATTGGAGGGCTTGAGGCCTTCCATGTGCTGGTCAAGGTCCTTGAACCCGGTCATGAGGCCCTGGAAACCGCGGTGCTCATTATCGAGGATGGCCCCCATTTCCGTGAGAAGCTTCCCCCAATCCTGCCCCTGCCCATGCTGGTTAGCAGAAATATTGAAGAACGATTGTTCGGCCTGGCCCAAGATTTCCCGTCCATTCAGAACAGGGTCATAGGCAAGCCTTTCTGACGATCGGGCCGAGTCGATGACCTGCCGTCTGAGATGGTTATCCCGGACGATATCGATGTAATACTCGGCATGGGCGGCGGTGGGCGTGGCATCCACGATCCGGTTCAAGGATGCATGGCCGCCGACCTGTTCCAGGATACCGGTAGCCTTGAGTCGTTCCCCGACGGTCAGGATGTCCAGCGGCCGGTTGGCGTTGTAGAGGCCCAGCATCACCTCGAAGACCAGACGGTGGACCGGGACGTAGAACGATTCTTCGGAAAGTTGTCGCTCAATGCACAGACCCAGGACCGTGCCGCCATCCAGGAGGGCGGCGCCCAGCACGCCGATTTCCGCCTCCGCGCTATGCGGCGGAACCCTGTCGACAATGGAAGTAAATGGTTTAGGAATTGTAGTCTTCGATTTGATATCCATGTGGCACCTCAATTGCGGTAGTTCCCGCCCATCAAATTGAAGTGTTTACCACAAGGGGTCAGACAAATAGCGTCCGGGGGGAAATTCTTTTACCACCCGCTGCGCTGGAGCAACTAAACCACGCCCCCCTTGCTACGCCACGCCCCCCTCGAAACCACCTCGCAAATGGGAACCTCCCATTCATCGGCGCGAAGGCGGCCGACATAGTTCTCATCCACAACATCCGATCGCAAGCGGATGCAACTGCCAAGCAATCGCACTTCCAAGATCTCCGAAAGGCGACCGCTCCATTCTTTTCGTGCACTTGCCGATAACTGTGCGATTGTTTCACCATTCGGAGCCGCCAATTGAATCTTATCACCCGACTCCCTCACTTGCAAAATAGTCCCTGGCTGGAGCGTTTTCATGGTTAGCACCGGCGAATCAGCGGGTAGACGCCCCCCCAG
>CAJBSZ010000330.1 GCA_903958395.1 uncultured bacterium | reverse complement strand
TATAGGGGGACACTGATCATGAACAACGGACAAGCGAGGCTAATCATGAACCGTTCAATGTTTGGTTTTGTCGGGGCGCTGGTGGTGATGTT
The DNA here is from genome assembly GCA_903958395.1 of uncultured bacterium. Lineage (GTDB taxonomy): Bacteria > Verrucomicrobiota > Kiritimatiellia > CAIKKV01 > CAITUY01 > JAABPW01. Next base: position 17,070 of record CAJBSZ010000330.1, on the reverse strand, counting down.
GGGCGGTTCGTTTGTTTTGCAAGCAGCGGATGTATCCACCAACTGGACTGCGACCGCCAATGGGAACTGGTCTGACGGCGCCAACTGGGCTGGGGGTAACGCCGCCACGGGCACGACCGGCAAGGCGTATTTCACCAACGCGATCCCCGCCAGTCTCACGGTGACCGTGAATTCGTCCCCGTGGACGATTAACAGCCTGACCTTCAGTAATAGCGGCGCCTACGGGTGGAGCCTCACCAGTGGCACGCTGGATCTCGCCGGCACGACCCCGACGATCACGGTCAACGGCAGCGGCAGCACGGCGACGGTGTATTCGACCCTTTCCGGCACCAACGGGCTGACCAAGGCCGGCACTGGAACGCTTGTGCTGACCAACAACATCTGGGGGTCCGGCGGCGGGTTGACTGTCAGCAAGGGGACCTTGGTGCTTGCCAGTGCCGTCTACAGCAACACGGTGGCTACCCATAGTTACGTCGATTCCGGCAAACTTGTGTTGCAGGGCAACGCCGCGTACGTGCAGACGAACTCCGCCAGATACTTTTACTTGGGCAACGCAAACAGTAACACCGGCGTGCTCACCATTGCCGACTCGGCCCTCTTCCAAGCCCCCATCATGTATGTGGGCTATAGCGGGGTAGGCGCTGTCTATCAGATTGGCGGGACCAACGGAAGCACATCGACACTGACCATCGGTAACAGCGCGGGCAGTTACGGGTTCTATTCGCTCGCGGGCGGAGTGCTGTCGAATGTCTCGCAGCAAGTCCAAATCGGTTACCAGAGCATGGGTGTCTTATATCAGACCGGCGGTACGCAGGCGGGCGGTGACTTGTACGTCACGCGCAGCACGTGTACCGGCGTGTTGTATGTTACCGGCGGCACGATCAGCCGCTCCGCCAATCCGGTGAATTATGGCAACCAATCCGGGGGACGCGGCGAATGGACAATGGCGGGGGGCACGGGCACCCTGTCCACGGTCACGTTCGGCATGGGATCCGCTGCCAACACGAGCACGGGCATCCTCAATCTCAACGGCGGTCTGCTGCAGGTGAATAACATCACCATGACACGCGCCGAGGCCCAGGGCTATCTCAACTTTAACGGCGGGACACTGCAGTCCAGGCAGAACAACGCGGCTTTCCTGCAAGGGATCAGCGGCGCAACCATATACGGTGGCGGGGCGTTCATCGACACCGTCAACTTCACCAACACCATCGCCCAGAACCTGCTGGCCCCGACGGCCAGCGGGGTGACTGCCCTTCCGGCGACCGGCACGCTGGCCAACTATCTCGGCGCGCCGTACGTTTCCCTTTCCGGCGGTGGCGGCACGGGCGCGACGGCGGTGGCGTTATTCGACTACACAGCCGGCACTGTCACCGGACTGGTGATTACCTGTCCCGGCGTAGGCTACACCAGCGCACCCACCGTGACACTGAAGGGCGGCGGCGTTGCGGACAACAACCTCGGTAGCGCTCCTATCGGCGCTGTGGCGAGCGGCGGCCTGACCAAACTTGGGACGGGCGTTCTGACGCTCTCCGGCACGAACACCTACAGCGGCGATACGACGCTGACCGACGGCGGCACCCTGATCCTGAGCAACTCGCTGGCACTGCAAAACAGCGCCCTCAATTTCACCAACGGCGCCGTGAAGTTCGGCGGCAACTCTCAATCTTATCAGTTTGGCGGACTAAAGGGGGCCTCCAATCTGGTTCTGACCAACCTGAACGCGCAGGCGCCCGTGGCCTTGACGGTGAACAATATGGCTGACATGACTTATAGCGGTGTGTTGAGCGACAACAACAAGGGCGGTTCGTTGATCAAGGCGGGTACGGGTAAATTGACACTGGCAGGCACGAATACGTACACCGGTGCAACGACGGTTAACAACGGCACGCTTGAGGTGGACGGGATCCTGGGTACGAACACGGTGATGGTGACCAACAACGCGATCTTGTCGGGCACAGGTTTCATCCCTGGCGTGGTGACTGTGGCTGCGGGAGCGGTGCTGACTCCTGGCGGAGATGCCGGAACCCTGAAGATTGGCAGCGTGGCGGGGCAGGCCAATTTGGTGATGAACGGAACCTTAATCGCCGCTGGTAACGCAGGACGCGGGACCACGCCATGGCTTTCCGTCACGGGCAACGTGACGATCGCCTCCACGGCAATCCTGTCCTCGACCAATCTGGATCTCCTGCCCGCCGGGGGGACTTGTACGGTGCTGAGTTTTACCGGAAATCGTGAAGGGACCTTTTCCAACAGCCTGCCTTCCGGGTGGCAGATCGTGAACTCGGGCACATCGAATGGCTCGATCTCGATCCGCAAGGGTTATGCGGGAATGATCTTGAGGTTTTATTAACGACGCAACTCGGCGCGGGGGGGGACCTGCCATGAAAACAATCTGGATCAGGCTTGCAGGTGTGGCCGCGCTGGCGCCGTCCTTGGCGATGGCGTTCACACTCTCTGAATTGCCTTTGGTTGAGACGTTTGAAGGGCACACCAACGGGACTCCCTTGTCGGTTCTTGGAACGAATGGATGGGGGGCGTCATCCGAGTCGGTGGTCATCCAGACCGGCGTCGTCTGGCAGGTCCTGGGTTCGAACGCCGTGGCTGTGCCGTCCTCGGCCGTAGCCACCAATCTGGTGAACGGTCGGGCGGTCACCAATGTCTGGACGGACTGTTATCTTTACGAATCACAGCACATTCCCGCCGGCTCAGTGGGCACGGACGCGGTCGATACGAACGCCACGTTCCAGATGTATTTTGAAATGAACGGGTACCCGGTGGTGTATCATCCTGAAAACGGCTGGCTGGTGTGTTCGAATGATTATTTGGGAACGAACACCGCGGTATTCAACACCAACACCTGGCCCCGGATCACTGTCTGCGAGTGTTACACATCAAAGACCGCCGCCATCTTCCTGAACGGACACCTATTACTGGATCAGGTGCCGTTTCGGAATGTCGATGCTGCCAAGACAAACTTCACCCAGTTCCGCCTCGAAAGCGGAAATGCCTGCACCAGCTATCTCGATAATGTGGCAATTCGCTTGAGCCGACCCGAAGACCTGACCTTGGATCTGGACAACGACGGCAAAGTGGATGCCCTTGAGATTGAGCAATACGGGAATATGACGTCGTGGCGGCGGTTGACCAACACCGTTTCCGCGACGGGGAGCGGCTCGATCAACCCGACGGGGACGTTCACGGTGGTGTCCGGATCGAACGTCACCTACACCCTGGCGGCATCCGAGGCCTACGTGTTGGGCGCGGTCACGAATACCGGGGTCACAACGCTGTACGGCACGAAGACAGCCGTCTACGTTGACGCCAACGTCACGAACGATAGGACGATCACGGCGGCATTCGTGTATGACGGCATCCGATATGTGCCGGGCGATCACACGACAATCGAAGGCGCCCTGGCCGCGGCTCAGGCCGGAGATCGGATCGTGGTCAGCAACGGGAGTTATGCCGGATCCATCGCCTTGTCCAACGGCGTGACCCTCGTGGGTACCAATATGACCGGGACCGCGACGAACCTGACGATCCAGGGCTCGGTGACCGTGGCGACGGCCACGATCGTCAATGCGACGTCGGGCGTCCTCACGGTGACGGGCGACGTGACCGTCGCCAGCGGGGGCCTGCTGGTGGTCAGCAACGGCATGGTTAACCTGGGTGCTTTATCCATTGCCGAAGGGGGGACGGTGCAGGTGGTCAACGCTACGGCGGTGATAGGTGGCGTGACCTTCACGGGGACGTTCAAGCTGGGGACGACCTGGGATAGCCAGTTGGTTCCGGCGGCGATTCCGTTCACGGACGATTTCGAGCGTTACGCGGCGGGGACGCGCATGAACCTGATGGGTTACTTCGGGTGGGGTGCGTCGTCGTCGAACATTGTCGTGACGGATGCTCACGCCGAATCGGGAGTGGCCGTCGAGCTTCCCATCCAGACCGTTCTGTCGAATGTCCTGGAGGCAACCGCGTTCACCTCGGTGTGGATGCAATGTTCCATCAGCGAGGTGGCGCACATTCCGGCGGCTGATGCCGCGCTCATCGAGGAGGACCCCGAGGCGAGCCTGATGTTGTATATCAACACGGACGACCGGCTGGTCGTCTACGATCCCGACTTGAACGGTGGTGGGTGGCATGTGTGTTCCAATGACATCTGGGGCGCTTCGGCGGGATTGCTGGCCACCGGGACGTGGGGGCGGATCTCGGCCTTGCTCCAGTATGGCGATGGCGGGGGAAGAGCCTTTTTGTTCCTGAACGGTCGCCTGGTGCGGGAGAACATCCGGCTGCTGAACGCGGCGAGGACCCAAGCGCTGGGTTTGCGCGTGGATAGCGGTACGGCCGGATCGACCTATCTGGATAATGTGAACATCAGCGCAATGGTTCCCGCGGATCTGGCGGGTGATCGTGATGGGGATGGCATTGAGGATACCACGGAGATCGACCGGTATGGGAGCGTCCTGCTCTGGCCCCGGGGCTCGGTGTTCAAGATACGGTAAATCGCAAACAAGGGAGAAAGGGAGTATGCGAAATAGAAAATCGGTTGTCGGTGGCGTTGTAACGGTGTTGGTGGGCTTGTCGTTCCATGTGGCGATGGCAGGTGACGCGGCCCTGGATTTGAAGGCAACGGGAGAGGGGCTGTCATTACGGACTTCCGGCATCAGTCTTTCGTCCGCCGGACCTGCCGTGGTTTTGCTGGAGAACGGCAAGACGAACACCTGGTCGTTGGCGGCCGATGGAGTGGTCGGACAAGAGAAACAGAGCTCGCGAAAAACCCCGATGGGGCCAGCCGACGGAAAGCGATTCGAGTGGCGAACCCCGAATGGACATGAGTTGACGTGGACGGTGCGCAAGCTCAAGGATCATCCCGGGTTCACGCTACAGGCGAGTTTCAAGAACGGCGGTACGACGCCGGTGAATTTGCGGGAACTGGTGCTGATAAGTGCCCAGCCAGGTGGATTGACGTTGCAGGGTGACGGCAAAGACTGGCGGATGGGTACACTGGGAACCCAGGATCAGTTCAATCACACGTATCTTCAGGCCGGAGATATGTCCACCAATTGCTCGCGCAACTATCTCGACTTCATGACCCTATATACCGAGCGTGGCGCCAGGGGCGTGTCTATCGGGGCCGTAGGTCCGGCAGAATCGGAAGTGCGAATCCGGTATGCAATGAAAGAGGGGGTGTCCAGCTTTTCGATTGCCGCGAACATGACGGATATTGTGGTGGATCCGGGTGAGACGCGAAAGACCGATGAGGTTCTCATTCTGGCCGATCCGTATGATGTGGCGATGCCGGAACTCGTCAAATGGGTGGCGGTAACGCACGGTGCGAGGACAAAGAAAGGTACGATTTCGGGCTGGTGCAGTTGGTATACAGGTGGACCCAAGATCAATGCGAAACGAGTGGAGCGCATTGTTGCCGGGACAGTGACCAACCGTCTGCATTTGCCGATCCAGACGATCCAGCTTGATGATGGTTGGCAAAAAGAATTCGGTGACTGGAGTGGGGACACGAATAAGTTTCCTGCCGGGATGAAGGCGACTGCTGATACCATAGCGCAGGCCGGGCTGGTTCCGGGGATCTGGATTTCACCGGTCAAGAGCCGCGTCACAGGGAAGGATGTCTGGCAGGATTCAACGGATCCGGAGGTGCAAAAGAGCATGCGGACCGCGTTGGCAAACCTGGTCAGGGAGGGGTACCGCTACTTCAAAATCGATTTCAACTATCCGGATATCAAGAACCGTAAGGACCGGAAGAAGACCAGCATGCAGGTGAAGCGTGACCTCTTCAAGTTGTATCGTGAGGCGCTGGGTGAGGATGTCTATATCAATGCCTGTAATGGCACAGCGGCACGGTCGGCGCTTGGCTATGTGGATGCGGCGCGGGTGGGCACGGACGTGTTCGACTGGAATGCCAAGCGTTATATCGGGTGCGGTATGGTCAACGGTATAGAAGCGGTTGGGGCCGCAGCCGTGGTCAACGGCGTGTGGTGGGCGAATGACCCGGATTGCATCCGGCTTCAACCGATTGCGTTTCCCACGCCGGAACGGCGGACATGGCAGAGTTTCGTGGGGCTGAACGCCGGGCTGGTGATTTGCTCGGATCAGTTGGACAACTTGCGCGAAATCACGCCGCTGCTGCGGATCATGGAGGTCATGCTCCCGCCGGCGCCGGACAAGGGGCGGATCTTTGACGGCAATACGGACTGGTGGCATCGTCAGTTCGGGTTCGTGGCCGAGCGGCCCTGGGGGAACTTTGCTTCAGCACTGTTGTTCAATCCGGAGAACGCCACGAATTCCGTCGCGGTGAAGGGGTTGCCTTTGGACAAGGTGGGGAATAAATTCCATGTCTTTTCCTTCTGGGACTCGAAATATCTTGGTCTTGCTGATGAGTCATTGACGATTCCGGACGTGCCGCCACATGGCTCTGTGGTGTTGCGGCTGACCGCGCAGGGCAAGGGCAACGAGCCGGTGCTGGTTGGCAGCGACCTGCACATCTCGATGGGCTCGGCGGAAATTCAGGAAGTGAAGACGGATCGGAGCGGGATGACGATTGTTCTGAACGGACCGGCTGGCGCACGATCCGGTAACCTGTATGTTTATAGTCAGAAGCCTATACAGCTCGGGAAGACGGCGGGTTGCGAAGCGACCTTGCACCAATCGCAACCCGCTGTCTATGCCGTGGCCGTGACCAATCGCCTGCGGGAGGCATCGAATTCGATCGCGTTCGTTTTCAATCCGTAAACGGGAACGCGAAGACCAATGAGCCTGAAGCGAGGTGTGACTTTTCTGCTGAGGCGGTATGGTGGAGATGCGATAGAAAGGATCGTGAATATCATGCGTATGACGGTGGTAGTTGCGATTATCATGTTCAACATTGTCGCTCAGGCGGCAGAGCCATTCCCGCCGCTGTCGGCAGTTCCGGGTCCCGAAGTGAACCGGGAGAAGGTCGAGGCGGAGTATCTGGCCCGGGCCAAACAGGGGGCGGAAGAGCACCGGAAGGCGGAGGCGACGTTCACCTTTGTGGACGAGCAAGGCAAACCGTTGACGGGCGTTCCGGTGCAGATCCGCCAGACGAAGCACGAGTTCCTCTTCGGCTGCGTTGCGTTCGAACTGACCGGCCCGCTTTGGAGCGGTTATCAAAGGGAGTTCTGTAAAATGGCTGCGCCTTTGTTCTCGGCAACTCTCGTTGATGCCGAGCGCTGGAAGGAACGGTTCAGCGGGCTGTTCAACTTCGCGATTCTGCCCTTTTACTGGGCACACTACGAGAAGACGCAGGGCTGTCCTGAGCACGAAGCTCTAAAGGAAGCCCTTGCCTGGTGCAAACAGCAAGGGATCACAACCAAAGGCCATCCGCTGGTATGGCCGCACCATGCGGCCGGTAAGCCAAAATGGGTGGCTGCGGCCTCGCAAGTCGAAGTGGACATGCTTACCGGGGAAAAGACAGAAATCAAAGGGGCTGACCCTAGTGCTGGCGAAAAAAAGCAGAAGATAGATCTTCAGCTCAACCGGGTGAGACGGGAGGTGGGGCGATTTGCCGGTGAGATCAGCATCTGGGATGTGTACAACGAGGCGGCATGGGCTCGAGGACTTCAGGCCACGAAAGAAGCGGAGTTTATCGACAAAGCATTCCGTGCTGCGTATGAGGCAAATCCAAAAGCCCACCTGATCCTCAACGATGCCGGCATGTTTCATTACTCGGATAAGAGAGAGGGGTTTTATCGGCTTGTTGCGGAGTTGAAGCGGCGCGGTACGCCGATCTCAGGGATTGGCATCCAGGGCCATATCCCGGAAACAGGATGGTTTGTGCCGGAGCGGGTGTGGCAGACTCTGGACCTTCTTGGCGGGCTTGGTCTTCCTATTCACATCACGGAGTTCACCCCGCAGTCCAGTGGCAAGCAGATGGACGGGGGCTGGCGCAAGGGTACATGGACGGAGCTAGCCCAGGCCGATTTCGCGGAGCAGTTCTACCGGCTTTGCTTTGGTCATCCTGCTGTGGCCTCGATCAACTGGTGGGGGTTGAGTGATCGTGCTATCTGGCTTCCCGATGGCGGGTTGCTCAACAAGGAGTACAAGCCCAAGCCCGTCTATAATCGGCTGCTGAACCTGATCCAGAAAGAATGGAAGACGAATCTGGATGTCCCGACGGACGAGAAAGGTCAGGTGAATTTTCGCGGGTTCTGCGGTAACTACACTGTGTCTATCAGGATGCCGGATGGTCGGATCGTCACTTGGAAAGCAGGGGTCACGAAAGGGTGTGGAAACCAACACGCCTTTACGGTCCAGTAAGTTGACCCGGCAGGAGTGAATGAGGTGCGATCGGGCGGGGCTGAAACAGAAGAGGAGGAGGCAATGAGTGCGCCAAGAAGGCTTTGGCTATATGCCGGCCGGGGCCGGGGTTAAGCGGCAGTGTTTAAAGGGTGGGTACGAGGTCCGTGGTCTTAAGGAAGGGAGTATCCTGGCATATCCCAAGGTAGCCTCGGTGCCGGGGAACGCCGTGCTCTCTTTCCATGTTGCCTGTGGCAATCCCGCTGGTGCTGTGATCGAGGAGCGGACGAACGCGGTTCAGGGGACTTTGGTGGGGCGATGTCAAGTGCCTCCCGGTACTGGCTGGGAGGACTATCAGGATGTGGAGTGCCAGCTGGCCAACGGGGCCGGACGTGTGGATGTATATTTGACCTTCAAGGGCCAAGGGGAAGAACTGCTCCGGCTGGATAGGATGAGCTTCTCAGATGTCGCAGCAAAGGAAAAGATATGCGCAATAACATTGGACAGGTGATGGTCATGTTGGTATGGGGAATGGCGTCGGTTGGCGTCACGGGGGAACGGTGCTACTGGGAAAACCAGGGAACCGAACGCGAAAAGGACAAAAGTAAAATCAAAAATATTGTGATATGGAACATGCTCTATCCTGATGGCCGTCCATCGGCTGCGTTGCGCATGGACGCCAAGGATCAAGGTGTCATTCTCAAGCACGGTGATGGCCCCGGCCAGTGCGATTATCTGGGCGCGCGCGAGGCGCTCATTTTCGAGGAGCATGGTGTCTATCATCTCTTCTATGATGGGGCAGGCGCCAAAGGTTGGCTTGCCTGCCTGGCCACCAGCAAGGATCTCAAGACGTGGGAAAAGAAAGGGCCGATCCTGAACTTTGGCAAGCCGGGCGAGAATGACTCTGCCGCCGCGACTTCACCGTGGGTTTATCATGACGGCAACGAGTGGCATATGTTCTACCTCGGCACGCCAAATGCAAGTCCTGGGCCGGATCATGTTCCTTGTTTCCCTTACCTGACGATGAAGGCGAAGAGCACTTCGCTCGCCGGTCCATGGATCAAACAACCGAAAGTGGTCCCTTTTAGCTGTAAGCCCAATACGTACTACGATGTGACGGCCAGTCCGGGACATGTCGAAAAGCAGGGTGATGAATACCTGATGTTTCTCAGCGTCACTGCCAATGCCCAAAAACCCAAGCGCACGCTCAGTATCGCGCGTGCCAAGGACCTCAACGGTTCATGGACGATTGATCCTCAGCCAATCGTTCCGATCGCCGAGCAGATCGAGAATTCCTCGCTGTATTTCGAGCCGGCCAATAAGACGTGGTTTCTTTTCACCAACCACATTGGTCTCGGGGAGGAAGAATACACCGACGCCGTCTGGGTTTACTGGAGCAAGGATCTGAACAAATGGGACCCGGCAAACAAGGCCGTGGTGCTGGATAAGCAAAACTGTACCTGGTCGAAGGCCTGCATCGGCATGCCCTCGGTGGTCAAGGTGGGCAACCGGCTGGCGGTGTTCTATGATGCTCCCGGCGGAAACAGCACGAGCCACATGGGGCGCGATCTCGGACTGGCATGGCTTGAGTTGCCGCTGTCGCCGCTGAGCAGGAAAGCCTCGGATGCCCGTGCGGCAGCCGGGGAATAAGATTATCCGCCCAGTTCAATGCAGCGTTGGCGGTAGTGCAGATAGTTCTCGTAGCTGACTTCCACCGGTACGCCGTGGTCGCAGGTGGGAATGTAACCACCTGCTGCCCGCATGCGTGGCAGGATGTTCTCCACCATGCCGTCAATGGCGGATTTCGAGTGCGCCAGAATCCGTTTATCTATCCCGCCGCTGATGATCAGATCGGGATATGTTTTGCGGGTGGCAAGGACATCGCTGCCGCTGGCAACCTCGAATGGACTCATCATGTTCATTCCGATGCCGTCACGATAGATCGGAATAACGGGATCGGCTAATCCATCTGTATCCACCTGGATATAAAGGTGCCGGCTCCGGTCGAGTTGGCGTCCGCGCAGGTTGGTGATGAGTTGTTGGTAATAGGGCAGGAGGAATTCCTTCATCATGTCCGGCGAAATCAGAGAGCCGTGGTTGTAGCAGATGTCCTCGGCAAAGAAAATTTCGTCAATCGTCACATGCTGCTGGTGCCGGGCGATGACGGCGTCCGCCAGGTTGAACCAGGTTTTCATGCAATCATGGATCAGCTCGGGCATGTCGTAGAAGGCGTAGAGCAGGTGCTCCGGTCCGATCAGGCTGCGTAGGTACATGTAGCCCCCGACCAGGTTCTGGACGATCATTCGACCTTCTCCGGCCGCCGCCTTCGCTGTGTTCATGCGGGTGTGCAGCTCCGCGAAGCGTTCAGGGGAATCCGGATTCATTCTCCACTTCACGTCCCCGGTCCAGGTCTTCATGTCCTTGACCGGGTGATCCACGTATTCCGGCATGAATCCGTGGCGTCTGCCTTTGAAGTAGAGGACGTGCCGTCCGGCGAAGTCGCGGACCAGTTCGGTTTCGCCGCGGTCTTCCAGTATTTCGACCTTGAATTGAGGAGCGAACTCGGCTTCGCACCAGCCGAGTTGTCCGAGCGAGTATGAGCCTGGGGTATCCCAGCCGAAAAGTTCAGGCTGGGGTACGTCCTGTGGCATGCCCTCCTGGGCCCAGCGTGCCAGGGTTTCGTCCCAGATATAGAATTCACGGTGATAGAGAGGGGCATTGGGGATGCGTGCGTAGGTGTCGCGCAATTTTCTGGCGCCAGTGCTCATCCGTTCGCGTGGAACCAGTGAGTGGATGCCGACGGGTGTTTTGTCGTTGTGTTGAGTCATATTCATATCGGAATCTCCTTCAGTGTTACTTTTGAATAATACGACGTGAACGTGCGGAACTGAATAGACAAAACGGAAATAGGCATACATAATTCGGCAATATTATGTGGAATCGCTGTTCCAGTGCAGGAGATGATCCCCGGTTGGCGGGGGGTGTTACGCTCAAGACCGTTTGGCAGGTCAGGGCGGATAAGTCTTATGATGTAGCGCGGCGGTGGCAGGTGGGGCGGCACCTGGTAGCCCTGCGGACGATTCGAGGGAAGGGGGTGGTCTATGGAGAGTGTGGTGAGCCGGTGGAAGTGGAGGCGGGATCACTGCTTGTTTTCGAGGATGTCCGGGTGAATCGTTACCGGTGCGTGGCGCCTGACTGGCACTTCTGGTGGTTTGAATTCACGGTGGAGGGGCCAGTGGGCTTTCCGTTCTGGATACCGGTCAAAATTCCTTTGTCCCGAATGGAGTCACTGATGTGTCTGGATGTTTTTTCGGCATTGCGCCGGACCGCGCCTGTTCAACGGGGGATGGCCTCGGCAGGGTTGTTGTGGTTGTTGCAACGATGGAGGAGTTCCGTGGCGGAATCCGGGATGCGGCCGCCTCATGAAGTGGACATAACGCGGGTGATTGATGCGATGCATGAACGGGTTGACCGGTTGTGGAGTGTTGGGGAGATGGCGCGCATGGCGGGGCTGGGGGAACGGCGGTTCCGGCATGTGTTTGCAGCGGCAACGGGGCAATCGCCCAAACGGTTCCATGAAGGGCTTAGGCTGGAGTTCGGGCGTCAACTCCTGATGGCGGGCAGGATCAAGTTGGATGATGTGGCGGACCGGACCGGGTTTTCCAGCGCCTTCCATTTCAGTCGTGCCTACAAAAAGCGATTTGGTCATCCACCATCCCTGGCCGGGCGACGCTAGCCTTCTGCGGGCTGTGCGGTGAATAACGGTTTATTCGCCGCAGATTGTGCGGTGATTATTGTTGTAATCACCGCATGATTAGCGGATAAAAGGGCCATGAAATATATCCATGAGAGATCAGATTGGCCGAATCTAACCTGGAATGATCGCAAACTGCTACCGCTCCTTACCGATGTCCGGCATCGGCAGGGGGTATTGCTCGGGCGCATGGAAGGGTTGGGGTTTCAACTTCGTTCAGAAGCCAGTCTGACCATGCTGACGGCCGATGTCATCAAATCGAGTGCCATCGAGGGGGAAATGCTGGATGCCAAACAGGTGCGGTCTTCAATTGCGCGCCGGTTGGGTCTTGATTTTGGAAGTGAAATACAGGCCAGTCGTGATGTTGAAGGTGTGGTTGAGATGATGCTGGATGCAACCCGGAAATACGCGGAAGCCTTGACCACGGAAAGATTGTTCAGCTGGCACGCTTCCTTGTTTCCGGCGGGCAGAAGCGGAATGCGAAAAATCGTGGCCGGGGGATGGCGTCCGGTTGGAGCAGGCCCGATGCAGGTAGTGTCGGGGCCTTTGGGGTGGGAGAGGGTTCATTATGAAGCACCAGCGGCGGATCGAATTCCCCGGGAGGTGGCGGCCTTTCTTTCGTGGTTTGAAGGAAATAAGAAGGAAATAGACCCGGTGCTTAAAGCCGGCATTGCCCATTTATGGTTTGTGACTCTCCATCCATTTGAGGACGGTAACGGCCGAATCAGCCGGGCAATAGCCGACATGGCGCTGGCGCGTGCGGAAGGAACTGTGGAACGGTTTTACAGTATGTCGTCGCAGATCGAATCTGAGAAAAAGCAGTATTACATGAATCTGGAACAGAGCCAAAAGGGTGGAACCGATATTACGTCATGGCTGGAATGGTTTCTGGGTTGTTTCGGTCGCGCTGTTGCGGGTGCGGAGGAAGGGTTGGCCGCCGTTTTGAAAAAAGCAAGAACCTGGGAGCGAATCAATGCGCAGGTGCCGGTGAATGAAAGGCAACGCCAAGTGCTGAACCGGCTTCTGGATGGTTTCGAGGGAAAACTTACCTCTTCAAAATATGCCAAACTCGCGAAATGTTCCAGCGATACGGCATTGAGGGATGTTAACGCTTTGATTGAAAGAGGGATCCTGGTTCGGGATGAGGGCGGGGGGCGGAGTACAAATTATCGTCTGGCTTGATCCGATGCGCTGGGGTTCTTAAGAGCCGGCCAGAAGGTCGGTGCCTGAAATCATGCGGCAGAAAACATCCGATTGCTTGATGCCGGGGGCGAGTTCGCCCTCGTGGATCAGGACCGGTCGGATGGAATACGAATTCCGGGCGGGCATCGCGCTGATTTTTTCAGTAACTTCATTCGAGATGGAGGCGGAAACGCGTTTCTGGAATTTAATCTCGCACACATAGAACGTATTTTTCGTCTGAATCAGGAGGTCAACTTGGCACCCCCTGTGCCGCAGGGTCTGGCGTTGGAAATAGGGCGCGGCACTCACCACGCTTTCAGGGGAAATGTCGAGGATTCGGATGATGGCCTCAAGGTTATTGAGGATGAGGTTTTCAAACTGGAGCCCCATGATCGTGTCCCAGTTGGGAAGGGATTCAAGATGGACATCATGGAAGAGGCCCCGCTCGACCTTCTCCTTTACGGGCTCGATATAGCGCAGATAGAATCTCAGGTAGTTGTCGCGGATCCTGTATTTGCTCAGGGCGGTTTTGCGACCCTTGGTGTCCCAGGCAAAGTCCCGAGCCACCATTCCGGCGGCCTCGAGAATCGCCAGCATCTCGGAAAAGCTTCCAGTCGGCTTTAGTCCCAGCGCGCGGCAGAGGTGCCCGGGTTCCAGAGGGGCGCCGGACAGGGCTTCCACGAGGCGCTTGAACGTGGCGGAGCGCGCACCGAAAATGTCCTTGAAAATCTTGTCGAACTCCGTGAAAAGCAGGCCCCCGGGCGAGAAGCACATTCGCTTGATGTTCTGCTCGGCGGTCTGATCCGGGCGGATTTCCTCGAGATAGCGGGGTACGCCGCCGGTGACGCACAGTAGACGCAATTTCTCTGCCGCCGAAATGTGTCCGCCTCCCTTCCAGAAGGCGTTGGTACTCCGGAGCGGTAATTCTTCCACAGTGAGGGTAAGTGAGACCCGGCCCATGAAGCCCTTGTCATTGAGGATATTCGTGTCGATCCAGGATGTGACGGAGCCGCACAGGAACAGGATCAGCTGGTCATTCTTCTTGAAGCGGGTATCCCACACGCCCTTGAGCGTTCCGGCGAAATCCTTATCCTTGGACGCCATCCACGAGATTTCGTCGAGGAGGATGACGACTTCGCCTTTCACCGTGAGGCCCGCAAGTGTGGCGAGGGCCTCATGCCAGTTCTCGAAATGCATGGCAGGGAGCCCGAACGCCGTGCCCATTTGTTGGCCGAAGTGTTTGAGTTGATCTTCATTACGAAGGTCTTCGCGAGGTGCCAAACCGTAGAACTCGAGGAAGCGGCGGTGCTTGCCAAATTCCTCGATCAGCGTGCTCTTGCCGATACGGCGTCGTCCCCTGCATACCACAAGCCCTGCGGTGCGGCGCTGGCCGAACTCGCGCAGAAGCCCGATCTCGCGTTCTCTTCCTACAAACATGGTCGCCTCCTGTGTCGATTCTAAGTCGAATCTTCTCGCTGATAAAAGTGACTTAAGAATGACAAGAATTCAAAGTTAAGTCAATAGATGTGATTGTTTGATCAGACTTAATAATGACGTGCCTTTTGCTATTTCCCCGAAGGAGAGTGATGGCGATTGGACTGTCCAGTAATATGCTGCCTGCTGGCGCTGGTGGGGCTTGATGTGCCATGCTACTATTCCGCCCTCAACACGAAAGGGAGATCATGATCATACGTATTTTGCTGTCGGGTTTGGGCGGATTGTGGTTCGCGGGAAACGTCATCGCGGGGGAATTCTTCGTTTCGCCGCAAGGTAGCGATACCGATCCCGGGACAAGGGAGAAACCTTTCGCGACCTTGGAAAAGGCGCGCGAGGCAATTCGTACTGACCGGTTGACCCGGGAGGGCTCGTTGCCGGGTCAGAAGGTCAAGGAGACTGTCGCCAAGAAAACCGATGACATGGCTAATCGGACCGATCAGGAGAAGAAACCTGCGACCGACGGACCTAAAGTAGAGATCAGGCACGAAGCCTATACCGTTAATCTGCGCGGCGGAGAATACCGCCTGAAGGAAACGTTCGTGTTGTCGGCCCAGGATTCCGGTTATTGGAATGCGCCGGTTGTGTGGCGGTCGGCGCCGGGCGAACAGGCGGTACTGAGCGGCGCCACGGACGTGAGCGGGTGGAAGAAGCTGGCGGACGCGGTTCCGGGCGTGACGACGAATGCCCAAGGAAAGCTCTTTGTCGCCGACATTAAAAAAGGGTGGCGTTTCCATTGTCTTTTTGTAGACGGTAACTCGCAGAATGTGGCTGAATGGCCAAGCGAGGTTCAGCGGAAGAGCATTCGCAATCATATTGAAACCATCAAGGTTGGTATGCCCGGGACGAACGGCTGGGCGGTGGAGTTCAAGCCCGGGATTCTGGATGGTCTGGCAACGAACGGGGATGTGGAATTTCGCATGTTCCCGCAGTGGTATTTCTCATCCTATCCGGTGTTGCGGGGCATTGATGGTAATACGGCCACCATGCATAGCCGTAGTGTAATTCTGAAACCCACTGCGCCGTTCAAGACATCCGACAAGGTCAGTACGGTCATTCGTAATGCCCTGAAAGCGCTGGATGAGCCCGGTGAGTGGTGTGTTGATTCTGCGGCCGGGCGGGTCTACTACTGGCCGCCTGACGGTGTGATGGACGGCAAAAAAGTGGTGGTTCCAGAACTTTATACGCTTGTCCGTATTGAGGGAGAAGGAGAGGCGCAGAACTGGCAGAATCCGATCAGTTTCGTTGAATTTCGAGACCTGACGTTTCGGTATACCGATTGGATGCATGAAGATGTGTGGCCGAAAGACTGGCTCTGCCGGCACTTCGCGCCGGCGCAGGGGATGCTGCATGTCCGGAATGCCGCTGATTGCGTTATCGACGGTTGTTCTCTGCTCGATGCCGGGGCGAGTGGGCTGCTGATGGACCACTATGTCCAGCGCGTACGGGTGACCCGCAACCACATTGGCCGTGTTGGCGGCAGTGCAATCATGATGAATGGGTATGGGCCCGGGCTTACCGATGTCAACAAGTGGAACGTGATCCGGCGCAATTTCATCCATGATGTGGGGCAGACCTCGTACAGCGGCGCCGGGGTGATGATCTATGGCAGTGGCTGCAATGATATTTCGCTCAACTGGTTTGACCGGATCGCGATGTGGACGGTGATGGTAGCGGGCACTGGTGCCCATGACTGGAACAACGAAAGCTGGCGGCTGGTCGATCTTTTTGGAGAGTGGAAATCGCAGTATCAGGCGCGGGAGAAAGAGTTGCCGGAGAAGGTTCCCAACCAGGCCGTGATGTCGCTGTTCACTCATTCGGGTAACAATCGCATCCAGCATAATGTGCTTAACGGCTATATGCAGAAGATGACCGATGCGGCCGGGCTTGATTCCTGGTGTTGCGGGTATGACAACCAGTTTGTCGAGAACGTGATGAAGGACGGCCGGTTCATCGATATCTATCTTGACACCGGCACGCCAGACGCGCGGGTTGAAGGTAATCGGGCCTGGAGCCGGAGTCGTCGCTGGCACGATAATTCATCAATGCACAATAAGGGGCAGTCATGGTCACGCAAAGTTACGGATTCGGGTTTTGGTAATGATCCGGCTCCTTCTCAGAACGGGTCTTCAACAATCATCTGGCGCAACAATAAATCCACTTATCCCGATAAACCAGAAGGCTGGGATGCTTTGCTTGACAGGATCGTTGCCGCGGCGAAGGAGGATGGCGGCTGGCCGACGGGCGTGGATGAAGCGAAGTTGGCCGAGTTTCAGAGTGTGAAGCCATAGATATTTCAGGTAGTGCGGGCGCTACGAGCCCGCCGCCGCGTAGGGTGAGTGTCGGGGATTCAATATGAACAC
>CAJBSZ010000329.1 GCA_903958395.1 uncultured bacterium | reverse complement strand
TGCATTGGGGTCGTATCGGGACATAAGGACAAACGAGGTTGCTTTGGACTGGTTGATTGGGTAACATTCACAGCATGGCTAGGCAGATCAGACACAACGTTGAGGGTGGCTGGTACCACATTACCACGCGCGGCATGGGGCGGCGGGAGATCTTTTCCGGCGACCGCGATAGGGTGCATTTCATTGAACTGCTGCAGGGGCTGGTGGAACGGTATGGGATTATCCTTCATGCGTATGTGCTGATGGACAACCACTACCATCTGCTGATCGAGACACCCAATGCGAACGCAAGCCGCGCTCTCCAGTGGCTGAATGTGAGTTACGCCGCATGGTACAACGCCGGGCATGACCGCACGGGGCCGCTGTTCCAGCAGCGGTACAGGGGTATCCCAGTGGATGGGGATGGCTCGTGGGCGCTGGCGTGCAGCGTGTATGTCCACCTGAACCCCGTGCGTGTGGAGGCGCTGGGGCTCGGGAAAGAGGATCGTGAGCGCGAGAAGGCCGGTTTTTTGCCGGTGGAGCCGACAGGAGAGCAGGTGAAAGCTCGCTTGGCCAAACTGAGGGGACACCGCTGGAGTTCGTATCCGGCCTACGCGGGCTATGCGACTAGGCCGGAGTGGCTGACGTGCGAGGACCTGTGGCAGCGCGCTGGGACGGAGAAGGGCAAAGACGCCAAGGCTGACTACAGGCGCTATCTTGAGGACTATCTGAGGCAGGGCGTCGAGGAGGGTGCGTTTGCACAAATCACCGCCGCCGTCGCGATGGGCGGGGTAGCCTTTATCGAGCGGTTGCGGCGGAAGGTTCCGCCGTCGGCCAAGAGCGACACAAACGCCAGAGCATGGAGGCGGCTGCTGCCGTTCGGAGAGGTGGTGAAGGCGATTGAGACTGTCAAAGGGGAAGAATGGGCGTCGTTCGCCGACAAGAAGGGCGATTACGGGCGTGATCTGGCGCTTTATGTGGCGCGGATGAACTGCGGATTGTCGATCCCAGAACTGGCCTCCCTCGCGGGCACAGAATCGGCCGCCGCGTCCAAGGCGATCCAGCGCATGAAAAAACGCCTGTCCTGCGACCGGAAGTTGAAGTCGATCCTCCGGAAAGTTTCGGCTGATACAGGTGTGAGTGGAATATGAAATGTCTCGATGTCCCGATACGACCCCGAGACCCACGTGAACAGGTTGTGCGCACACGATTTGACGTCCGATTTCCGTTTTCCAACTTGAGCCTTTCCCCAAAGAGGCCAGAGAGCGAAAAGCCATTATGAAATATGTATTGCTGATTGCCTTTTTATCGGGTTTGCAACAGGCTTATTCCCAAATTCCTGCCAAAAGTAATTCATCCCCCCCGCCCGCCCCAATCCATGCCATGAAAAATGGCCCTGTAAGTAGCCGATTAACTCCGGTTAAAGCCACCTGCATACATACAGCGGCATCTGCGAGTATGCAAGCAAATGGTTATTCACAGTACTACGGCGGATATTTCAACGACCTCTCTTATACGTACCACAATGATTTTATGCAAGTCGTATACCCGGTTAATGCCGGAGACAGAATCAGGGTCAGGGGCAATTTTTTCGGGGTCATGC
>CAJBSZ010000328.1 GCA_903958395.1 uncultured bacterium | reverse complement strand
CCCGTCTGGCGCGAGGCGGATTAGGACGGTCGAGCCGACCGCTGCTCCACGCCTGGCGCCCGTCTGGCGCGAGGCGGATTAGGACGGTCGAGCCGACCGCTGCTCCACGCCTGGCGCCCGTCTGGCGCGAGGCGGATTAGGACGGTCGAGCCGACCGCTGCTCCACGCCTGGCCCCGTCTGGCGCGAGGCGGATTAGAGATGCCGTCCGCAGCCACTTCACGTAATTCATCCAGGCACGATCCCGATCCCGATTCCGACCCCGATGTCTTCACAGCTTCTGAGTAGTCATGACCTACGGAACTGACCTGCGCCCCGGTCGGCCCATTCGACTCGCCATCCGCGCGACCACATGCCATATTCCGTGTTTCCATAGCCAAGTACCCCATCTCTCTGTTTCCTTGGGGGATGGCCGGAGCGCATAACCCCTTTTCGCGAGGCTCTCATGACCGACATCAAACCCTTCCTACAAGACTTGGAAACTCGTCTCGACCCGGCGGTTGAGGACGAACTGATGGCTCAGTGGCGCGGGTTCAGCACGGGGCAGTTCCGGGGTGACCTATTTCTGCCGCAGCGAGCCCGGAAAGCGCCGGCGGGCGTGTTCTGGCCGCCGGTACGGGTGAACGAAGCCCTGGCGGACTTCGACCGGATGCTGTTACAGCAGCTTGCCGGCTGTTCGGCGGCGCTGGCGGCGGGCTCCGGGGCGCTACTGGACGTGCGCTGCAACTATGGCTCGAGCATCCTGCCCAGCGTCTTCGGCGTGAAGCTGTTCATCATGGACGACTCTTACAACACCCTGCCGACCAGCGAGCCGGTTGAGGGTGGCACCGACGGCATTCGGCGGCTGCTGGACGCTGGCGTACCGGACTTCACTCAGGGCTTCGGCCCGCGGGTATTCGAGATGGGACGACGCTTCATCGCGGCGTTGGCGGACTATCCCAAGCTGCGGAAGTACGTACACATTTACCACCCTGACCTGCAAGGGCCCATGGATGTCAGCGAGGTCCTCTGGGGCAGCGGCATGTTTGTGGAATTGCTGGACAACCCGACGCTGGTGCATCGGCTGCTGGCCCTGATCGTCGAGAGCTACACCGCGTTTCTGCGGCGCTGGCAGCAGATCGTGCCGCCCATGCCGGGCGACCTGGACTCGCATTGGTCCATGATGCACGGCGGCCACATCATGCTGCGTGACGACTCGGCCATGAACTTGTCGCCGGCGATGTTCGACGAGTTCATCGCCCCCTACAAGCAGCGCCTGCTGGACAGCTTCGGCGGCGGCGCGGAGCACTTCTGCGGTCGTGGCGACCATTACATCGAGCGGATGTGCGGCCTGCGCCATCTGCACGCCATCGCCATGTCGCAGCCTGATTGGAATGAGATGGAGACGATCTACCGGCACACGGTGGACCGGGGTATCAAGCTCATCGGGCTGGCACGGGCGGCAGCCGACCTGGCGCTGGCGCGCGGCCGGAATCTGCACGGCCAGGTTCACTGCTGAGGAGGACAAGAATGGACGGCAACCCGTGTACAAGGCGCCGGAGGATGCGCTTCGATGAG
Organism: uncultured bacterium; assembly: GCA_903958395.1. Taxonomy (GTDB): domain Bacteria; phylum Verrucomicrobiota; class Kiritimatiellia; order CAIKKV01; family CAITUY01; genus JAABPW01. The sequence continues at coordinate 12,045 of CAJBSZ010000328.1, read as the reverse complement.
GGCTGGGCCTTTCATCTTGGCGACATCCCCTTCCCGAAGACGGCGGACCACAGCGCTACATACGGCGCTGCCAAAGCCTGCCGGGCCCTTGGCGCCGCGGGCTGGGAGTACGATGACTCTGCCTGGCGGCGCGTCTGCCTGCCGCACGATTGGCAGGTCGAGCAGCCTTTCGATACCCGCGAGAATGCCGATCATGGCTACAAGCCGCGCGGGGTGGCCTGGTACCGGCGGCAGTTCCGGCTGAACGAGGCGGAGCGTGGCCGGGTGGTGCGCCTTCTCTTCGACGGCGTGGCCACACATTGCACGGTCTGGGTGAATGGCCAGGTGCTGGTGCGCAATCACTGCGGTTACACCGGCTTTGAGGCAGACGCCTCAGACGTGGTTGTCTATGGCGAGCCGCTGAACGTGGTGACGGTGCGTGTCGATGCGGTGCCGTTCGAGGGCTGGTGGTACGAAGGAGCGGGCCTCTACCGGCACGTCTGGCTGGAGCTCTCGGAGCCGCTGTACGTACCGCGGCATGGCGTGTGGGTGAACCCAACGCAGGCAGGCGAGGATTGGGGTGCCGAGATCTCGACCGAGGTGCGCAATGATAGCGCCGCCATTGCCACCTGCCGTGTGAGTTGGCGCGTGCTGCGGCTCGGAGTCGAGCTGGGGGCCGCCGAGGCTCTGGCGCGGGTTCGGCCAGGCCAGACGGTCGAGGTGAACGGGCAATGCCGAATCAGCGCTCCTGACCTGTGGTCGCCCGACTCGCCTAACCTCTACACGCTCGAAACGACGCTGTGGCGTGATGAGAGCTGTCTCGAACGGCAGGAGACCACCTTCGGTTTCCGCAGCCTCCGTTTTGACGTGGCGCGCGGCTTCCTGCTCAACGGCCAGTCGCTGAAGCTGAAGGGCACCTGCAACCACCAGGACCATGCCGGCGTCGGGGTCGCCCTGCCAGACGCGCTGCACGAGTTCCGCATCCGGCGGCTGAAAGAGATGGGCTCCAATGCCTACCGTTGCGCCCACAACCCACCGGCGCCGGAGTTGCTCGACGCCTGCGACCGGCTGGGGCTGATGGTGATGGACGAGAACCGACATTTCAACAGCTCCCCCGAGTGCCTGGCACAGTTGCGCGAGATGGTCCGCCGGGACCGCAATCACCCCTGCGTCGTGCTCTGGTCGCTGTTCAACGAAGAGCCGTTACAGGGCACCGACCAGGGCCGACGGATCGCGGCCCGCATGGCGCGGGAAGTGAAGGCGCTGGACCCCACCCGGCCGGTGACGGCAGCGCTGAACAGCGGCATCCTCGCCGCCGATGGCGTCGCGGCGGTGGTGGACGTCATGGGGATCAACTACATCCAGCCGCAGTACGACGAGTTTCGGGCGCGGTTCCCCAAACTCCCGGCGGTGGCCAGCGAAAATGACTGCGCCTTCTCGACGCGAGGCGTCTACCATACTGACGCGCAAGCGCAGGTGTTCGACAACTACGACGAGCAGAAAGCCGGCTGGGGCAACACCGGGCGCGGGTCCTGGCGTGAGATTGCCAGCCGCGACTTCATCGCGGGCATCTTCGTCTGGACCGGCTTCGACTACCGTGGCGAACCCGCGCCACACCACTGGCCAAGCATCCACTCGCACTGGGGCGCGCTGGATACCTGCGGTTTCGCCAAGGACAAGTTCTGGCTGCACCGGGCACAGTGGGTGGACGACCAGCCGGTGCTGCATCTGCTGCCGCACTGGACCTGGCCCGGTTGCGAGGGGCAGGAACGGCGCGTTATGGCCTTCACCAACTGCAGCACGGTGACGCTGTTCTTGAACGGTCAGTCACGGGGCCGCCAGAACGTCGACCGTTTTGCCATGGTGGAGTGGAAGGTGCCCTACGCGCCCGGCGAGTTGCGCGCCGTCGGCGAGTGGCGCGGGCAGAGCGTCGAGAGGGTGCAGGTAACGGTGGGTGCGCCGGTCGCCCTGGAGCTCGTTCCCGACCGCTTGGCGCTCTGGGCGGACGGCGCGGACGCCATGCCGGTGACCCTCCGGGCCGTGGATGCGCAGGGTCGTTTCTGCCCGACCGCCGCGCCCTTGGTGCGCTTGAGTGTTGACGGTCCGGCGGCGATCCTCGGCGTGGGCAATGGCGACCCGAACTGCCACGAACCTGACAAAGCCACCCAGCGCAGCCTGTTCAACGGACTGGCGCAGGTGATCCTGCAGGCCGGCGCGGTTCCCGGACCGTTCCGCCTCACGGCCAAAGCCGAGGGGTTGCAGGCTGGCAGTGTCAGCCTGGAATGCCGAGCGCGGTGAGGGTGGCCAGCCGCGGGAGTGGTGGCGTAGAAACCACGTCGGAGCGCGTCTCTCAGATTGGGCCGTAACCCAGTGCTCTTGGAGTAACGACATGCTGACGCCCTGGTCTGGGATTGGCGGAATTGGGCTCGGCCTGCGGGCCGGGATGTTGCTGGCGGTCTGCTCGGCGGCCGGCGGCGCGGAGTACTGCCTCTCGCCCCAGGGAGACGACCAGGCCCCTGGCTCCCTCACGGCGCCCTGGCGCTCCCTCGACAAAGCCAACACCACCGCCGTGGCCGGGGACACCATCACCCTCCTCGCGGGCGAATACGAAGGCCAGATCGCGCCGCGGAACCGCGGTACGCCGGAGCACCCCATCGTCTTCCGCGCCGCGGCGCCGCTGACCGCCGTACTGCGCGGCCTGCGCCGGGCACCCGCCATCGTCCTCCGCGATCGTACCGACATCGTGCTTGACGGCTTGGCGGTGCGCCCGACCGACGGGTATTGGGCCACGCTGGAGAAGTCGGAGCGCATCATCGTCCGCGGGTGCCGTTTCGAGGAAAGCCGGGGCAGCTATACCGCCTTCCGCGTCGCCAACTGCCGCGGCGTGCGCATCCTTGACAACGTCTTCACCCGCCAGCTCCTCCTGCACCGTAATCTGGTCCTGCACGGTGACATGCTTACCCTCGACCACTGCGACCGCTGTGTGGTCCAGGGCAACGATTTCAGCAAGGCCGGGCACGGACCCGCAACCTGGCTGCTGACCACCAACGATGTCATCCGGCGCAATGTCTTCCATGCCGAGTGGGGACGACTCTTTTCGCTGTTCAACTGCACCCCGTGCCTGTTCGAGGAGAACATCCTGACCGAAAACTGCCATGGCTCGGGTTCGGCCGATGCGGGCTCCAAGATTCTACTGACCGATGGGATCGTGCGCCGCAACCTGGCGGTGCGCAACCGCGACTACGTCATCCACTCCTACAGCTACAAGTATGGCGACTACCCAGACTGGATACTGAAGGATACCCGCGTCTACCACAACACCTTTGCCGGCAATGGCGGTCACGCCTGGGGACTGTCGGCGCCCACGAACCGCCCCGACTGCATCGCGGGGACCGTCTGGCAGAATAACATCTTCTTTGCCCAATCCCTGGCCGGAGGCTCGGCGGCATTCCGGATCGATACCGACATCGCCCCCACTAACCGCTGGGTACGCAACCTCCTCTGTGGCCAGGCGCCCGGCGCCGAGGTCGTCATCCAATGGGACCCCACCCAGCGCCGCCTCCTGCCACTCACCGTGGCCGCGGCCGAAACCCACTACCCAGCCCGATTCCGGGACAACCTCGACGCCCTGCCTGGCTTTGCAGCACCCGAGACGGACGACTACAGCCTCGCCGCCGGGAGCCCCTGCCTGGACCGCGGCGCGCCGCTGGCGGTGCTCACCGAAGACTCCAACGACGACGTCCTCCACCTCGATGATGCGCGCTGGTTCTATGACGGATTCGGGATCGAGGGCGAAATGGGCGACCTGATTATGATCGGCACGCCCCCGCAACTGGCGCGCGTGCTCCAGACGGACCGGACGGCCAACACGCTCAAACTCGACCGGCGCCTCACCTGCCTCGCTGGCGCACCCGTGAGCTTGCCCTATGCCGGGACAGCCCCAGACCTCGGCGCACTCGAGGCCGACGCCGCGGGCGCGGACTGGTTCAGACCACTGACCATCCCCCCAGGGGTGCGGCGCCCGGCGGTCGGCGCCAAGGAACCGCTGGTCGTGGCCGACTTCGAGGACGCGAGCCTGGAAACGTGGGCCACCCTCTGGTACTGGGGCCGATTCGACATTCCTGGAAGCAACCTCAGCGCCGAACGTATCGCCGCCGACAGCCCCTACGGCCAACAGTGTGTGCGCCTGTTTGCCGAGGCGGACAACGTCGCTTTGGAGGCGACCCTTTGTCCCTGGCCGTGGGACGTCGACACACACCCGTTGCTCCGCTTCGCCTACCGCATCCCGGCGGGGATACCGGTCACTGCCTGCGTCTCGGCCTTACCCGGCCCGGGCCAGACGGGCGAGCGCTCGGTCGTGCTGGCCGCCACGGCGGCCGTTCCGCCACCGCCCAATCCAGCGTTCCCACCCGCCGCGTTGCTCGACGACGGCCAGTGGCATGAGATCACCCTCGATGCGCGCCAGCTCCGCACCCCGTTCCCAGACGCCAAGGCGCTCTACTCCTTCCGCTTCCGTTCGCCAACCAAGTTCCAACGCGGCCAGGAGTTTTGGTTCACCCACTTCGCTATCCTGCCAGGGGCGGACCCGGCCAAGTGAGGCGCCGCGGCGCTGGGCCAGGAGCGCTCCCTGGAGCCCGCGATGCCCAGCCCGTTGCGGGCGGGTTCGCCGTATCCCCATCCCTGGAGCCGACGGTCTCCGCCGTATCCCCCGCCCTGGAGCCGGCGGTCTCCGCCGTATCCCCATCCCTGGAGCCGGCGGTCTCCGCCGTATCCCTGGCCTTCGGTTTGTCTGCCCGCATTTGCAACAAGGTAATGGATATTGCCAGGGCAAAGGGGATCAATGTCGGCGTTATTCGCCCGATCACATTGTATCCGTTCCCGACGGAGATCATTGCTTCGTTTGCCGATCCGATGAGGATGTTCCTGACGGTGGAAATGAACGCAGGGCAAATGGTGGAAGATGTCCGTCTGGCCGTGAATGGAAAATGTCCGGTCTATTTCAAAGGAAGAATGGGCGGAATGATTCCCACACCCGAAGAGATCATGCTGGAAGTGGAAGCAATGTCGGAAAAACAACAGAATCTGAACCAATCGGCGGGGTATTTATGAGCATGACAGTAAGCGATCTGATGGAAACCGTCTATCAAAAACCGGCGACGCTGACAGAAACACCAATGCATTACTGCCCCGGATGCGGTCACGGCGTTGTCCATAAGGTCTTGATGGAAGTGATTGAAGAAATGGGAATTGCCGAACAGACCATTGGCGTTGCGCCGGTGGGATGCTCCGTCTTTGCCTATCATTACATGAACGTGGATATGCAGGCAGCGCCGCATGGAAGAGCAAGCGCGGTAGCGACCGGCGTACGAAGAGTTCTTCCGGAAAAATATGTGTATTCCTATCAGGGTGACGGTGATCTGGCGGCGATTGGAACCGGCGAGACGATTCACACAGTGAACCGCGGCGAGAATATCCTGATGGTGTTTGTAAATAATGGTATCTATGGAATGACCGGCGGCCAGATGGCGCCGACATCCTTATGCGGAATGGTCACATCGACATCGCCGTACGGAAGAGATGAACATGTTATGGGCTATCCGTTGAAGATAACGGAAATGGTTGCACAACTTCCGGGAGCATACTATGTTGCCAGGCATGCCGTGCACACGCCGACAGCGGTACGAAAATTAAAGAAAGCATTCAAAGCATCGTTCGAAATTCAGAAACAAAAAAAAGGAACATGTTTCATCGAGGTGGTTTCCAACTGTCCTTCGGGATGGAAGATGACGCCGGTGGAAGCGAATGAGTGGATGGAAAAGAACATGTTCCCGTTTTACCCGCTGGGCGATATTAAAGTTCCCGTTTCAATGAAATGATAAGGAAAAATAGTATGGTACAAAATCAGGAAATTATCATTGCAGGATTCGGCGGACAAGGTGTCCTCTCGATGGGACAGATCATTTCCTACTCTGCAATGAAAGAGGGAAAAGAGGTCAGCTGGATGCCTGCGTACGGACCGGAGATGCGCGGCGGTACGGCGAATTGCATTGTCATCGTTTCACCGAAAAAGGTCAGTTCACCGATCGTCACCATGTTCGATTCGGCGATACTGCTGAATCAGCCGTCGCTCGACAAGTTCGATGCAAAAGTGAAACCGGGCGGATTACTGTTATGCGAACAATCCACGATCATTACGCCGAGCGTCCGTACGGATATCGAGATATTAATGGTTCCGGCAACCGCCGAGGCAGTGAAGATGGGAAAGAAGCAGGTCGCGAACATGATCCTTCTGGGAGCATTTCTGGAACGACGCCCGATCGTCAGCATTTCCAATATTCTTCTTGCGTTGAAGGAAGTACTTCCGGAACGGCACCATCATCTTATCCCGTTGAACGAGGAGGCATTATATGCCGGGCAGCGTTTTGCATCTTCCCATGTGCAGTCCGTCCAAAAAGAGGAGGTCGTATGAAACTCAACGATTTTTATTGCGAGCACAACTGCAGAAACACCTGTAATGCATTGACGAAGGCTCTCCAATTGGAATCAGAGATCGTCCGTTTGTCCGAAGAGACACTGCAGCAATGCGATGATGACAGCATCAAAGAATTCATGACCGAGCTGGCGGAGAACAGCAGCGAACGGATCATGGGCATTATGCAGAAACTGAATGAGATCCGCGCACGTGTTCACATTCTGGACGGCATCGCCGATAGTTTTGAACCTCATACTCCGCCGTCAACCAAGATCCATTGATCGATTCAGACATAGAAATTGCAGGAAACCGGCTTAGACCGGTTTCTCTGTTTTAAATATCTTCTGTGCCGGGAGAACATATTGACCGGTTCCGGTGTTATACGGGTGAAAGGATCGCAGATACATGAACCGTAAAAATATCATTATAGGGTTACTGCTTGCCGGCCTGATGGCCGTGGTGTATTTTGCCGCATTTGCGGAAAAACCGCTTGCCAGCATGATCCAAAAAAGAAAATCTCCCCCCACAGAGAAGGATGCCACAATGAAACCGATCGCCGAGTATTTGAAGGATGTCTATACGAAAGGAATGCCCAAGGTTGTTAAGAGCGAAGAAGAATGGAAAAAAATTCTTTCTCCGGAAACGTATGCCGTTGCCCGCGAGGCAGGGACGGAAAGGGCATTCTGCGGCGCATTTTATGATCACAAAAAAGAGGGGATCTATCTCTGTGTCTGCTGTGACCTGCCGCTCTTTGCTTCGAATGCAAAGTTCGATTCGGGAACGGGATGGCCCAGTTTCTTCCAACCGGTAAGGAAAGATCATGTTGAGGAAAAGACCGATCTGAGTTTCGGCATGCGGCGTGTTGAAGTGAACTGTGCGCGATGCGATGCCCATCTGGGACACGTATTCGACGACGGTCCGCGGCCCACGGGATTGCGGTATTGCATGAACTCCGAATCGTTGAAATTTATTCCCGGCGAGATTCCTGCAAAATTCTGATAACAGAAAAGCCGGCGATCGCCGGCTTTTCTGTTATTCTCTGCCGCGGAGAAAACTCCGGCGGCTTGTATTTCATTTCTTGAACGGCACTCAGTAACTATACGCCTCGCGTTGATGGAAGATCGGGAATTGTTTTGTCCGCTGCGTGTAATATGATTCCTGCAAGAACGGGAATGTGAGCGGATCAGAATTTCCATCATAGAACGTCACTCCGAGAGAAGAAAATTTTCCGATATAGGTTGTCCATGTTACCGGAAATGCGCGTTGAACAGTTGCGTCAAGATTGTAATGAACATCAATATGTTTCATATCGCCGGAACGAAAGACAATTGGTCTGGCAGAGGTGATGCCTGAATCTACGATGAGATCATACGTATATGATGAATGATTGTTCGGCTGCAATGTCATGGAATAGCCGTATGTATAATTTTTGCTCACCTTTGAAAAATATTTTGCCCGATTGCTGTACGCGGTTGTTTTTCCCCCTCCCATGCCGACGATGGCAAATCCTGTCGGCTGATGTACGAATGCTTCCAGATAACTGTATGTTCCGTTCAATCCTCCAAGATTCAACTGATCCCCTTTTTCATTGATCGGCTGAAAAGATACGGGGAAAGCGGCCTCTGTACTGGTAACGTCCACGGCGGATTTTCCCGCTACGGTGATCTCTTCCGTAACAACATACCGGGAACCGTAGAACGAGGTGACGATGTCATATGTTCCTTCTTTGACGATCAGGGAAAGAGAGTTCACTTTGGGCGAGAGCGTTTTTGAAAAATTATTCCTGTTATGTATCAATACCAGCCAGGGAACCTCGTTAAAATGTATCTGCAGCATCGGTCCCTTAAAGAATGCAAACGGAATGGTGATCGTATCGGCGCTTCCAACGGCAAGAAGTTTCCCGGAATATCCGTTTTCGAATGCGCTATTGTTGCTCAGAAATAAATTGTTCGTCTCCAGTTCTACCGCGATTTCTGCCGAACTCTGTGGGGCGATAGCGACCTGTCCGGGGGTAAAACGGAATTGAAGAGCAGGATTTGTTGAGGAAAAGACAAGCCGGTATGTCCGCGGTTCAGCGCTTCTATTAAAAAGCGTTATGTTCCGCTGCTGTTTCCACGTTGCTTCGGCCGGCGAGTTGAATCCAAAACTGAGTTGAGCCGGACTTGAAAAAACGCTGCTGAGAAGTGTGCGTTCGCTGATCTTGCCGTGTCCTTGAGAAAATAACGATGTGCCGAGATCGACACCGTTGGAAACGATGGCGTCTCTCACCTGCATGGCGCTCCACTCCGGGTGCAATTCTTTCATTCCGGCGGCAATGGCCGTAACGTACGGTGTGGCCATCGATGTTCCGCTCATCTGAACATAACCGCCTCCCTTTTTTGCGGAGAGAACATTTACTCCCGGCGCAACAATATCCGGTTTAATGCGGTAATTTTCTGTCTCGGGACCTTTGGAACTGAAGGAAGCGATCGCATTGGCATCGGTTGCTCCAACGGTCAATGCAAATTCCGCGATGCCGGGAGAATTGATCGTTGAATACTCGCCGGTATTTCCTGCGGCAACCACCACGATCATTCCTGATTGTACGGCACGATTCACCGCTGATGTTAAAGGATCGTCCGAGGATCCGGAAGGAGTGCCGAGGCTCAGGTTCAATACCTGGATACTGTCGGTCATCGCCCGTTCAATTGCGGCTATCACCGATGATGCCGAACCGCTGCCGCTTTGATCGAGAACCTTATACGCATACAGAGCGGCATCCTTCGCCACTCCGGTGATCGTTGAAGAATTTCCGCTGATGATCCCTGCAACGTGAGTGCCGTGTCCGTTGTCGTCCATTGGATCGGGATCATTGTTGATAAAATCGTATCCCCCCGCAACAGTAAAGCCGGGACCGAATCCTCCGCCGAGCGCTTCATGGTTATAATCAATGCCGGTATCGATGATGCCGATGCGGACATGTTTTCCCGTAGCAACCGACGTTGAACTTTTCGGGATATTCTGAGTTGCCGAATTCACGGAATAGGGAACCGTATTCACGATCACATCCGGATAGACCGATTTGACGTCGGGCATGGAAGCGATGGTTTGAATATTCTCCCTTTTTGTTGTAACGGCAAACCCGCTAAAAATGTTCTCGTACACACGTTCTATTTTTGTTGCTTCGTCCGCCAAGATAATTTTTTGCCTGGTCATATCGGCGGTAGTTTTTGAAAAAACTTTGCCGCTGATTCTCTGTTCTGCACGCGACGGTGTTTTTAGTTCGATAATCAGCCGTATAATTTCATTTTGAGATTCTGAAGTGATGATGGAATTGTCAACGGAAGAAACGGCGATCCCCGAAGTGAGGGCAGAGATCTTTTTCATCTCGCCGTTTGTTTTTACAACCAGCTGCTGTGCGGCGGCCATGGAAAATAAAACAGCGATCGTAAGAATGATTTTTTTCATAGTTATTTCAGGACAACCATCTTTTTTGTTTCAACGGTGGTCTTTCCGCTGTTGTTATGTGCCGTCATACGGTAGATGTATGTTCCGGAAGCGATGTTATTGTTGGAGAATCCAACGCTGAACATACCGTTCTGCTTCGTTCCGTTTACCAGCGTGGTTACTTCGCGGCCGGTCATATCGAATACCTTAATCGTTACGTCGCTCATCTCGTTCACCGAATACCGGATGACCGTAGAGCTGTTGAACGGATTGGGGTAATTCTGTTGAAGTGCAGATGTTGTCGGCATGGATCCTCCGCTGATTACTGATGTTGTATTCTGTTCTTTTGCAACAAGTAAGGTGTCGCCGGTGATAACGGCAAAAGGCATTGTTGTTGAAGTGGTCCGATATTGTTCAATTCCGCTTTTGGTAATGGTGAATTGCGAACTTACTGCAAGCTTGCTCGACGGCTGAACATTCATCAGATCAAATCCCTGAGAATACACCATTGTAGACATTGCGATCGCTGCCTGCAGAAAATATATGAATAAGTTTTTCATTGTTCTTGTCTTCATGCCATATATTTCGGCAATGCAAGTGCCAACGAAAAACCATTCGATTTTATTGGCTTTTTTGAAGATTTTCTTTTTTGGAGGGTGTTTTTTTTACGAGATGACCAAAGAATTGTAGAAATTACAAAGCAATAGATGGGTAAGAATAGGAGCTATTGGCAGGGGTTTTTGCGGAATATCAAATAAGGAGGTGCAGTTGAAAGGGGATGAAAAGCTGAAAATTCCGATCAGCAAAGTGCCTTTTTTCGAGCGTTTTTGGTCTTCAAGATTTGCATTGTTTTCATCTAAACAGAAAAATGGTCAGCCAAAAAATGGACCATGCGCTAATCCGCAGAGGATAAATCAACGATGAACGCTAATACGATGGTAATTTGCCTGAACAATCCTTAAGAAATGTCTATACGGCGGGTAACATTGGTGCGGCCCAACTGCCTAATGAGAACTTGGTTTTTCAGGAGGTTTCCGGGAAGAAAAAGATATTCGGACAGGTCATGAATTTATGAAGGGAACAACTGGTGACATTAGGGCGGCTTGCTACACCATTGAAAAGGCAGAAAAGGGAAGTTTAGCCAAAGGCTATAGATCGGTGCTAGCGGGAAATATTTCGGGAGTGTTAACAAAGGATGCAAAAATATTTTTGAACTGCTGTATTTCTATCGGGATGCGTAAAAAAATTGAGGAGGGAAGAATAGTGCTGTTGGTAAACTATTCTTCTTTCAGATTATATTTTTGGATCTTGGTGTACAACGTCTTCAAGGAGATGTCAAGCAGTTTAGCGGCAAGATTTTTATTCCATTTTGTATTGATCAGAACGGCACCGATATGTTCTTTTTCCAGTTCGTCAAGCGAAATGGCAGAACCGATCTTTTGATTACCGTTGCCGGAACCCGATTGTTTCATATTCAATTGCTGCGGCAGCAGAAGATCTTTAGGACGAATGATTTCATCCGTGCTGAGAATGATCGCACGTTCAAGTACATTTTCCAACTCTCGGATGTTTCCGGGCCAATGATATTCTTTCAGTGCTTCGAGCGCTTCCGGGTGAAGTTCCTTCTTCTCGCGCAGTTTATTCTTTCGTATCAGAATGTTCTGCGCCAACAGAGGGATATCGTCCTTTCGTTCGAGAAGGGAAGGGAGGTGAAGCGTAATGACATTCAGCCGGTAGAGCAGATCTTCACGAAATCTTCCTGCCGTCACCTCATCGAAGAGATTCTTGTTCGTAGCAGAAATGATCCGCACGTCGGATTTCAGCGATTTATTTCCACCCACGCGCCGGTATTCGCCCGATTGGATAAAACGAAGAAGCTTTGGCTGGAACACCGGAGTGATCTCGCCGATCTCATCTAAAAATAATGTGCCGCCGTTGGCGATCTCTACCAAACCCTGGCGCATTGCGCTTGCATCGGTAAAGGCACCTTTTTCATGTCCGAATAATTCGCTTTCGATCAAGGTGTCCGGTATCGACGCGCAGTTCAGCGCCACGAATGGTTTTTCCGCACGGGGGGAATTTTTGTAGAGATAATTTGCGAAGACCTCTTTTCCCGTACCGCTTGCACCTTCCAGCAATACGGTGGAATCGCTTGGTGCAACTTTGCT
>CAJBSZ010000327.1 GCA_903958395.1 uncultured bacterium | reverse complement strand
CGCAAGACGCACAAGTGTCTTGAGTGTGGCGGTATTATTGCTATCGGAGAGCGATACTTCAAGCATCATGGGATATGGGCCGGAAGCGCGGAAACCTTTAAGGTGTGTGCCGAATGTGAAGCATTGAGAAAAGAAATTGACGCCAGCGTAACAGAAGCCGAGGAGCGCACCCCGTTCGGTGGGCTGTTCGAGATTGTATTTCAATCGGAGGTTTTGTCTTTCATGGAGCGTTATGCCGAAACACGCGCAAGTAGAAAAGGAAAGCCGTTGTCCGATTGGTGCTTGCGTGAAATAGAGAAAAAGCGGATCAACGCTCCCACGCCCGCCAGCCCCACGCCTGAACCCATTGGAAAATAGCCTCCGCTTTCGCAGGCTCCATCCCATCCTCGAGGCACGCCTGCCAGAGTAGCCAGTCTGCTTGCTCCCGCGTCCCGATGTGGTGCCGGTATCTCCAATCGTGTGTCAATGCTCCACGCCGGATGGTGGGGTGGTCGTGGTCAATTCCAATGGCTTTTGCGGCAAGGTGCGGAATGCTGGCCAGATCATTGGTAAAATTGGCACCAATGTAGGTATTTACCCCCGCAATAGTCGAGGTATAGCACGCCGTTGTAACCCACTGATTGACGCCACAAGGGGCTAACGGTAACAGGGGCGGGTCAACGGGTAGCTGATAGGCTACGATGGCCGCTAGAGACACGCCAAGTAGCGCGAATGAGCGTAGGATGGCACGGCGGTATTGTTTCCAACGGGTCATAACCGAGCCTCTGCCGTCTCCACATAGAACATATTGTCAAAATCATTATTGCTTGCCGGAAAGTCCCCGCCCTCTTTCCATGCCTTATGCTCCGCATCAAACTTGTCCTGATCTAATCCTTCATCCCATTCAGGGGCGAGGGCATTATGAGCCTTCATGCGCTCGCAGTATTCGTCTGCCACGGATTTATCGGAAAAGACGCAAACGGAATTGCACCCATCATATTCGCGTCCAGCCATTAGGATATAGACAACGCTCACCGCTTCCCCCGTATCACCGCACACTTATGCTGTGTCCCATGCTCCCGGTGCAAGCACTTTGACCGCTTCGGGCAGTCCTCGCACGCTTCCGGCTCCACGGTAATCCGTGTCGTGCGCGGATCTTGCGGGTCTTGATGGGATTCAGTTTTCATCTTTCGCGCCCTTCGCCTCTTTGACAAGTTCCGCACACCGCCTCAACACGCTCACATTCCACCAGTAACGGCACTCCTGCTGATGATCCGGGAGCGGCTCATTGTGGCACGGCTGGCCGTCAACGTGGCAGTTGCGGGGTTCTGGGGTCATGGTTTGCCGTCTCCTGGTATCGCCTCAACAACGGTCATTCCTGGCGGTACTTCTTTCCGCGCCTCTTCGACTTTCTCATTCCAGTTTGCGGTTGCGGCCTTCCCGCCGAACAAAGCGGCCAACGCCGCGAACAAGGCAAGTGGCGGCAATGCCCAGAGTTGCGCGTTATAGGCGGGATACTCATTGCCGAGCCATAGGCCGATCAGGACGCCGGCTATGAGAAGCGTGCCGTATCGGGTGTTCTTGTGGCGGCTCAAAAATTGAATGATGGGATTCATCTTGCCCTCTTTTCGTCTTTGCTACGGCATGTTAAAATCGCGTCTTTGACCTCCACCAGTACGGCGGTGTTCTCGCGGTCAACCTCTGCCGCCTCTGAAAGCGCCTTGGTGTTCCGGTCGATGATGCCTTCGAGTTTGTCCTGACGGCGGTTGCCTTCCCGCCAAATAGCGACAACGGCCAGCACGAGCAAGGCTATGATTCCGCCTTTTTCGTAGGTATCCAGCGGCAAATCCGCAACGGCTAAAATTGGGGTCAGTGACAAAACCTTTAGACCCGTGAAACCTTCCATGCTCATACTTTCCTGCTTTCTGACAATGGCTTTCGCCTATCTGTTACTACTCAATCGTTGCATACCAAATCAGTACAGCCCCGCCGAATTTGCTTTCCGGCAAGTCGAGCCGCCGCACCTTATCAACCGTTCCGAGGCCGTCAGCCTTCATCGCCTCAATGCGGTATTTCTGACCGGATGGAGCCGTAAAATCCTTAGCCGTAAAGGTCGCCCCTGTTGCTGTGCGTGTCATGGTAACGATATCCTTCGGCATGATGCTCATATTGATCGGATACCACTTTCCGGCAATCGGGATTCCAGCAATGCGGCCTTCTCCTGGATTGGCGTGGACGCGAATGTTCATGCCGTGCCAGTTGTGTTGCCAGATTTCATACTCGAAACCACCGTCATCCTTTTCGTTCCCGCCATTGTATTTGACGGAGGGATCGGGGGGGATGGTTGTGGCGGGGGCACCTGCGGGAGCGTGGGAAGAAGCAACCCCTGATTGTGAGTCAGGGGAGCGCCCGTTCGTCGAAACTACTGGGGTGGATTGATTGGTTTTCGCCGCCTTCATCTCATCCAGAGAGTCGTGCAACCCCACAATCGCGGCGTCATAAATCGCACACCCCGACAGCCACACGATTGATCCCGCCAAAACTCCGATGATAACGCCCTGTAATGGATTACTTTTCATAGTCTAGGTTCCTCTGTTTTTCTTCCCTTGCGATCATTGCCTTGCGCCGCTTTTCAGCGTGCCGATGAAGTGCCGTATCGTTGAATTTCCAGCCGAGTCGGATAGCCAGCTTGACGGCAAAGTCTGCAAGTGCGGTTGTTAGGGTTGCGGATACAATGCTCATAACCGCCGCCTTTCCGCTTCATTCACTCGATCATCCCACCACATCAAATAAAGAAGGACAGGCCAGCCTATAGCCGTTGCAATTGTTGCCAGAAATTAGAAACAGAATACTTCCGTCGCGAGGCTGTACTTTG
>CAJBSZ010000326.1 GCA_903958395.1 uncultured bacterium | reverse complement strand
GATGATGCTGATGGAGGCGGTGATGATGGCACCGGACCAGGCGACGATGTTGAAGCCCCGGCTGTTGACGTGGGCGCCCATGATGGTTTTGTCGCTGGTGATTTTCAGCATGAAAAAGATGATCACAGGCAGCAGGACGCCGTTGATGACCTGCGAGAGGAGCATGATGGGGACGAGCATTTTGCTGCTGGCGGCCAGGGCCACGGCGGCTCCGGCAAAAATCACCACCGTGTACAGGGAATAATACTGCGGAGCCTCGCTGAATTTCCGGTTCACTCCGCGCTCCCAGCCCATGGCCTCGCAAATGCTGGTGGCCGTGGAAATCGGCAGAATGGCCGCCCCGAACAACGAAGCGCTCATCAAGCCGAATGCGAAAAGACCGGCGCAATAATTTCCCGCTACCGGCTTCAAGGCCTTGGCGGCATCTCCGGCGGTTTCGATGGTGATGCCTTCCTTGTGAAGGGTCGCGGCGCAGGCGAGCACGATGAAATAGCAGACAATCGTCACGACAATGGCCCCGGCGATGGTGTCCCACTTGGAGTAGCGGTAATGTTTCAGCGGAATGCCCTTTTCCACAACGCTGGCCTGCTGGTAAAATTGCATCCAGGGCGCGATGGTGGTGCCCACAATCCCCACGATCATGTAGAACGAAGCGCCGGTCCAGGAATTGGTCGGAACCACGCTCTGATAGGCCGCCGTCGACCAGTCCGGTTTGGCGAGGAATCCTGAAATCAGGTAGGACACATAAAAGACACAGGCCACGAAAAAGACCCGTTCAATGGTTTTGTAGGATCCCTTGATGACCATGTGCCAGAGCAGGAAGGCGCCGATCGGGACGGCCCAAAACCGGTGCAGGCCAAAAATTTCGGCACTGGCGGCCAGTCCCGCGAAGTCGGCGATCACATTGCCGAGGTTTGTGAAGAACAGCGCAATCATCAGATAAAAGGATACGCCCAGTCCGAATCGTTCCCGGATCAGGGCGGACAGGCCTTTTCCAGTCACCACCCCCATGCGGCTGCACATTTCCTGCACGAGCACCAGGAGCAGGCAGGTGGGCGCCAAAACCCACAACAGGGAGTAGCCGAAGGTTGCCCCGGCCACGGAATAGGTGGCAATTCCGCCGGCATCGTTGTCCACATTGGCGGTGATGATGCCCGGTCCCACGACCAGGGCAAACAGGGCCAGATGCGCTTTGAAGTTTTTCCACCGTGTCATAATCCCCCGTCAATCTTTCAGGAAATCGGCTAATTGAGAGAGTGCGCTGTCGTACCGGACAATTCCCATGAACACACCGTTTTCGTCGACCACGGGAAGAGCCTGGAATCCGTACTTGGCAAATTCCCGTGCCACTTCCTTCAACGGAGTATTCGGCGAAACCTGAACCAGTACCTCGTCCATGATTGTTCCCAGAGGGGCCCCGGGTGCGGCACGGAACAGACCGCGGAGGCTTATGACGCCCTTGAGCACCCGATTTTCGTCCATCACGTAAACCAAATTATAGATTTTGACGTCCTCGGGGAGGGCTCGAAGTTTTTCCAGAATGGAGGCGGCTGTTTCGGTGGTCAGGGCCTCCAGGCAGTTGGTGTCCAGTACGCCGCCAGCGCTTTCCTCCTCGTGGGCCAGGAGTGTCTGAACCTCGGCCGCCGACTCGTGATCCATGTGGTTGATGAGGCCCTCGGCATCGGGGCCAAGGTCGCGCAACACCTCGGCGGCCTCATCCGGGGGCATCTCTTCCAAAATGTCGGCCACGCGGCCGGGCTCCCCCTGCGAGATCAGGGTGCGCTGGAACTCGGGATTGATCTCCTCGAGAGTGTCGGCGGCGGTTTCGACCGATAGTGAATTAAAGAGGACCTGACGATCCTTGACGCCCAGTTGTTCCAGGATATCGGCCAGTTCAGCCGGATGGATATCGGCAAGCCGCTCTTCGGAAATTTTATTAACACGGACGCCGCCGGGAATTCCGCCGGGTGACATAACCTGGATATGGCGCCAGGTCACAAAGGTGTCCTTGAGGGTGTAGTCAAAAAGCCATTGCACGAGAAAGGCAACGAAGCGTTCGAAGCGAAGCCGACGCAGGATGCCGCGCAAGCCTACCTCGACATGTCCGAAAATCAGTTTATTTTCCGAATAGATAAGATGGACGTCATTAACCCGCAACACTTGAGCGCCTGACACATCTACGACCTGATCGTCCAGCACATCACGACGCGCCCAGAAATCAGCAACGGGCGCCGCTTCGGAAATTCGTGTGAGGACGGTTTCCCTCTCCGTCATAATCTTCACGGCACTCCAGGGCAGAATCGTGTGCCCGTCGCGGGTTGAGATGTCCAGGCTGGCGGAGAGGGGATAGGAGGTCTGGGTGGAGGCGCCGATATCGTATAATTTACCGAAGGGACGGGACTCATCCTCGTATCGCACGGGTTGACCCAGCAGGTCGGAGAAGTTGTAAAAGACAACCGCCGGCATGGCGTTTTCGCCGATGTCGTTTGGCCGCAGTGAAGCGGCGTTCTCCATTGTTTTGACGCTTTCTGTCATGGCCTGATTTAAAGTGTGGGATTGAAGGGGGGGATGCTATGCAAGAGGGTGAACCTGAACAAGAAAAAAGGACAAGATCAGGTAATGGGGGACGGAGCATTTTTAATCAGGGCGTCCGATTTTTTGCCGGCTTCATGACGGGAAGGGCGGCTTCAAGGATGGAGAGCCCTTCCCGAGAGTCAATCTCCAGTGCCCTGCTTATGCGGACGAATTCCTCCACATCAAGGCGTCGCTCACCGGTTTCCACCTTGCCGATCCAGGAATGCGGCATCCTCATTCGAATTCCCAACTCCCGCATCGACAGGCCTTTTGCCTTCCGGGACACCCGTAACCAGTTAATGAGCGCGCGGTAGGCCGGCGAATAAATGGTTTTCATGCCGATCAGAATACGGCACCTCCGCTATGTACCCAAAATAGGAACATGCCGGAAAAGGAAAACTTCACCAGGAGTCGTTACTCTTTCATCACCTTCCGCACGTGCCTGGCGATGGCCAGTGATGCGGTCAAGCCGGGTGATTCCATTCCAATAAGATTGATGAAATTCGGCAGGCCGTTTCGCGTTTCTTCCTGGATCACAAAATCCATCACGCCGGTTCCCTTGAGCTTGGGGCGGATTCCGGCCATGTCGGGCATCAAACGGCCTTCCTCAAGACCCGTAATGATTTTGCAGGCGGACCGGTAGAAGGTTTCTTTTTTTCGCTCGTCAACGGTGTAGTCAAGACGGTCAACATACTCGGTGTCGGGCCCGAACCTGAGGCGTCCTCCCAGATCCAGCGTAGCGTGAACGCCCAGGCCGGTCAGATTATCATGGGGCACAGGGTAGATGAGACGACTGACTGGCGCGGCGCCGGAGTAGGAAAAATAGTCGCCTTTGCAGTAGTGTAGACGGTAGCCCAGCGCGTCCACATCCAGTCCCGCCAATTCCGCCACATGGTCGGAATACAGACCGGCTGAATTGATGACAACCCGGCTCCGGAACCGGTATTCATCGGCTCCGCTGATAATCTCGTAATCATCGCCCTGTCGAGTAATGCTCTTGGCCTCGCTGTTGAAAGCAAACAAGACTCCCGCCTGATTGGCTTCACGATAATAACTCTCCATTAACGCATGGGAATTGATGATTCCGGTGTCGGGCGACCATAATCCCGTGAGCCCCGGGACATGGGGTTCCCGGGCTCGAATTTGTCCGGCATCGACAATCGCCAGATTCTCCACGCCATTGTCCCGCCCTTTTGCGTACAGCGCCTGAACCGACCCGATTTCCGTCTCTGTGGTTGCGACGATCAGCTTTCCAAGCCGCTGGTGGGGGATGTGATGGGTCTGGCAGTAATCATAAAGCAACCGGGC
The DNA here is from genome assembly GCA_903958395.1 of uncultured bacterium. Lineage (GTDB taxonomy): Bacteria > Verrucomicrobiota > Kiritimatiellia > CAIKKV01 > CAITUY01 > JAABPW01. The sequence goes on along the minus strand of CAJBSZ010000326.1, from coordinate 5,690 downwards.
CCCTTCCACGCAGAGTCGGGCTTTTAGGGATCCCTTGGGATAATAAATTCCGGAATGAATCACTTCGCTGTTCCGGCTACTGGTCTCCCGCCCAAAATGCTCGTTTTTCTCCAGAACGATGATGTCGGAGACGTCTCTGGAAAGTTCCCGCGCAAGGGCCAGCCCAATCACCCCGGCGCCAATAATTGTGACCTGTACTTTTTCCATGTGCACCCGGCAGGGCGGTGAAAAGAGAGGAAGTCTTTACCACGGAGACGGGGAGACACAAAGAAGAAAATACAATGTGGCGTTTATTTCGTTTCCGCGAGTACACGGAACCAAAATAAACGCCACCCTTTTGGGAGAAGGAATAGAGCGAGGTGAGGTTTTGTGGGGTCACAGGGGACTGGCTTGCCCTGATGCAGGCATCCTGTTATGTTTCCGAAGAAATTAACCCCAGGGAGCAAACGGATCCATGAAAATGACACTTCTTTCGAAACTGGTGATGGTGGCGGGAATTATGGCGGCAGGATCGGCGACAACCTGGGCGGCAAGCAAGCCGGAATCTCCCGAAGGATCTGTAGGGGGCGTTGGCCTGACGGTCAAGGCGGGCACGCTGGGTGCGGGCCTTGAGGCCACGATCGGGGCCAGCGATTACCTGGGGTTCCGGTTGGGTGCCAATATGATGAGCGCAGGGCCGTCATTGTCGCGTGACGAAGGCACGATCACTACCGATCTGGATTGGCGCTCATATAGCGGCTTGGTGGATATTCATCCTTTTGCCGGCGGATTCCGGATCAGCGGCGGTGGATTGATGAACAAAAACAAGTTCAAGTTGAAGGCCGATCTCACAAAAAGCGTGACGCTGGATGGTCAGGATTATTATCTCGATAACCTGAGCGGTGAGGTGACCTTCAGCGAAATGGCGCCCTATGCCGGGATTGGCTACGGGAACGCTGTCGGCGCCGATGGCCGCTGGCATTTCTCCTGCGATTTCGGCGTGATGTTCCAGGGCGAACCCAAGGTGGCCGCCCAGGCCACCTCCTCCGAGCCTGCCCTTCAACCCTATGTGGATGAGGCACTCGCCCGGGAGGTCGCCGACATCCAGGATGACGCCAATGCATTCAAGTATTACCCCGTGATTTCCGTCGGCGTGTCATTCCGCTTCTAAAGAATAAGACTCACCACGGAGTCGGCGGAGGTTTGCGGGAGAGCCCTTCGACAGCGCTCAGGACAGGGAAGAAAATGTTTCGTGATTGGCTCAAATGGCGAGTACCCCATTTGAGCCAATCACGAAACGCCTCCCGGGGGGAAGATAGAGAGAAGTTTTTCACCTGGTGGTTCGCACCATTAAAACCGGCTCTGCACTCTCCTCCATGAAAGGTGTTTCGGCATTTTTATGCGGTGTACTTGCCGCATAAAAATGCCGCAACATTTTCTTTTCTTTCGCCTCTCCGTTTTCTCCAGCGAAGCGGGTGGTAAATCTTTTTTCCGCTTCTAATCGAGTTTGGCGAGCAGGGCGGGCGGAAGCAGCCATTCCAGTGTGCCGGTTCCGGGTGCCGGGCTGGCTGCAAAGGTAATGCGGCATACGGCTGCTTTTTTGAACATCAGGCCGGCGGTTGGAGTTCCACAAATCAGCAGTGATGCAATTTCAGCCAGATCCGGCATATGGCCGACCAGCATGACGGAATGGAGTGTGCTCCCGCGCAACCATTGCGTGACCTCGGTGGGTGAAGCGCCAGGCTCCAGCATCGGACATCTATCGAGGGGCGCCTCCCCGAGTTCCCGGGCAACGATCTCAGCCGTCTGGAGCGCGCGCGGATACGGGCTTGTGGCCACGCAATCCACCTGTACCCCCAGTGTTTTCAAGGCCGAAGCCACCTCGTGCGTGATCTCCATCCCCTTCCGCGAAAGGGGCCTGTCACGATCCGTCCGGACTCCCTTTTCACCAACATCCAAGGCATGCGCATGTCGCATCAGGTATAAGTTCATAATTTAAGAAAAGATTTACCACCCGCTTCGCTGGAGGAAACGGAGCGAAAAACGACGAGAGAGGAAGAAAATGTTTTACGATTTTTCAAAATGGCGAATACCCCATTTTGAAAAATCGTAAAACACCGTTCCTGAAGGGGAGTCAGAGAAGCTCTTTTAAAACTATTTCTCATACAATCTTCCTTCAGAATAGTGTTGCGGGATTTTTGGCTCGGGTACTCCCGAACGAAAATGCCGCAACATTCTCTCTCTCAATGCTCCGTTTTCTCCAGCGAAGCGGGTGGTAAATCCCCTCTGACTCCAGCGGAGCGTGCGTGCCAGGCTTTGACGGTGAGGCCCAGCAGGGCGAGCGCCAGTACCAGGCAGAGCGCTTTGCGTTCGCCCGGGGTCAGCACAAACATCGAGCGGCCGAGTTCGCCCAGTCCTGTGAACCAGCGATTCATGGGGTTGCCACAATATTGACGAGTTTGCCGGGCACCACCACCACCTTGCGCACTGTGAGGCCCGTCAGGAGCTGTTTAACGGTGTCCTTTTCCAGAACATGGGCCTCGATGGCCTTCGGGGTCAGACTGGTCGGGATGACTTCGCGGCCCTTGATCTTGCCGTTGAGCTGGATCACGATTTCCACCTCGTCACGGGCCAGGGCCTTTTCATTCACCACCGGCCAGGGCGCGGTGAGAATGCTGGGCGGGTGGCCCAACTCTCCCCAAAGTTCCTCGGCGACATGCGGGGCAAAGGGCGAAATCAGGATAACCAGCGTTTCCATGGTTTCCCGATAGACCGCCCGGCAGGGCTCGCTGCTGCCGGCATCCACCCTCAGGAGGTCGATGGCATTCATCAGTTCCATGATCTGGGCAATCGCGGTGTTGAATTGGAAAGCCCCTTCCAGGTCATGCGTGATCTTGGCGATGCTTTCATGCAGCTTACGGTAAAGATCCCGCTCCGGTGTTTCCATTTTCGCGAGATCCGCCGTCAGGCCCCGGGACGCGAGGAGCAGGTTCCGGGTTTCGTAAACACGCCGCCAGATGCGGCGGAGAAAGCGGAAGGAGCCCTCCACAGCGGCATCATTCCACTCGGCATCCTTCTCGGGCGGCCCGATGAAAAGGGTGTAAAGGCGAACCGTGTCCGCCCCGTATTCGCGGATGAGTTCGTCGGGCGAGACGACATTGCCCTTGGACTTAGACATCTTGTAGAGCTGGCCATCCTTTTCACTTCGCTTGCAGATCATGCCCTGCGTGAACAGTGCGTTGAACGGTTCGACAAAGGAGCAGGTGTCGGCGTCGTGCAGAACCTTGAGGATGAAGCGGGAATACAGCAGGTGCAGGACTGCATGCTCAATGCCGCCGATGTATTGATCCACTGGCAACCAGTAATCCACGTCTTTCTTATTGTAGGCCACCGAGGGATCGCGCGGGTTGACATAGCGCAGGTAGTACCAGCAGGAGCAGAGCCACTGGGCGAGGGTGTCGGTTTCCCGCCGGGCCGCTTTGCCGCACTTCGGGCAGGGGGTCTGGATGAACCCCTCGTGGGCGGCCAACGGATTTCCGCGCTCGGCCTTGAAATCCACATCATCGGGAAGCAGCACAGGGAGATCCTTTTCCGGAACCGGCACCGCACCGCAGTCGGGGCAATGGATGATCGGGATCGGGGAGCCCCAGTAGCGCTGGCGGCTGATCAGCCAGTCGCGGATGCGGAAATGGGTCGTGAAGTCGCCGAACCCTTTGTCCTTCGCCAGCTGGATGATGTCGGTCATGGCCTCGCGGTTGTTCCGGCCATTGAATGGCGCGGAGTTCGCCATGGTGCCGTCATCGACATAGGCCTCGTTCATGGTTCCGGCATTGAGGGAGCTGTCGGGGTTCTGGATCACCACCTTGATGGGCAGGTTGTACGCCATGGCAAACTCGAAGTCGCGCTGATCGTGGGCGGGGACAGCCATGACGGCGCCGGTTCCGTATTCCATCAGCACATAATTGGTGATCCACAGCGGGGCCAGCTCGTTGTTGTAGGGGTTACGGACATGGAAGCCGGTGAATACGCCTTCCTTTTTCGTGGCCTCATCAGTCCGTTCCGCCGCCGAGACCATTTTCTCTTTCTCGACGAAGGCCCTGATTTCAGCCGCGCGCGGGTTGTTCTGGAGCAGTTTCTCAACCAGGGGATGTTCCGGGGCGAGAGCCATAAAGGTGACCCCGTAAATCGTGTCGGGCCGGGTGGTGAAGACCGGGCAGGGATCGCCCGTCTCGGCGATGGTGAACTCGACGCGAGCTCCGGTGGAGCGGCCGATCCAGTTGCCTTGCATGGAGCGGACCTTTTCGGGCCATTTGTCCAGATGCGACAGATCGTCAAGCAGTCGGCCCGCATATTCGGTGATCTTGAAGAACCACTGGGTCAGGTCCTTCTTGACCACCTTGCGGCCACAGCGTTCGCACGTGCCGTCGGAGAGCACCTCTTCATTGGCAAGCGTGGTGCAGTAATCGCACCAGTTGACCGGCGCATTTTTCTGGAAGGCGAGGCCACGCTCGTGGAGTTTGAGAAAGACCCATTGGGTCCACTTGTAGTACTCAGGGTGGCAGGTTGCGATTTCGCGATCCCAGTCGTAGGCGATGCCCCAGGACTGCAATTGGAGTTTCATCTGTTGGATGTTCTTGTAAGTCCATTCCTTGGGGTGGACGCCGCGCTGCTTGGCGGCATTCTCGGCGGGAAGCCCGAAGGCGTCCCAGCCCATAGGCGAGAGCACCCGGAAGCCGCGCGCCATTTTGTAGCGGGTAACGGCGTCGCCGATGATGTAATTGCGGCCATGTCCCACGTGCATCGTGCCGGAGGGGTAGGGGAACATGGTCAGGCAGTAATATTTCTTCTGATGGATGGAGGTATCCACCTTGAAGACCTTCTGGTCGGCCCAGTACTGTTGCCACTTCGGTTCAATTGTCTCAAAAGGATATCGTTCGTTCATGGTTGTTCGTTCCTGTATTCCTTTAGTTTTCTCTGGAGTGTCCGGCGGCTGATGCCGAGTTGTCCGGCGGCCAGGGTCCGGTTTCCGTTGTTCCGCTTGAGCGCGGCTTCAATCATCACTCGTTCGGCCTCGGCCATGGATTCGGGGGGGGCGATCCGGCCGGACTCCACTTTCCAGCCCGTTGCAATGCGGGGAATTCCCGCCTGCACGGCGTCCCGGAGGGCGGCGGGAAGATCCCGTACGGTGAGGCGCGGGGTGCGGGAAAGCACCACCATCCGCTCGATAACATTGCGCAACTCGCGAACATTGCCCGGCCAGGAATAAGCCGACAGGATGTCCTGGGTGTCGGGAGTAATATCCTCAATAGGTTTATTATTCCGCACGCTGAATTCCTTCAGGAACCGGGCGCAGAGCAGCGGGATGTCGTCGGGTCGTTTCCTGAGTGGCGGCAGGGTGATGGAGACCACATCCAGCCGGAAGAAAAGATCGTTCCGGAAAGTTCCAGCCTTGACCATGGCGGCCAGATCCGCATTGGTGGCGGCAATGAGTCGGATATCCACATCGAGTGTTTGATGTCCGCCTACCCGCTCGAATTGGCGCTCCTCCAGAACCCGCAGGAGTTTGACTTGGACGGAGGTCTGAATTTCCGCGATTTCATCCAGGAACAAGGTGCCGGTGTCAGCCAGTTCGAACCGGCCACGGCGGCGGTCAGCGGCGCCGGTAAAGGCGCCCTTCTCATGGCCGAATAATTCGCTTTCCAGCAGGGTGG
>CAJBSZ010000325.1 GCA_903958395.1 uncultured bacterium | reverse complement strand
GTGGAGTTCATCGAGCTTCTTTGCGGTCGTCGTGACCTGGGCGAACAACTCGGCAAAATCCCGCCCACCATAGGCTTTAGCCGATTCGTCGTCGTTAAGTAGGAGCACGACCGGGATCTCATTTGATGACTGCTTTGAGGCCGCCAGACCATTTATTCGATGCTGTCCGTCGAGGACCCAGAGAGGTTTTGAGCCTTTCTCGTCGATTACGACCTCCCAAACGTTGGACGGGATCGATCCACTTGCTTTTTCTTGAACCAGCCGAACCGATGTTTCCTCTTCTCCGTTCTCGGACAGAAGAACAGGGTTCGGCATCAGAGCGCCGGAGTCGTTGAAAGCCCTCTTGATGTCACCCACGCGCTCAGGGTCAAGTGGACGTTGCCAATCTTTTACAGGCGGCTCTAGGACGTTGACTGAAATCTGGCGATGACTCGTCTTCTTGGTGAAGCTGGGGGCTTCGGCGATCCTCGCGATTTCCGCCGCAGGAGCAAAGCCTACGAACAGCGGATACCGGCGTGCGCCGGACTCGACGACCGTTTTCAAGCACCGAATTTTCATGTCCTCACGTTATCGACAACCGAGGTGAGCTAACCAACTCGACGATTCGACTTGAATCGGTTTCCCTTCGGGGCCTTTCCGAACTAGCATCAGAAGGCTCGTCCACCTCGACTTGTATCTTGAATCTAAGCTATTCCTGAGCGTTATGCTGACCCTCGTCCGAGCCACCTATGAACTCCCCGTCCCTGACACTTGAACGGCCAAACGAGCCGACCGAACCCCTCCTCGGGGCATCTGGACTTGGCCTGAGCGACTTCGGCGACGTGCCTAGCATCGGTTCAGATGTGGGTACCTTCGTCTCGCTCTACGCCGGTGCCGGCGGCATGGACATCGGCTTCTCACTCGCCGGGTTTCGCCCAACCTGGGTCAACGAGCTGGATCACTACGCAGCCGCCACCCACGAGAGTGCGACACGTCAGCTCCAAGCAGAGAGACCACATCTTCGAGGCGTGCTCCCTCGGGTCCACACGGGAAGCCTTTTGGATATTCCCGAAGGGGACCTGCCGACCGCAGGGTCCGCTGACCTCGTGATCGGGGGACCGCCATGCCAGGGGTTTTCGGTGGCCGGGAAGATGGACCCAGACGATCAGCGCAGTATCCATGTGTTCCATTTTATGGAAATGGTGGGCCGAGTTAGGCCAAAGGCGTTTGTCATGGAGAACGTCAAGGCGCTCTTCGAAAATCAGCGTTTTTCACTGATACGAGAAAGGCTTGCGGACAGAGCAGAAGAACTCGGTTACTCGGCAGAAATGTTCCTCTGCAACGCATCGCATTTCGGAGTGCCACAAGCTCGTGAGCGCATGTTGTTCATCGGGATTTTAGACGGATCGCCGTCCAGACCTACACCTTCCAGCAAGGACAATCCCCCCACCGTCAGGGAGGCCTTAGCTCAACTCCCGGCCTTCGGCATGCCAGGCAATGACGGCATCTGCCCCGCGAAGGTGACCCCTGCCAAATCTCCCGTCATGCGACGGTCCCCTTACGCGGGCATGCTGTTCAACGGTGCAGGACGGCCGATGGACCCCGACGCGCCAGCGCCCACTGTCCCCGCGTCGATGGGAGGCAACCGGACCCCGATCGTCGACCAGGAGCAACTCGACACTGGTACTGATCCGTGGGTCTTGAAATACCACGCGCACCTTAGGAATGGCGGCAAACCTCGAAAGTCCATACCGAAGAGGATGCGGCGTCTCACCGTCCAGGAAGCCTCAGCGATTCAGACCTTCCCGCTCGGCATGACTTGGGTCGGCCCGCAGACCGTCCAGTTCCGTCAGATCGGCAACGCGGTCCCTCCCCGGTTGGCTCTAGCCGCGGCTGAGAACCTCAAAGGCGACTTGGGCATTTTTTAGACCCGTCTCGCGGCTTGTGAGTGCCGGGACGCGAAATTAAGCTGGGTCAACAAGGGTTACCCCCATTACGCTGGCTAACCTGT
>CAJBSZ010000324.1 GCA_903958395.1 uncultured bacterium | reverse complement strand
TGCCGGATGGCGGCAGTCTCAGGCACATCGTATTGGACATAGAGTTGCGTCACCTCCTCGTCGGAGAAGAATAAAATCTGCGCGCCCCGGGGAATGCACCGGTATTCCCGGTTGGTGATCGCATTGCTGGTGAATTTCCGGATCTGGGTAAATCCATCCTCATAATACACCACCGTCAGGATTTTTTCGCGATCCACCTTGGCGCAATGGATAAGCGTGGAATCCACAAAGAGTTTCTCGGGCGGCGGCACCACCTTGTACCGGCCGTCCTTCCACACCAGCAACAGCTTGTCGAGCGAGGAACACTCGAACAGGGGTTCCCCCCCGATCTTGTAACCGAGGTAACCCTTCGTCCGGTCAAGGTTGACCTTCAGTTCGGATGCCGTGAGTTCCCGGACCCCGACCGCCTGGAAGGCCTCGATCTTTGTGCGCCTCGGAAAGGCCGGGCCGTATTTCTTTTGAAGTTGCCGCAGATACCGCACCGCATACCCCGTCAGGTTGGCCAGGTTCTCGCGGGACTCGGCCAATTCAACCCGGAGCGAATCCATGTCCTCCCGGTTCTTTTCCAAATCAAACTGGGAGATGCGCCGGATGGCGATCCCCAGTAGCATCTCCATATCGCCCCGGGTAATCTCACGCTGCAGCGTCGGAAGGAAGGGCTCCAGCCCCGCTCGCACCGCCTGTTCCACTTCGTCCAGGGATTGGCAGATCTCGATGGCCTTATAAAGCCGGTTCTCAACAAAAATCTGAACCAGCGTCTTCCGGTGCAGGTCCTCCGTCAGCCGCTTCTGCTGAACCTTCAGCCGCCGCGTCAGCAGTTTCAATAACCGCTCGGTGTTATGGCGGAGCACCTCCTCGACGTCCATTTCCGCAGGGCGCCCGTCGCGGATGACCATGATCCGGCTGGCAACCTGCGACTCGCACTGGGTAAAGGCATACAGCGCCTCAACGGCCCGTGCGGCGCTCTCCTCCGCCTGAAGCTGAATCTCGACCTCCACCTGCTCGGCCGTATAATCGTTGATGCTCCGCAGCTTGACCTTCCCCTTGCGTCCCGCCTCCTCGATGGACGAGATCAGCGAATCGGTGGTGGCGCCGAAGGGAACCTCGCGCACCACCAGAGTCTGGGCGTCGCGGATTTCAATGCGCGCCCTGACACGGACCGACCCCTTCCCCTTCTCATACGCGGCCACATCCATCAGCCCGCCCTGCTGAAAATCGGGAAATACTTCAAAGGACTTCTTCTGGAGAATGGCGACCTGCGCCTCAAGCAATTCATTGAAATTATGGGGCAGAATGCGGGTGGATAATCCCACGGCAATCCCCTCGGCGCCCAGCAACAGCAGAAGCGGAATCCGGGCCGGAAGCGTCACCGGTTCCTCCTTGCGCCCATCATAGGAGGGCACCGTGTCGGTCAGGTCGGGATCAAAAATTTCGTCCCGGGCCAGCGAAGTCAGGCGACATTCAATATACCGCGCGGCGGCGGCGGGGTCACCGGTGAGCAGATTGCCGAAATTCCCCTGCCCCTCAATGAGATACTGCTTGTTCGCCAGGGTCACCAGCGCATCCCCGATCGAGGCATCCCCGTGGGGATGGAACTGCATGCTGTAGCCGACAATATTGGCAACCTTGATGAACTTGCCATCATCATTCACAAACAGGGAATGCAGGATCCGGCGCTGAACCGGCTTCAGTCCATCATCCACATCGGGAATGGCGCGGTCGCGGATGACATAGGAGGCGTACTTCAGGAAGTTGTCGTTGACCAGGTGCTTGAGCGGTCCTTCGGCGACGGCGGCGATATCACGGACGACCAGACGACCCTTGGCTTCGACCCGGTCGCCAGGCACCACAGGAGTCAACAACTCATCGCCTTGAAAAAGTTCTGTCTGCTCACTCATCAGCGGCCACCACGAGATTGTCCATAATGTATTGTCGGCGTTCCGGCGTGTTGCGCCCCATATAGAACCCCAGAATGGCGGGAATGCTGTGCCGGTTTTCAACCTCCACCGGCGTCAGGCGCATTCCCGGCCCGATAAACTGCTTGAACTCGCCGGGCGAGATTTCGCCCAACCCCTTGAACCGGGTCACCTCGGCCCCGCGCCCGATGTCTTTCATGGCCGCATCGCGTTCCGCCTCGGAATAGCAGTACAGGGTGCGTTTCGCGTTCCGGACCCGAAACAGCGGCGTCTCCAGGATGTACACATGCCCGCCGTGGACAATCGGCTCGAAAAACCGGAGAAAGAAGGTCAGCAACAGGTTCCGGATATGGAGCCCGTCCACATCGGCATCCGTGGCCAGGATCACCTTGTTGTAACGCAGCCGCTCGGGCGATTCCTCAACATCGAGGCTGCGCATGAGGTTGTACAATTCCTCGTTCTTGTACATGACGTCACGATTGAGGTCGCAGGTATTGAGCGGCTTGCCGCGCAGGGTAAAAACCCCCTGGGTCGCCACATCGCGGGTGCTGGTGATCGAGCCCGCCGCCGACTGGCCTTCGGTAATGAAAAGCATCGATTCCGTGCCGGTTCCGGCATTCTTGTCGAAATGGATCTTGCAGTCCTTGAGCTGCGGAACCCGGATCGAGGTGGCGCGGGAACGCTCACGGGCCATCTTCTTGATGGACTGAAGCTCCTTGCGCAATTTGACGGTTTCCTCGATCTTGAGCAAGGCTCGCTCGGCGAACTTGGGCGTCCGGTGCAGCAGATCCACCACCGCCTCGCGGACTTGCTGAACCAGATCACTCCGGATCTCGGTATTGCCCAGCTTGTTCTTGGTCTGCGACTCGAAGACCGGCTCCTTCAGGCGGATGGCAATCGTTCCGGCCATGCCTTCGCGGACATCATCCCCCTCAAACTTGCCCTTCGAGAACTCATTGAAAGCCTTGACGATGCCTTCCCGGAAGGCGCTCAGGTGAATTCCACCATCACTGGTATACTGGCCGTTCACAAAGGACAGAAAGGTCTCCTCGAACCGGTTGGTATGGGTGAAGGCCAGCTCCAGGGTTTTGGAACGATGGTGCAGAACCGGATACAGCGCCTCGTCACCCACCTCATCCTCCACCAGATCCTTCAGGCCATCCTTGGAAAAATAGGTGGCTCCGTTCAGTTCAATTTTCAGGCCGGCATTGAGGAAGGTGTAGAGTTGAATGCGTCGCTTGAGATGATCGACCACGAACGTGACCGCGCCAAAAATCGTCGGATCCGGCTCGAACACGACCAGCGTGCCATCGGGCTCCTCCGTTTTCCCCTTCGACTCATGGGTGAGCTTGCCCCGCTTGAACTCGGCGGCGGAAAATTCCCCGTTGCGGTGACTGCACACCCGAAAGGCCAGGGAGAGCGCGTTCACCGCCTTGGTTCCCACACCATTCAGGCCGACACTGAACTGGAAAACCTCGTCATTGTACTTGGCCCCGGTATTGATGCGGGAGACGCATTCCACAACCTTGCCCAGCGGAATGCCGCGCCCGAAGTCCCGTACCGTGACCTGGGCACCCTCCACCGCCACGGTCACCCGGCTCCCGTACCCCATGATGAACTCATCGATGGCGTTATCCACCACTTCCTTCACCAGGACATAGATGCCATCGTCGTAATGGGTGCCGTCTCCGACGCGACCGATATACATCCCGGTCCGCTTGCGGATATGCTCCAGCGAGGAGAGCGTCTTGATCTTGCTCTCGTCGTAATTATGTTTCTTGGCGGCGCTCATGGGTCAAAGGGCGCGCATTGTACTCATTTGAGGGAGGAAGGAAGTAAAAAAAATACGCTTTCTCTTCTTCGCGTTCTTTGCGAACTTCTGTTCAAATTCTTTCCCCACGGAGCGATTCATGAATCAAACAGCTTTAGTCACCGGCGCCTCAAGCGGCATTGGCCTTGAAATCGTCCGTCAGTTGTGCGGGCGGGGACTGCGGGTCTTCGCCACCGGCCGGAATGCCGGGCGCCTGAACACCCTCCGCCAGGAGACCGGTTGTTTTGCCGAACCGTTTGACCTCGCGCTTCCCGAAGCGCCGGTCGCCCTCTACGCCGCCGCCAAGGCGGCCTTCGGTGCCGCCCCGGATGTCGTGATCAACAATGCCGGCTTCAACCGGCGCAAGGCTCCGGTCACCGACCTCACCACGGCGGAACTGGACGAAGCTTATGCCGTCACGATCCGGGCCGCCGCGCTGCTCAGCCGCGAAGCCATGCGCGATATGATCCCGAGGAAATCCGGCCACATCATCAATGTTGCCAGCACCGTCGTCTGGCAGCAGGTGGAGAACAGCAGCATTTACTGCGCCGTCAAATGCGCGTTGCACGGGTTCACCGTCGCCCTCATCAAGGAAGCCCGGCCACACGGGATCAAGGTCACGGGGGTCTATCCCGGCGGAACCGATACCGCCTTCCGCGCCATCGACCGCCCCGACTACATGAAGCCCGAAAGCGCGGCCCGCATGATCGTCGACACCCTATTCGCCCCCGCCGACGTCATCGTCCACCAGCTCACCTTCCGCCCCTTCGTAGAGACCAATTTCTAGCGTGCAGGGCGATATCCTAAGTGATTAAGGGGGGGGCTCATATTTCGGAGAGCGTTCCTTATCCGCAGGGAAGCGACCGATATTCCTTGAAACTGCCTTATTCAAGATCTTGGTTGAAATACCGTAAATTCTTGCCACGATGCATGATATATGATTCTATTTTCATGAAGTTCAAACGGAGAAGCGCGATGGCAATATTACAGGTTCGCAGCATGGACAAGGATCTTTACACGGCGCTTGGCAGACGGGCGGCGCTCGAAAACCGCTCCATCAGCCAGGAAGTCATCGAGATTATCAAGAGATATCTGGCAACTCCCGTTACCCGGAAGGCCGCCGCCGATGAGGAGGCTTTGGGCCTGGCCGGATCGTGGGAGGACTCCCGGTCGGAAAAGGAGATCGCCGGTGCCATTCGCAAGGAGCGCACAGCCAGGCGCTTTCATGGAGAATTCTGATGTATCTGCTTGATACCGATACCCTGATCTACTTCCTCAAAGGTAACGCCACAGTTGTCAAAAACTTCAAGGCCTGCTCAAACAGCCCCAAAGCGCTATCCGTCATCACCTATGGGGAACTTGTCCATGGTTGCCGTAAATCGGAACGTGTTGTGGAGAATCTGGCCAAAGTGCATCGCCTTGCCGAACTCTACCCGGTCATTGATGTAACCCGCTCCGTAATGGACAGCTTTGGCGAGATCAAAGCCTCACTCTCCAAGACGGGGACGACGATTGATGATTTCGACCTGTTGATCGGGTGCACGGCGTTGACGCTGAACTATGCCGTTGTCAGCAACAACGTGAAGCACTATCAGAAAATCCCCGGCCTTAACGTCGTGAATTGGGCGTGATCCTTACCCTGTAGGCGTTGAACGCTTCAGGAAACCGGTACTTTGTCACTTGGCCCGCTCAACATCGAAGGTCCGCCCGAACGTCCTTGTCTCTTCTGGAGGGGCGATCTCGCAAGCGGAAGAGCCCGTTTACCTTGGTAGCCGCCTCCCTGACTTGGGCTTGAGGTTCGATAGCACCTGTACTGGTTCCGGCTCGTAACCAAACCCCTGCTTGGATTCAAAAGATCCCATGCTAAATGGGTTATGCAGACTATTTTCATTCTCAAAGGCCATGCAGGTTGACTCCCCCCATCCGATCCTCTGAATTCTATTATGCATTCAATAAAGCTTAAATGTAATAAATTATTGACCATCAACATGTTAATGCGCTATTTATTTATGCAATGATTATGCAGAGAAACCATATAGCCATGGAGATTGAGTTTCGGCGCCATGGAATTCTGACCGCCAGGCAACTGGTGGACGCTCTGGGGGTTAATCAGAGCACGATCTCCCGAATGTTGTCCCGTGTCGACAAAGGGCGAATCCTCCAATTCGGCCGTCGGAGAGGAACCCGGTACGCTATGACACGCGACCTACCGGGTTTGGGATTCTGCTGGCCCCTGTATGAGATCGATCAAGACGGAAGGCCTCAAATCACGGGACAACTTTATGCCCTCGCGGGGCGACAGTGGTGCCTCCAGCAGGATGTCCCTTGGGATAGTCTGCGTGGTGATGATTTCCGAGATGGACTATATCCTGGATTCCCTTGGTTTTTGGACGATCTCAGGCCCCAGGGATTCCTGGGCCGCCTCTTTGCTGCGACCCACAGCCACCTCCTCGGTCTGCCACCTGATCCCCGTGATTGGCAACCTGATGATGTTGTGCTGAGCCTGCTCCGGCACGGAACTGAACTTCCTGGATCCTTTGTTCTGGGAAACGCCATGCTGGCTCCGACGCAGACAACCCAACTCGCCGGACCGGCCGCCGCTCCGGAGTCCACGAGAGCAGCCCTCTACGCTGCCCGGGCAGACTCCATTCTTGAAGGTGAATGGCCGGGATCGTCAGCGGCCGGGGAACAACCCAAATTCACAGCCGTTGTGCAGAATGAATCGGGAGACTCCCGTCATGTATTAGTCAAGTTCAGTGGCCGGGCAGGACGCCCCGAAGATGAGCGCTGGGCAGACTTGCTGGCATCTGAACACACCGCCGCGATCGTGCTGGCGGAAAACGGAATTCCAGCAGCCCAAGCCGCCTTGATCGATTCCGGCGGACGACGCTTTCTTGAATCCACCCGGTTTGACCGGATCGGGCCTCACGGCCGCCGTAGCGTCGTCTCGCTAGCGGCCTTGGATGCGGCTTTTTTCGGGCAACTCCAAACCCCATGGACAGCCGCTGCCGAGCGGCTTCGGGAAGGCGGCTGGCTGACGGCACCGGAGGCCGATCACCTGAAGCTGCTCTGGTGGTTCGGCACCCTCATCGGGAACACTGATATGCATTATGGGAATATCTCCCTGTTTCTGAATCGACAGCGTCCGCTCTCCCTTGCGCCCTCCTATGACATGCTACCGATGCTGTACCGCCCCAATACGGAGGGCGAAATTCCCGAGCGGAAACTCACCCCGCCCCCACCCCCGCCGGAGTCCCTTGCTCTCTGGTCAAACGCCAGCACCATGGCGGAGACGTTCTGGATGCGGGTGGCGGCAACTCCGCAAATCTCTCCGCCCTTCCGCGAGATTGCCGCCAGGAACAGGGAACTGATCACCCGGTATCGCCGACAATTCCTGTAACGTTCGGCCGGTAGCGAGCAGGACTCCCTTCGGGCGTCCCTCCCCAAAGAACCCAAAGACAGGCGCTTGACTTTACCATCAGGATCGATTAATGAGTGAGCGCTTACTTATTAAGAAAAAAGAGAGTTCATCCATGGCTCGACCCCAATCCATCCAGACCGGAACGATCCTCGACGCCGCCCGCAAGGTCTTTATGCGGGACGGCTATCAGGCTGGCACCGCCCGCATCGCCCGGGAAGCCGGCGTATCGGAAGGCTCGCTCTTCAAGCATTTCAAAAGCAAGGCGAACCTGTTTCTGGCCGCCATGGAAGTGGAAGCCGGGGGAACCGCCTGGGAAGAACGCCTGATGGCGGGCGTCGGCAAGGGTGATCCCCGGAAAACGCTTGAATCCGCTGGCCTTCAACTTCTCGAACAGCTCCGCCTTACCCTGCCCCGGCTGATGATGGTCAACGCCAGCGGCGTCACCATTCCCAACCACGATCTCCCCGGCGAAGTCCCCCACCCCATTCAGAAGATGGAGGTCCTTTCCCGATATTTCACAGCGGAAATCCGCGCGGGTCGGCTGGCCATGGCCTCCCCACGGATTCAGGCTCACTTGTTTCTCGGGGCGCTTGCCCACTACGCCTGGTGCGAAACCCTGTTCGGCTACCGCACGGCGACCCCGGCGGTTTACGTGAAGACCCTGGTGGATACCCTTCTCAGGGCGGCGGTAACTGTTAAAAAACGAGAGGCGCCAAAATGAATCTGAAAATCTGTGGTCTCGGGTCTGTTGTCTGCGGTCTATTGCTTTCCGGCTGCGTGCAGGCACCGCCTCCGGCCTCCGTCACCGAAAGCTGGGTTCCTCCCCGGGACAGCCAGAAACCCGATACCGTATGGCAGGAGCTCCGAGCCCAATCGCCCGACCTGACCCGCCCGCAGTCGCTGTCGGCCATCGCCGATATTGCCCTGCAAAACAATCCGGCGACGCGAAAAACCTGGAACGACGCCCGGGCGGCCTCCGAGCAGGTGCGCTATGCCCAGGGATATTTCATGCCCAGCCTGACGGCCGGTGTCGGCCTGAACCGCGTCACCACCGCCGCGCATCCGGACAGTTTTGACCAGAATAATATGTCGTATGGGCCGGGCCTCCAGCTCAGCTACCTGATTTGTAATTTCGGCGGCGGACGCAGTGCCGCGGTGGAGCAGGCGCTTCAATCCGTCTATGCCGCGAACTTCGCCTTCAACCGCGCGATCCAGGACACCCTGCTGAATGCGGAAATCGCCTACTATGCCGTCATCAGCGCTCAAGCGGGCCTCACGGCCGCCACCACCAACTCCCTGGATGCCAAGACCATTCTCGACGCCGCCACAACGCGGCGCAATGCGGGGCTCGGCGTGGATCTGGATGTGCTGCAGGCCCAGACCGCATACGATCAGTCGCTCTACGCCCTCACCGGGGCCCGGGGCCAGCTTCAGATTGCACAAGGCCTGCTGGCTCAAGCGATGGGACTTCCCGCCGATAACCGGATATCCCTCACCCCTCCGGAAGCGCCTCTTCCCGCCTCGCTCAGCGGACAGGATGTGCGCCGTCTGATCGACGAAGCCCTGGCCCGCCGCCCGGATCTTTCCGCACTCCGGGCCTCTCTCGCCTCACGGCAGGCGTCCATCCGGGTGGCTCGCGCCTCACGCTGGCCCTCCCTCTACGGCACCGCCAGCGCCACCCGCGATTATTACGAACTGTACGGACTGAGCAACCGCGCATCCCAGTCGGATGACTGGGCTTATGCGGGCGGCCTGAGCTTGAAGTGGAACCTCTTCGACGGCTTTCAAACCCTGAGCACCGTGCGCACGGCCGAGGCCCAGAGCGAAGCCCTTCGCGCCCAGCTCAAGCAGGCCGAACTGGCCGCCAGCGCCGAAATCTGGGCCCGGTTCCAAAATTATGAAACCGCCCTGCAAAAACACCAATTCAGTTCCCAAGCCATGAAAAGCGCCGGAGCCTCCCTGGAACTGGCCTTCGAAAGTTATCAGTCGGGCGTCAAAACCATTCTCGACCTGTTAAATGCCGAAAATCAATTGGCCCAGACACGCAGCCAGCAGATCGCCGCCCGGCAGGAGGTCTTCACCGCCCTGGCAAATCTGGCTCATGCCACAGGGATCATTGAAAAAGGCGGGACAACATTCAAGGATAGCAAGGACAACAAGGACGCAAGGGAGAATCGGTAGCATGAATATGACACTTCAACTTTCGGGAAGGCTTTTGATGATCAGTGTGCTGGCGCTGGGCACCAGTGCCTGCGGAAAAAAGGGAGGCCCACCGCCGCGCCACCCTGTCATTGTTAAAATGGCGAATGCCGTCAAGACCACCCTGCCGGTGGTGATCTCGGCCTACGGCACAACCCAGGACCGGGAAAATGTGGATGTGGTTCCCCAGGTTTCCGGGATTCTGCTGACGATTCTGGTTCAGGAAGGGGCCGTGGTAACCAATGGCCAGCCGCTCTTCCAAATTGATGCCCGCGATTACGCGTCACGGGTTCAGCAGGCCGAGGGCATGGTCGCCGTCGACCGCTCAAACGTGGAACTGGCACGCTCGACCCTGCAGCGGAATCAGCCGCTGCTGGAGAAGCATCTCATTTCCCTCGACACCTTTGACACCATCAAAACCAAAGTGGCCTCTCTGGAAGCCCAACTCAAGATGGATGAAGCCGTCCTGGATCAGGCCCGGCTCAATCTCGCCCGCTGCACCGTCGTCTCGCCGCTGGCAGGCGTCTGCTCCAGGCGCTACGTGGATGCAGGAAACCTTGCGACAGCGGGTATGACCCGTCTGATCAACATCCGCTCCTATAATCCGCTGCGCCTGGAATGCTCGGTTTCCGAACAACATCTTCCGGCCATCCGGAGCGCCATGACCCGGGGCGTCATTCCGGTTGAAATCACCCCGCGGGGCGACACGAATACCTTTACAGGAACACTGTCGTTCATGGATAACGCCGTGAACCCGACCACCGGCACCCTGCTTCTGCGGGGCGAAGTTCCCAACCCGGATCTGAAGCTCTGGGCCAACCAGTTTGTGACCATCCGGATTATCGTGGCGTCGATCCCCGATGCCATCCTGGTTCCCGAGAGCGCGGTTCAGTTCGGAAAAACCGGCCCGTATCTTTTCGTGGCCGGAACCAACAGCCTGGCCGACTTGCGCTTTGTCACAACAGGAATCCGACAGGATGATCAAATCCAGATTGTTTCCGGAGTCGCCGAGGGCGAAGCCGTGATTGCCCTGGGCCAGCTCATGCTGACCCCCGGCGCCATGGTGATGGATGCGGCGAAAATACCCCAGAAGAATTGACGATAACGAGGGAACCACTATGACATTTTCTGAACTGTTTGTCCGGCGTCCGGTCATGACCATTCTGATGACCGTTCTGCTGGTGGTCGGCGGGGTATGGGCTTATCTTCAACTTCCCGTCAATAGCTTGCCCACGGTGGATTACCCCGTGATCCAGGTCACCGTCGCCTACCCCGGCGCCAGCCCCGCAACCATGGCTTCTGCTGTCGCCACCCCGCTTGAAAATGAATTCACCCAGGTGCCCGGCCTGGAGTTTATGTATTCCGACAACAAGCAGGGCTTTAGCACCATCACCCTGACCTTCAACTTGAACCGCAATGTGGATCTGGTGGCGCCGGACGTCCAGGCTGCCATCACGCGGGCCCAGAACAACCTCCCCAAGGATCTGCCGAGCCCGCCCACTTATCAGAAATTCAATCCGTCAGATTCCCCCATTTACTATCTAATGATGTATTCCGACACGCTGCCCCACGGCGAGCTGTATGATTACGCCAACCATGTCGTCGCCCGCAAGCTCAGCATGATTGACGGCGTCTCGAAGGTGGAAGCCTTCGGATCCAAGCGGGCGGTTCGCATTCAGTTCGATCCCGCCAAACTCGCCGCCTACCAGATCGGGGTGGATGAACTGGCTCTCGCGCTCAAGGCCGGCACGGTCAATATCCCCGGCGGCAGCCTGAACGGCGCCTCACGCACCTACACCATCGAGCCTCAGGGGCAATTGCGCACCGCCCGTGAATATGACGAACTGATCATTGCCACCCGTCAGGGCAACCCGATCCGGCTGAAAGACATCGCCCGCTGCGTGGACAGCATCGCCAACGACCTCGTGAACATCCGGTACAGTCCGCCCGGCCAACCCGACCATGAGAAGTGCGTGGTGATGCGCCTGTCCCGCGTCAGCGGGGCCAATACCGTGGCCGTGGCCGACAAAGTCACCCAAGCCCTGGAGGAAGCCCGCAAGGAACTCCCCTCCACCATCAATCTCGAAACCATGTTCAACGGCGCAGGCCCGATCCGGGAATCGCTCCACGATGTCCAAGTCACGGTCGTCATCGCCCTGGTCATGGTCGTGATGGTGATCTTTTTCTTTCTCGGCCGCATCCGGGAAACGGTCATTCCCAGCATTGTCCTGCCCATCTCGTTGCTGGGCACCTTCGCCCTCATGCTACCCTGCGGCTTCAACCTTGATACCCTGTCATTGATGGGCATTATTCTGGCGGTCGGCTTCCTGGTGGATGACGCCATCGTCGTGCTGGAAAACACGGTTCGCCATCTCGAAGCGGGCATGAAACCCATCCCGGCGGCCCTTCAGAGCATGAAGGAAATCTCCTTCACCGTCATCTCCACCAGTGCGGCCCTGATCATCGTCTTCATGCCGCTGGTGTTTATGACCGGCGCCGTGGGGCGCAACCTGCGCGAGTTCGCGCTGACCGTTATTTTTGCCATTATCGTCTCGACCATCCTCGCGCTGACCCTCTCCCCCATGATGTGCGCCCGGATTCTCCACCATGAGAAGGCGCCGAACCGGGTACAGCAGTGGATCACCGGAACGATTGCCGCCCTCATCCGCCAATACAGCCGGGCACTGCATTTCCAACTCCGGCACAAGTGGCTGGCCGTTGTCGCCTGGGCCGCCTGTATTTTCGGCGCGGCAGCGCTCTATTTCATCCCCGGCCTGATCCCCAAAACCTTCCTGCCGCCGGGCGACAGCAGCTTCATCTTCGGCGCCATGATCATGCCCCAGGGCGCCTCGACGGAGCAAATGCAGGCCTACCAGGCCAAGGTCGCCGCGCTGATCAAAAAGGATCCCCACGTCCTCAAACTCGGCAGCGTCACGGGCTTCATGCCCGGCGCCGACCAGAGCATGGGGTTTGTCTTTATCCGCCTGAAGCCGCCGTCGGAACGCCCCCCCATTGATCAGATCGCCCAGAAATTCATGATGCAACTGGCGATGATCCCCGAC
>CAJBSZ010000323.1 GCA_903958395.1 uncultured bacterium | reverse complement strand
GCGGACGAGTCCTTGCGTCAGGCCGAGGCGGCAGCCGGCGGGGGCCGTTATCGCGAGGCATATCGGATGCTCGCGGGGGCGGAGGCCCAGGCCTTGCCGGCCCGTTTTGCCGTGAGGGGCCACGGGAAACTGGGCCGCTATCCCCTTGGCCTGCATTTGGATGGCGATGAACGGATCGTGCTGGTCGAATTGACAAAGGCGGGCAGCGGGGAATTCGAATTCGTCATGAAGACCGAGGAGACGCAAACCTGCCGGTTGCGGGTCGAAGGTCTGCGCGACGGATCTCGGTATGAACTTCAGGAAGTCACGGATAACCGTTACCGGATCGTGGCCGCAAAGGGCGCGGACGCGGGGGCAATGGCCCTGGGGGGGGCTGTGGAGTTTGTGCTGACGTTGAAGCCGAATGATCCCGAGGCTCATCCGCTGCCACGCCGGTTGGAGGGGATCCATGCCGGGGGCGCGCCTGGCGGGATTTGGGTGGAAACCCAGGAGCCGGGCTTGTGGATGGATAATCCGATTTTCGTGCCGGTGGCGACCAACGCGGTGTGGACGCGCATTCCGGACGGCCCTAGGGAAGAGGCGAAGCGTGGGCGCTCTTTGATGGACAAGGTCGAACTGGTCATTGACGAATCCGGCACGGCGCGGGAAGTCAAGGTCAGCTACGGCCTGGACCACGGGCGGATCAAGGGGTTCCAGGCGCCGGTGTTCAAGGGGGCACCGCAAAACGGGATTATTGAACTGGAAAACGGGCGTCGGTACGAGCTCGGCAACCGTCTGCCGGTGTTTACCAAGTTCGAGGTGCCGGGACTGCTGCCGCACTACCGCAACAATCGCGACGAGGACTTTGCCAAGGCCTTGAAGCCCGGCCTGGAGGTTGAGATTGCCTATTGCCCGTACACCTATAACGGCCGGTTGCCGCGGGCGATAACGGTTTCGGTCCCCGGTTACACAAATCCCCCGCCCATCCCTAGGAAACGATAAACAGTACTATGATCATGAAACGTGCATTTTTAATCCTGCTGGCAACATGCGCCTCGCTGAATGCCGCCCCGCGACAAGTGACGGGTACTAAGCCCAACATCATCTTCATCCTAGCCGACGATCTCGGCGCCGAGGCGCTGGGTTGCTACGACGGGGCAAAGTTCACGACACAGAAAGGGGAGTTGCTCGGCGCAGTGAAGACGCCGAACCTCGATGCGCTGGCGAAAAGCGGCGTGCTGTTCGAGCATATGTTTGCGACGCCGGTATGCTCCCCATCCCGGGCACAATTCCTGACCGGAAAGTACAACTTCCGGGTCGGTTTCCCCGACATTGCCGGTCGGAAGGGCGCGGTGAGAAGCTTGGACGCGCAGGCGCATCCGACGCTTGCCGCGCGTCTGAAGGCGGAGGGCTATGTCACCGCTGTTGCGGGCAAGTGGCACCTTGGCAATGCGGGTGGGGAAGCGTTTGTTCCGAAATCAGCCGATAAGGATACCGACTGCCCTCATCCGCGCGAATGCGGGTTTGACCGGCAATGTGTTTTTGGCGGTGGCCATCTCGAAGATTATGGCAAACCGTTGAAGGGCTTGTACACACCGGATCTTCTGCAAGCCTGGACGCTGCGGTTCATCGACAGCCGCAAGGGCAAGGCTGAGCCGTTTTTCCTCTATTACGCCTCACCGATTCCGCATTTCCCGTATCTGCAGACGCCATTGAATCCGGATGGTCCCGGGAGAGGCATGGATAAAATCGGGAAGATGTACGGCAACATGAAGAACTTCCCATATCTCATGGAATACCTCGACCAACAAGTCGGGGAGATTCTGGCGAAGTTGACGGAGTTGGGGCTGCGCGACAATACCCTCGTCATCTTCGCCGGCGACAACGGCACGCCGCCGTGGCTGGTCACCGAAATGCGCGACGGGCGCAAGATCAAATTCGGCAAAGCCACGCTGCTCGACACTGGTTCCTGGGTGCCGTTCATCGCGAGTTGGCCTGGTAAGATTGCCGGTGGCTCAACCTATGGTGGCCTGGCAGATTTCAGTGATATCATGCCTACCTGTCTTGAACTGGCTGGTGCGTCCGTGCCGGCGGGATTGGACGGAGTGAGCTTTGCGGCGCAACTGCAAGGCAAGGCCGGCAAGCCCCGCGAGTGGGTACATTCGTTGTATGCGGACAAATATTTCGTTCGCGACGCCGGATGGAAACTGCGCGAGAACGGCGACCTCTACGACGTGACCGGTGCGCCGTACGTCGAGAAACTTGTCCCGACGGGGCAGGGCAACGACGAATCGAAAGCCGCGCGGCGGCGATTGCAGGCCGTGCTCGACCGATTGCATTCCAAAAAATGAGGCACAGGAGAGTGAACATGCACCGTTTGATGGCTATTTTGACTGTACTGTTGTTGCTGCCCGTGACGATACGCGCCGCGCCCGAGGCTGGTTCCGTGGCCGAAACGGCGAAGCGGGAGTGGGCCTTCACGCCCGATCCCGCCTTGCCGAACGTCCTGATCCTGGGCGATTCGATTTCCATCGGCTACACGCTTGAGGTCCGCGCGCTTCTGAAGGGGAAGGCCAATATTTTCAGGCCGGTGACGCCGAATGGCAAAGGAGCGGAAAACTGCGCCGGCACGACGCTGGGCGTCAAGGCCGTGGAGCGCTGGCTCGCGGGGCGCAAGTGGGATGTTATCCATTTCAATTTCGGGCTGCACGACATGAAGCGCGTGACCGAGACCGGGGGCTCCCGGAACTCCAACAAGCCGGAGGACCCGCGGCAGGCGTCCGTCGAGCAGTACGCGGCGAATCTCGCCGCCATCGTGGCCAAGCTCAAAACCACGGGGGCGCGGCTGGTGTTCGCTACCACGACGCCGGTGGCCGCGGGAACGACCAATCCGTGGCGGGATTTCACCGATCCGGCGCGCTATAACGCGGCAGCGTTGAAGATCATGAACGCCAACGGGATTAGCGTGAACGATCTGTTCGCCTTGTGCGAGCCGCAACTCGGGAAGATCCAGTTGCGGCAGAACGTGCATTTCACCGCGGAGGGATCACGGGTAATGGCCGAACAGGTGGCGAAGGTCATCGCGGAGGAGCTGAATCACAAACTTATTAGGTGTGTGCAAAGGAGTGGAATATGAAACGTGGAATCGTGTTGTTGATTGCCGTGGGTACCGTGGTGCAGCTTACGTTCGCTGCGGCGGAGCGGAAACCCAACATCGTATTCATTGTGGCTGATGACATGGGCTATGCCGATTGCGGGGTCCAGGGGTGCCGGGATGTGCCGACGCCGAACCTGGATGCCTTGGCGAAAGGGGGCGTGCGCTTTACCGATGGCTATGTCTCCGGCTCGGTCTGCAGCCCCAGCCGCGCCGCCTTGCTGACGGGCCGGTATCAGCAACGCGATGGCCTCTACGAGTGGATCCATGCGGGCGGGCGCGGGCTCGATCCCAATGTCCCGACCGTTGCGTATTATTTGCGCAAGGCAGGCTACCGGACGGCGTTGGTCGGCAAATGGCATCTTGGTGAACAGGATGCGTGTCATCCCCTGAATCGCGGCTTTGACGAATTCTTCGGGTTCCTTGGAGGAGGGAGGAGCTATTTCCCTGACGCCGCCGGGGCAGTAAAGCAAAAGGGCCATTCGTACACCCGGTTGGTCCGCGGGCGCGAACCGGTCGTGGAAACCGAATACATGACCTATGCGTTCGGACGGGAGGCGGTGGCGTTCATCAACCGGCAGAAGGGCGGGACCCAGCCGTTCTTCCTCTACCTCGCGTTCAACGCCGTACACACGCCGTTGCAGGCGCCCAAGGACATCGGGAACCGGTTCAAGGCGATTCCGGATCCCAAGCGCCGGTCGTATGCCGGCATGCTCTGGGCCATGGATGAGGTCATCGGGCGGGTGCTGAAATCGTTGCGGCAGGCGGGCATGGAGGAAGACACCCTGGTGTGCTTCATCAGCGACAATGGTGGGCCAATCACCCGCAACTCCCCGAATGCGTCCAGCAACACGCCGTTGCGCGGGGGGAAAGGGGAGACTTGGGAGGGGGGGATTCGTGTTCCCTTCTTCATGCGCTGGCCCGGGCGCCTGACGGCCGGGACGACCTATACCCAGCCGGTCATCCAGATGGACCTTACGGCGACGGCCCTGGCGTTAGCTGGCGCGGTGGTGGATGCCAAGTGGACCATGGACGGTGTCGACCTGATGCCATTCCTGCAAGGGGCGGAAGGGGAGCCGCACCGGTTCCTTTACTGGGACTGCCCGTCGAATGCCAGGCAGTGGGCGATCCGCCAGGGTAAGTGGAAACTCACGTATGCCCTGCCCGGGAAGGCGTCGAAGCCTTTGCTCGGCCTTTATGATTTGAGCCAGGATGTGGGGGAAGAACGTGACCGGTCGACTGAGCATCCGGAGCGGGTGAAGGAACTTCAGGCCGCCTGGGCTGAGTGGAGCAAGGGAAATAAGGTGATTGCGCCGGGTGCCGGCGAAAGGAAATAGAACGTGAAGAAATCAATGGTTGCGTGGGTCGGTGTCCTTTCGGTGTTTTTCTGCATGCCCTGCCGGGCGTTGGACATGTGCTGGATATTCGGGTCCGGCATGGTGTTGCAGGCGGAGCGTCCCGTGCCGGTCTGGGGACAGGCGCAGCCGGGCGAGGAAGTGAGCGTGGTGTTCGCCGGACAGGTCAAGACGACGAAAGCCGGGAAGGACGGCGAGTGGTCGGTGAAGCTCGATCCTCTGGCCGTGTCCGCCGAACCGCGGGAACTGATCGTCTCCGCGTCTGGCGCTTCACGTCTCACGTTTAAAGACGTTCTCGTCGGCGATGTCTGGCTCTGTTCCGGGCAGTCGAACATGGCCCAGCCCGCAGTCGATAAGGCGACGGGGGGAGCTGAGGAAGCCAAAAAGCCGATCAATCCGTTGCTGCGTAGTTTCAATATCGCTTACAACGAATGGGCAGCCGAGCCGCACACCAAAAACTTCGCCTGGGAGAAGAAGGTCACCAACTGGTTTGATTGGGGCGCGCATGGAACCAAGATATCGGCCGTTCCATATTATTTCGGCGCCATGCTGCAACGCGAGACGGGGCGCCCCATCGGGTTGATCCTCAGCCCTGTTGGCGCGTCCAATGCCGAGTCGTGGGTGCCGATGAAGGCGGTGGAAACCGTCCCGGAGTTCGCCCAACTGGTGGCCAACTCCAAGCATTGGATCACCAACCTCCCGAACGCCCGGCAGGCGTTCAACGCGGAGGGTGCCGCCTGGGAAGCGCGAAAGAAGGAGGCGGAGGCCAAGGGCCAGAAATTCAAGGAGCGCCAACCGCATGATTTCAGGGCGGACCTGGTTCCCCGTTTCTGGATCGGGACGCTGTACAATGCTCGGATCGCGCCGTTGCGAAACCTCGCGATTAAAGGCGTGATCTGGTACCAGGGCGAGAACAACGCGGCGGGGCACGGCCAGTGCGCGAAGGATGGTCCCGGCTACGAGCGGCTGATGCGGGTGTTGATTGAGTCCTGGCGGCAACAGTTCGAGCAGCCGGATCTGCCTTTTTACCAAGTTCAGCTCTCGATGTTCAATTGGGACGACTTTGCAGGACGTCGGCCCCGTGACCCGAATGTCGCCGGGGGCTGGTCGGTGATCCGTGAGGCGCAGGAGCGCGTCGCCAAGACTGTCCCGCATACCGGCCTCGCCATCTCGGTGGACATAGGCAGCAAAGCGAACATCCACCCGCCGAACAAGCGGCCGGTCGGCGAGCGGCTGGCCCGTCTGGCGCTCCGGGATGTCTACGGGAAAGACGTGGTGGCTGACGGCCCCGCCTACGCCTCGCACACGATCAAGGAGGGCAAAGTCCACGTGCGCTTCAAGAACCTGCATGGTGGACTCAAGGCCGGCGCGCGGGATGGTGTGCCGGCGGGCAAACTGGGCGGTTTCGCGGTGGCGGGGGCCGACCGCAAATTCGTCTGGGCGGATGCCGTCGTGGAGGGCGATGAGGTGGTGGTAGGTAGCGCCCAGGTGTCCAATCCCGTCGCGGTTCGTTACGGGTTCATCCAGTACCAGGACGTCAATCTGTATAACGCCGCCGGCCTGCCTGCCGTGCCGTTTCGCACGGATGACTGGCCGCTGGTGGAGGAGCAGGCCAAGGGGCCAGCGGAGGGCCGATGAAGGCGAACCGCCGGCGCTTTTCCGGTGGGATGATCATGGCGATATTCTTTATTGTGGGCGCACAAGCTTTTTGTGCTGTCCCCGTACCGCTGGCAGGGGAAGGGCCTGTGCTGGTGCAGAAGGTGCGGGTGAATAATCCGGCGGTGGTGCCGATGACCGGTGTGTGGAAGTTTTCGCTCACCCGAGGACAGATGATTGGGGGCGTCTTTGTACCCCCAACGGCGTGTGCCAGTGCCGAGAAGCCCAACCGGAACAGCCCGGCTGATCGGGCCATCGACGGAGCCACATCTACATCATGGAAAGCGAAAGACTTGTCCATGCCGCAGTCGTGGCAGGTGGATTTCGGGGAGGTGTTGCCCGTGCGTGGCGTCATGCCGGTTTTCGGCAACCATTATGACCACAGGATCCGGGTGGAGGGCAGTCTTGATGGCCTTGCTTGGACGACATTGGTGGCTGAGACCGTCAGGGGCGATGCCAATCAATTTGACCCACTGGCGACCGTGCCCGCCGATTGCCGGCATGTCCGGATTGTGTTCATGGGCGTGACGGATCCGCGCACGAAAAAGCCGGAGGCGGCGGGTCTGGCCGAGGCGCGCATCAGCGTGCTGAGGCAGGGTCGGGAAACGCTCTGGTTTCCCCGGCCGTTAACCAGCCAAACGACAACGAATGATGCCTTTGCCCGCGCTGACTTCGACGATGGGCACTGGAAGGAGTTGCCGGTGCCATCGAACTGGGAGACCTATGGCTTTTCGCGGGCAACCTGGCGTTTCGACGAGGATGACACGGTCGGACTTTATCGACGCTGGGTCGAGGTGCCTGCCCGGTTTTCGGGACAGAGGGTTCTCTGGCACTTTGACGGGGTGTGGGATAGCGCCGAAATCTTCGTCAACGGACGAAAGGCCGGGTATCATGAAAGTGGCTGGACGGCGTTTGACGTGGACGTGACGGACCTGATCAAGCCCGGAGCGAAGAACCTAGTGGCCTTGCGCGTGTGCAAGACCTCCGATTCGGTAGATCTCGACACCGGGGACATGTTCCATCTCGGGGGGATCTACCGTGACACCTATCTGTTAGCCTTGCCAGAATTGCATGTGGCGGATGTGACGGTGGTAACCGATCTGGATGCGGCCTATACTGATGCCGAGTTATCAGCAACCGTGTTGGTCAGGGGCAAGCTCGGCGAGGCGGTGTCGGTTTCCGCGACGCTATGTGAAGCTCACACGAATGGAGTCCGTGGGGTCGCCGCAAGCGGCGCGCCTGGGTTGCAGCCGGAGATGACGCGGCAGGCCGTGATTGGGCTGGAGGGCTTGGCCACGGTGACACTCACCCAGGCCGTCAAAGCCCCGAAACTCTGGTCCGCCGAAAAACCAAACCTCTATTACCTTGTCATCGCCCTGAACCGGAATGGCCGGCTCGTCGAGAAGGTTCAGGAGCGATTCGGGTTCCGGAAAATCGAGGTCAAGAACTGCGTGGTGCATGTGAACGGGGTTCCCATCAAGATGACGGGCGTTTGTCGTCATGACCACTGGGGGGCCCTGGGGTATGCCTTGACCGAGGCGTGTTTCCAACGCGATGTGGCCCTGATGAAGGAGGCCAACATCAATGCGGTGCGCACAGCCCATTACAACCACGATCCCCGGTTCATGGAACTCTGCGACGAGAAGGGGTTCTATGTCCTCGACGAGGTGCCTGCCTGCTGGTGCATGCCGATGGATCCGTTGATGATGGATCCCTACATGGTGCGTACCCGTGAAACTTACCAGCGTGACAAGAACCGGCCCTGCGTTGTGGCCTGGAGCGTGGGAAACGAGAGCCGGGAGGGGGTCTGCAACCGGGCTGCCGCAAAATGGCTCAAGGAGAGCGATCCCCGGCGGCTGGTGTTCGTGTCCTGCGCCTCTCCCCGCAGGGTTCCCTTCACCGACCTGAATGATCGTCATTATCCGCCTCTGGCGCCAATGCGGGCGATCCGGAAGCCGGATTTCCCCTTTATCCAGACTGAGCAGCCGCATATGTGGAGCATCTTCACCGGACCTCGGGACGACTGGGGCTTGCGGGATCTGTGGGGGCGGGCACTCAAGGCGGTATGGGATATCACCTGGGCCGACGATACGTTCGTGGGCGCATTCCTATGGGAATGGCAGGACCAGCAGGTGCCCGTTGACCGCACGGTGAAGCCGCCCGAACTGGTGGCTGCGCTGACGGCGGTATCGACCTCAATGGGCCTGTTTGAAAGCCGCGACGGCAAGACGCCGTTGGCTGTCGATGGCAATATCAAGGGCTTGGTCAGCGCGCACCGGCTGGTGTTGAAGCCCGAGTATTGGCATCTGAAGATGACCTATAGTCCGGTAGTGGTGGCCGCCCGTGAATATGAAGCCAAGGGGGGCCGCATCGCCGTGGTGGTGACCAATCGTTATTCATTTACCGACTTCTCGGAACTGACCTGCCGCTGGCAGGCGTTGGCGGCAGGAAAAGTTTTGGCCGAGGGGGTCCAGGCGCTCGCCTGCGAACCGCGATCTTCGGCGCTGGCGACATTCCCTGAAACCGCAGGGATGGATACCTTGCGCCTGGAGTTTATTCATGCCGACGGGCGGAGCCTCTGTGCGGCACGGCTGGACCGCAAGGGCTATGTGCCGCCGCAGCCGGTGCCAATCGAGGGAACCGTAGGCAGGGTGGGGGTGACGGAGGAAGGGGCTGAAATACGCCTGGCCCTCGGTGATTCGGAGTTGGTGGTGGAGAAAAGCACCGGCAGGATCCAGTCATGGAATACAGGTGCTTTGAAGATGCCGATCGACGGGCCGTTCCTGAGTTTCGGCAAGACGCGGCCGCGGATCAGGGATAAGTCGGATGGCCCTCCGATCCTTGCCGGTGAAAAGGAACCGGAGATCAGAAATTTCAGCGTGCAGACCGGCACGGGGGACGCCAAGGCCGTTGTGACCGTGAAGGGTGATGTGGTGCTGGCGGGTGATAGAAAATCTAGTGGTGCCTTGCAGTATACCTTGACGGGAGGAGTGGATGGGCAGGTGCGTGTGGAGTGGGTCCTGAATTGGACGGCGGCGGCCTGCCGGGTCTGGGAATTGGGCCTGAACTTCCGGATGCCGGACGGCTTCGGCACGTTGGCGTGGGCAAGGGACGGACAATGGAGCGAATATCCCGCAGATCACCTCGCGGCGTTGGAGGGGCGGGTCGGGTTGGCGAGCCTCTCCTTCCGCTCCACGAAATTGAACACGCGCTGGGCGACGCTATCGGCGGCGGATGGATTCGGCTTGGCGCTTATTAGGCAGGCATACCCCTTGCATATCCGGGGCGAGCCGGAACCCGGTGCCGTTACCCTTCACGCCGCGGTGGGCGTCTCGCCGCTGATGGGGGATTTCAGCGGGGACTTGGTGGAGGACGGGGATGTGCAACTACAGCCGGGTAGCCGCTACCAAGGTGGATTTTGCCTTAGAAAGGTGGGGCAATGACGGGTAAAGCGCTTAACTTGTCGGGCCGTTGCGTCATGACCCGGGGCGTGACGATCAGGGGCGGCAGCAATTCCATCAGCAGCAAACCATCAACGTGAAGTGAAATACAACAATCTTCATGCATGTAGCAACGAAAAGGCAAATAAATGCAATGTCATGCTGATTCGGCATCGTTGTATACTACCGAAAAGCAAAAAATTCACTGCTGATGGATAAATTCATCGAAGCAAAACAGCCAGCAAAGGGACAGCTATGATAATCAAATCAGCTCTTTTAAAGGTCACCGTAATTACAGTCGTTACCTTGTCGGGCATCAGTTCATTAATTGCCACGACCAAGCCGGCCCCGCCGCCGCGCCCTAACATCGTGTTGATGCTGGCGGACGATCTTGGCTATGGCGACGTCGGATGCTACGGGGCGACGCGCATCAAGACGCCGAACATCGACCGGCTTTGCGCCCAGGGCGTGCGGTTTACCGATGCCCATACGCCCGCGGCGGTCTGCCAGCCGACGCGGTACGGCATCCTGAGCGGGCGTTGCTATTGGCGCAGCGAGTTCGCCGGCGACGCCTACTACTTCCATGAGGGCGAAATTCTCCTGCCCAAGGTCCTCAAGGACGCGGGTTACAACACGGCGGCCTTCGGTAAGTGGCATCTGGGGTGGGGGACCAACAAGCTGGCGACAGCAGAATTCTGGAATGGGGAACTCTCGCCCGGTCCGCTCACGACGGGGTTCGACTCCTACTTCGGGATGCCGCACTCGCACTCCCAGCCGCCGTACGTGTTCGTGGAAAACACGCGGGTGGTGAAGTTGGATCCCGCCGATCCGATCACCCTGACGCCTAAGCGGTCTCAGAACTGGAAATACACGCACGACTTTGGCGGCAGTGCCGGGGCCAAGGCGGCGCACGAGGCGTGTGACATGAATAATCTCGACCTGATTTTGGCCCGCAAGGTGGACGAGTTCATAGCCCGGCAGGGCAAGGACAAGCCTTTTTTTGCCTACTTTCCCTTCTACGCACCGCACGTACCGCTGTTGCCCAATGACCGTTTCCGGGGCAGCAGCAAGGCTGGCGAACTGGGCGATTTCATTCAGCAGATGGACGAGGCCGTGGGCCTGATCCTCAAGTCCCTCGAGCAGCACGGTTTCGCGGAGAATACGCTGGTGGTCTTCACGAGCGACAATGGCGGCTGCTACATCCAGGAATCGATTGACCTAGGACATCGCAGCATGGGTCGCCTGCTTGGGCTCAAGGGCGATGCCTGGGAGGGCGGGCACCGGGTTGCCTTTATGGCGCGGTGGCCCAAGCGTATTCCAGCGGGCGTGGACTGTGACAAACTCCTGTCGCTCACCGACCTGTTTGCCACGTTCGTGGCCGCCGCGTGGATCCCGTTGCCCCGGAATGCCGCGCCCGACAGCATCAACCAGTTGCCCATGTTGGAGCATCCGCAGGCGACGCCGGCCATTCGCGCCGAGATGGTCTATTCCGGGCGGGGGGCGGGGTTGCGGAGCGGCGAGTGGGTCTACTATCCGGTTCCGGGTCCCCAGGGCTTGTTCGGGCTGTCATTCTACATGAAGCAACTTGGCTACAGGAATAGCGATTACGATGACAAGGGCGAACTTCGGCCCGATGCCCAGCCTGCGCAGTTGTACAACGTCGCGACCGACTTGGAGCAGACTACCAACGTGTATGGCAAATACCCCGAGATCGCCGCGCAGATGGATGCCCGGCTGAAGGAGATTCTCAAGCAGAAGAAGTCACGGTAATGGATATGACGACAAACGAAAAGAATACACCCGGGCGCTCGGATG
Source organism: uncultured bacterium (assembly GCA_903958395.1). Lineage (GTDB taxonomy): Bacteria > Verrucomicrobiota > Kiritimatiellia > CAIKKV01 > CAITUY01 > JAABPW01. The sequence continues at coordinate 6,072 of CAJBSZ010000323.1, read as the reverse complement.
AGGCCTGGTCGGTTTGCGAAGAAAATTTGCCCAAGATGGACGAGAGGGCGGTGCCGGTACTCTTTACCCTCGGCAACGGATTGATCGAGGTGAACGGGAGCGGCCCGCTTGATCCCCCCGGCAGCGGCTGGACGTTGCACGGCCGCGTCTATGGCGAAGGGGCACCCCAGATCTATTACTTCCCGCCGCCGGAAAGTTCGGCGCGTTCCCCGGAATTCAAGACGGATCGCGACTGCATGCGTCACGTCACTCCGTCGCTGGTGGTCCTGCCCAATGGCTTCGCGATGCAACTCCGGTTCGCCGGGCGGCGCGTGCAGCGCCCCTTGTCGACGCGGCGCCGGCTCGACATGCGGCGCGGCCTGTTGGAGAGCCATTGCGAGGTGGTGCTGCCCGAGGGGGAACTGGAGGTCCACAGCGTGAGGGCCGTGGTCCCGGACGATCAGAACATCCTGGTGGAGCGGCTGGAAATCACGAGCGACCGGGCCGGGCTCCTGGAGATCACACTGTTGGCGGATGCTACGCGGCTTTCAGGTTACGATAAATACGAGTTGCGGCGTCACTGCGAAGGCCAGGTACTGGGCGCCGACACCGTCACTTGGTCTTGTGAGGCCGAGGGGACTGGCGATCGCGCCGCGGTAGCCTTGACCGCTCGTGGTCCCGCCGCCGCCGAAGCCCGGGCGGATGCCAATGGAGCGGGACTGACGTTCCGCGTTACCCTTGAGGCGGGCAAGCCGGCGCTGTTCGAACGGTTCGTGTCTGTGGCCGCGTCATGGATGCATGCGGATCCCGGGCAGGCGGCTCGCGCGGCGGTCGCGAGTGCCGCGGCCAAGGGCGCTGGCGCGCATTTTTCGACAACCGAGCGGGTGTGGGGTTCCTTCTGGCAGGAACACGACATCGTGATCGAGGGGCCGCTGGACGACCAGCAGGCGGTCCGCTTCGCGTTGTTCCAGTTGCGGTGCGCCACGCCGCCGACGCCGGCGCTCTCGTTTGGCGCCAAGTTTCTCAGCGGCGAGGGCTACCGCGACTGCGTCTTCTGGGATACGGATATCTTTATCATTCCGTATTTCACGCGCTGCCAGCCTGAGATTGCCCGCCGCCATGGGGTGTTCCGTCAACATGGGCTTGCGGCGGCAAAGGAGCGGGCTCGTCAGCAGGGGTTTGCCGGAGCGCGCTATCCATGGGAAGCACTCCCTGATGGGAGGGAGGGGCTCGGCCCGTGGGTGATCCTGAGTCTCACCCAGGTTCATGTGGTGTGTGATGTGGCCTGGTGCATTATGGATTACTACCGGTGGACGAAGGATGATTCCTTCATGCACGCCGAGGGTGCCGATATCCTTGCGGAGACCGCACGATTCTGGGTGAGTCGTGTTGAAAAAACAGGGCGCGGTTATGAACTGCTTAATGTCTGCGGGCCCGATGAGTGTCACGAGGTTGTCAACAACAGCATCTATACGAACCTGCTCGCCCGGGAAAACCTGCGCGCTGCCGCTCAATGGAATCCGGACGCGCCCGAGCGCGCCGCCTGGCTGGACATTGCCGGGAAGCTCGTTGTGGCCACTCCGAACGCTGCCGGGTTACTGGAACAGTTTGATGGTTTCTTCAGTCTCCCGGATTCCCTGCATCTGGAGCGGGTGCCTGGCCATTATCACGGATACCAGATGCTGAAGCAGGCGGATGTGCTGATGTTGCCTCTGGTCTTGCCCGGCTACCTGACGTCCGAACAGGTTGCGGTTAACTACCGTTACTACGAGCCGCGTACCTGGCACTGGTCTTCGCTTTCCGAAGCCGCCCATTCACAGGTCGCCGCCCAGGTGGGGCTGGCCGAGGATGCTTACCGCATGTTCCGGAACAACATGCTGACCGATCTGGCCGACCGGCAGAAGAGCGCCCACTGCGGGCTGCACGCCGGCGCGCTCGGCATGGTGCCGCGCAACGTGATCGAGGGATTCGCCGGATTGCAACTGGAGGGGGATAAACCGGTTGCCATACCGCAGTTGCCGGCGGCCTGGAAATCCGTGACGTTCCGGTTCTCCTTCGCCGGGAAACGCTATCAATGCCGGGTGGAGGCCGCCCGGAACGGGCAGACGGTGGAACCCGAGCCGGAGGAATCATGATCCGGGCGGTCATCTTCGATCTGGATGGTGTCATCGTCTCGACGGACGAGTTTCATTTCCGGGCCTGGAAACGCGTCGCGGATGAGGAGGGCATTCCCTTCACCCGCCAGAACAACGAACGTCTCCGTGGGGTTAGCCGCATGGAGTCGCTGGAGATCATGCTGGAGCGGGCAGCTCGAAAATATTCGCAGGCCGGGAAAGTCGCGATGGCTGAGCGCAAGAACGGTTACTACAGGGAGTTGTTGAAGGACCTGACGCCGGCGGACATCCTGCCCGGCGTGCTTCCCGTTCTGGATGATCTTCGAAAGCGGGGTATCAAGTTGGCCATCGGCTCGTCCAGCAAGAATGCCGGTCCGATCCTTAAGGCCATCGGAATGGAAACGGCGTTCGACGTGGTGGTTGATGGCACCCATATCACCCAATCCAAGCCGGATCCGGAAGTGTTTGCGAAGGCCGGTGTCAGTCTCGGGGTTCCTCCGGGTCAGTGCCTTGTGGTGGAAGATGCGGATGCCGGCGTAGAGGCCGGGCTGGCGGCGGGCATGCCGGTGCTGGCCGTGGGATTCGCGGCGGCGCATCCGAATGCGACGCTGAAAGCGAGGAGCCTGGCCGAAATCACTGTGGAGGAAATGTTGCGGGTTGACACCCGGGAGGTGTCGTGATGATGACTCCGCCTTCAGGTGAATCGGAGGAGGCCTATCGCGATCTGTGCTGTTTGGGCAAAGGGCGGCTACCCGTTCCTCCGGGCCCGGGGCGTCCTCACGCGCAGCGGATCAGCTTGCGGGTTCCTGAGGCCTATGCCGGTATTATCGAAAAAGCGGAGAGTCCCGTGGATGCGTTGGGCCCTACGGACTGGTATCAGGCCATGTGGCCGTCGGATGCGTCCATGCCGGAACCAAAGTTCCCCCGATACCAGGTCGCACCAGGGGAGGAGCGCGATTCCGGCTTCTCCCTGACACGACGCTGTCATCGTGATGACGCTCGTGAGGCACTTATCCCTGGCCTGAGCTTTCAGATTAGAACGCCGGCCGGGCTTCATCCGCTCTATAGCGGCGGATCCGGTGCTCAGATCGCCCATCGTTCCGGCAATCTCCTCCGCCTTGTCGATGCCAGGGCAGTCGTTCCGCATTCGGTAGAGCTGGTGGTGGAGTATCATTGGCTGGTCTTACTGCGGATCCGGCTGGGTGCTCCGGCCTGTGAACTGGTCATGGACCTCACCGTGTCGGCTCCAGAGGCTGGTGTTTGCGCGAGCGATCAGGGAAGCCGGTTGTCGGTTGATAACGAGCGTGGGTTCCACGGGGTGGCCCTCCTGTCCGGAACCCATCCGGGCGAAGCCTTTGTAGTTGCGGCTTATGACCTGCCCACGCCCCAGGAACGAGATGCCGTGCTCAACCAGGGGCGACGTCATGCCGCGGACTTTGATGCCACGTGGGCCAAGCTGGCGGCCTTGCAGGATCCCTCGCCGTTCCTTTCCGGTGGTGAATCAGATCGGGACCGGAATCTGGTTGCGGCCTTCGTCAACCGGGCGTTACGCAATACCCGGGCTGGCGGGCTCATCACGGCGCCGTCGATGCTGGAATTCTTCGGGCCGGAATGGGATTTCGGCGATTGCGTCTGGATCGCCTTCCTGCCCGCCAGCCGGTACATGTTGTGGATCGAGCCCGGTGTCTGGGCGAACTCTATCCGGACCCTCCTGGCGCAGCAGACACCCGATGGCATGGTTCCGCAGGCCGTCGGGTCGAAATACGCCTTTGCCTACTCCCAGATTCCCAACATCACGCCCTGTGCGCGGGATTACTACGTCTTCACCGGTGATTCCGGGTTCCTGGCGACTGTCTATCCTCGTTTCAAGGCGTGGTATGGCTGGTGGATGACGCATCGCAACCCTTCGGGCGACGGCATCATCGCCATGGGATCCGCAGGCCAGGATCTCTACTCGGCTATTTGCGAATACAAGGACAACGGGACCGACCCGAGCGACCCTGAGGGTTTTGAAAACACCTGCAATCCCTTTACCCGGACCAAGGAGATTGCCGGACGTCCCGAGCGGGCCTATCTGCCCGACATCGTCGCCTGTCAGGCGCGAATGGCGGAGGATCTAGCTTTCTTTGCGCGTGAACTGGGGCGAATGGACGAGGCCTCGTATTTCGAGTCCGAATACCGCCGCATCCGGAACTGGGCGAATGAACATCTATGGGACGAGGTGACGCAGTTCTATTATCCGGTCGAGCGGGCCACGGGTAAGAAAGTCATGAAACGCACCAACACTGTTTATTGGTTGATGTGGGCAGGCCTTGTTCCTGAGGAGCGGAAAGCGCCGCTCATCCAGGCGTTGTTCGATTCGGCGCAGTTTTTCGCGCCGATCCCGGTGCCGATGGTTGCGCTCAATGATCCGTCGTTCAATCCCAGGTGTGGACATTGGGGGGACGGCTATGTGTGGCCGCTGGATGTCTTCACCGCCTTCGATGGCCTGTTGCGATATGGCGAATGGGACCGGGCAGCGCAGTTGGCGAAGCGCTTCAACGAGGGGGTTTTCAAGGCCGTCGGCGACACCTTCCAGCCGGCGGAGTACTATCATCATTCCGGGGTGCCTTGCGGTTGTCCCATCATGGGCACCGCTGGCCTTACGCCGCTGACCTTCAAGCGCTATTTGCGAGATTATCGTGCCGGTGCCGCAGCTCGGGAATGGGAGCGTTTCGCGCCCCGGCCTATGAACCATTGATGGAGTGAAACATGAAACAATCAAAAACCGGGAAACCGGGGCGGACAAACAGGGCGTGCTTTCCTGAGGATTTCTGGTGGGGAATCTCGACGGCGTCCTACCAGATTGAAGGCGCGGTCAAGGAGGACGGGCGTGGGGTCAGCATCTGGGACACCTTCAGTCATCTGCCCGGAAAAATCACCAATGGCGACACCGGTGACGTGGCCTGTGATCATTATCACCGGTACAGAGACGATGTGAAACTCATGGCCGCACTGGGCGTCCGGCATTACCGGTTCAGCATTGCCTGGCCGCGCATCCTGCCGGATGGGCGGGGGACGGTGAACGAGCAGGGCGTGGATTTCTATCGGCGCCTGGCCGACGAACTCCTGGCGCATGGGATCACGCCGCACGCCACGCTGTATCACTGGGATCTGCCTCAAGCCCTGCAGGATCGCTATGGGGGTTGGGTGAGCCGGGAGATCGTCAAGGATTTCGGCGCGTATGCCGAGGCCACGGTCAAACGGCTGGGGGATCGCATCACGCATTGGATGACGATCAACGAGATCTGCACCTTCGTGGAACTGGGCTGGGATGTCGGGAAGCCGGGGTATCATGCCCCCGGCGCGATCATCGGGGGCCAGGCGGAACGTTCCAGAATCTACCACCACACCTTGTTGGCCCATGGCACTGCCTGCCAGGCGATCCGCGCCGCCTCGCCGGGGCGCTGTCACGTGTCCGTCGCGGAGAATTACGAGGCCTGCGTACCGGTGATTGAGACGCCCGCTGATATCGAGGCGGCTGGGCGCGCCTTCGTTCGGGAGCGCAACGGGCGCGTCCTGATCCCGATGCTGACTGGTCGTTACGACGAGGGCTGGCTGGCGGATCACCCGGACGAAATTCCGGAGATTGCCGACGGGGACATGGCGCTGATCGCGCAGCCGCTCGATGGACTGGGATTCAACTGCTACACCGGCACCTATGTCCGGGCGGCGGACAATCCCAAGGGCTACGAGTCGATTCGCCTGTCCGATCGGTATCCTAAAATGAACATGCCGTGGCTGAATCTCGTGCCCGAGTCCATCTATTGGGGAATCCGCTGGATCACCGATGCCGTCGGGCAGGGGAAACTGCCGGTATTCATCGCGGAAAACGGTTGCGCCGATGGTGCCGATCCGGCGCCGGACGGGACCGTTGTCGATGTGGACCGCATCATGTATTACCGCGCCTATCTGTGCCAGGTCCAACGCGCCGTGGCCG
>CAJBSZ010000322.1 GCA_903958395.1 uncultured bacterium | reverse complement strand
TAAACCAGCGGATCTCCGATGGTGAGGAAACAGGCGTCCTCGCCGGTCTCGAGGATTGCGGCGACGGCCTCCGCCGATTCCAGCCAGCGCTGGGCGAGTTCTTCCGCGTCATGAGTCATCGGGAAGATCCGCTCATGGATCTGGGCCGAAGCGCCGAGATAGTTTTTAGCAATGGTAAGCGCGACGCTGTCCGAAGCGATGCGGGCCTTGGGGACAAATACGTGCCGGCACTGTTTCAACAGGGTGGCGCCCTTGACTGTAATCAGTTCCGGATCGCCCGGGCCGACTCCGATTCCGTAAAATGTTCCAAGTTTCATTTTCATGTTTCCTTCTTGATCCACAAAATGATGCAGCGGCTGGGCATTTTGAATGTTTTCAATGTGGCCGGTGTCACGGTTCGTACCCGCTCGTTGGCGAGGGTCAGATTTTCGCAGATCACGATCCGGTAAGACCGGCCCAGTGCCTCAGCCACGGCATGGATCCAGTTCCGTGCCGCCTCATGGCCGGCCAGAACCGCGAGTTTGGAAAGCCCGGCCAGACTGGCAGGAGGAATCGAACTGTAGCCGCTATGGGCGTTGATGATGCGGGCATCCAGCCAATCGGTACCCGCCCGGGCAAAGGCCGTCTGGACCGAGCTAATCCCCGGGATAATCCGGCAGGAGGACATTCCGAACCGCTTGATTACAGGTTTCGCAAAACTGCCGAGGCCGGGATCGCCGGTGACCAGTACGGTCACCTTGCGGCCTTTGCAGGTCTTCATTTCATCCAGGGCGCCTTCCACGTCCGCGCCGACCGGGATGTGGCGAGCCTTGATTCCGGCGAAAGACTCCAGGAGCCGAACTGCTCCCACGAGGACTTCGGCCTGCTTGATGGCGGTCAGCGCGGCAGGGGTGATGTAATCCAGGCCGCCCGGTCCGCAGCCGGCAATCGTGATCCAGGGTTTGTTTATCGCCATGGTGAAAGATCTCCTCCCGTTCCCAGAATATCCCCATTCATTGCCACGAGCATGACGGCGCAGGACTTGCCCGTACGCGTGGTGGCGGCCTTGCGGACATCCTCCGCGAGCCGCTCTGCCAGCATCTTCCGCTGGGGTTCAGGCAAGCCGTTAAAAAGCCCTTCGGCCGTGGCCCCCTCCGTTGAGGCGGTGATGCCCAGGGAGGCGGCCAGCTGCTGGAGGAAGGGCAGCACGGAAGGGGATTGCGACGAATGGGTTTCCCAATGCCCTTCCGCGAGCTTCGCCAACTTGCCGGGATGACCCGCCAGCAGCAGGGCTTTCCACGGTTGGCGTGCGGCCTGATCGAGCATGAAGCCCCATTCATTACTGACCTCGATAATCTGGTCCGGACTGGCGCGGGTGTGGGCCAGGGCGGCACGGTGGCCAATATTGCCGGGGACGAAAACGGGTGCGGTGACACCGGCGGCGAGCGCGACGTTCAGATTGCAGAGCAGGGCATCGCGCAGGGCGGGAGCGCTGTAGGGGCGGACGATCCCGGTGGTCCCGAGAACGGACAGGCCGTTCACGATGCCGAGGCGGGGATTGAATGTTTTGGCGGCCAACTCGCGGCCTCCGGCAATGGAGAGGGTGATGTCAAGGCCGCCCGCGATTACTTCCCGCAGGGCGGCTTCAATCATGCGACGGGGGCCGGGATTGATGGCCGGTTGGCCGGGTGGGATTTGAAGGCCGGGCTTGGTAACGGTGCCGACTCCCTCGCCCGCGAGGAAGCGGAGCTCCCCGCTCGTGTTCCGGGCTACCGTGGTGGTGATGAATACGCCATTGGTGTTATCGGGATCGTCGCCCGAGAACTTCTTAACAGTGGCCGAGGCCGGGCTGAGCGAAGGGGATTGGATGGTAAAGACATGGCGCGATCCATCCGGGAAGGGGATATCCACCGACTCGATGAGACGGTTATCCTGCAGGGCAATGGCGGCCGCCTTGGCGGCGGCCGCGGCACAGGCGCCTGTGGTGAATCCTGACCGGAGGGCTGTCATCCCGTCGTCTCCTGTGTCCACTCGGCGACGGTACAGAGGGCGTGAACAATGCTGACGGCCAGGGTGCTGCCGCCGCGCCGGCCCATCATGATGATGGACGGAACCGGTAAAGATATCAGTTCCGTTTTGCTTTCCTCCACATGGACAAACCCGACCGGGAGGCCAATAACGAGGGCGGGCTTGATTTCGCCTTCCGCGATCATCCGGTTGAGCTCCAGGAGTGCGACCGGCGCATTGCCGAAGACGGCGATGCCCCCATCCAATGTTGCGCGGGCCTTGCGCACGGCAAAGTACGACCGGGGCAGGCTGGTGCGGGAGGACTCGGCTGCTACGTCGGGTGCCGCCACGTTGCAGGTGATCATGGCCGAGGTGTAGGCCGGGCATACGCTGCGCAGGCGGGCCAGGGAGAGGCCGCTCCGGATCATGTTGGAGTCTACATAGAGCGGGGCTCCGGTACGCAAGGCGGACACACCGGCCTGAATGGCATCTGGCGAAAACCGCACGAGCGGGGCGATGCTTGGATCGCCGCAGGTGTGGATCATCCGGCGGATGACTTCCCACTGGTCGCGCGGCACGGTGAGGGGCCCTGCTTCGGAGTCGATGATATCGAATGAACGTTTTTCAATTTCAACGCCCGACATGGGCGCGGCCAGGAATTTATGGATCAAAGGCTGGGTCATCAGGTTTTTTCCTTTCTAGCAAAGTTGAGGAAGGTGCGGACGGCGTTGGGGTGTGCCGCCCAATGGAGGTGGACATACCCCGCCATGATGCGGTCACGTTGGATCCCCGCTAATACGGGTTTGGGATTCCGGCGGTATTGAATCTGGTAGGCGGGGTTCCAGTTGGATTCTTCCGGGGACTCCACGATTTGTGAGTAATGGAATTCATGACCACGTAAGCGGGTTCCTGCGGGTCCCCACATCGTGTCGCCGTTCAGGGTGACTTCGGTATAGCCCAGGGATTGCCGCTTGCTGCACATGCGTGTCCGGAACGGCAAGAGTCCGGCCATGGGGTGAATGCAGCCGTCGAGTGTTTCGATACTTTGCGATAGGACCATGAGCCCGCCGCATTCGGCATAGATGGCGCCGCCGGCGGCGGCAAACTGGCGGATCGAGTCCAGCATGCCGGTGTTGTTTGAAAGGGCGGCCGCAAATTCCTCCGGATAGCCGCCGCCCAGATACAGGGCATCCAGTGACTCTGGCAGCCGGGCATCCTGGAGCGGCGAGAAACGAATCAGGCGGGCACCCTGTGCCTCCAGGCTGGCCAGGTTATCGGGATAGTAGAAGTGGAAGGCGGCATCGAATGCAATTCCGATGGTGACCGGGCGGACGGCGTGCGGGGGGGTGGGGACAGGGGGGGGAGGCGCGGGGGCGGGCAGAACCGGAGCCGTGTTTGCCAGAGCGAGGAGCGCCTCGATGGTGACGTGTGTCTCGAGGGCATCGGCAAGAGAATCCAGCAGGGTGGGGGATAGATTTTCCTGATCTGCGGTTACCAGGCCGAGATGGCGACTGGGCAAGGAGGGGAGCGCGCGATTGGGAACACATCCCAGCAGGGGCGGGAGTGAGGAGGATGAAACGGTTTCCGCCAGCCATTCGGCATGTCGTGTGGAGCCCACCCGGTTGGCAATCACGCCGGCAATGCGGAGCTCCGGCTCAAAGGTGTCGAATCCTTTAATGACGGCGCCGACACTGCGGGCTGCGCCCTTGGCATCGATGACGAGTAGAACGGGTGCCTGCAACCATTTTGCGATTTCAGCGGTACTGCCTGACGACGTGTCCGGAGCGGCCCCGTCAAACAGTCCCATCACGCCCTCGATGATGGCGATATCCGCCTGAGCCGTGGCCTGATGGAAGAGCTGTTGCACATAGGCTTCCCCGCACATCCACGAATCCAGGTTATAGCAGGGTCTGCCGGACGCCAGAGTCAGGTGGGTGGGATCCAGGAAATCCGGGCCGACCTTGAAGGTTTGCACGCGGAGTCCACGCCGGGTCAGGGCGCGCACCAAGGCCAGGGATAATGACGTTTTGCCAACGCCACTGCCGGTTCCGGCGATAATGAGCCGCGGGGTAGTCATGTTAGAATTCCACGCCTTTTTCAGCAGGACGGCCGCTTTCGAACCCATGCTTGAGACAGGTCATTTCCGTCGCCGTGTCAGCCAGCGCGATCAGGGCGTGCGGAGCCTGGCGGCCGGTCAGCACAATGATTTTTGAATGGGGGGCGTTCTTGATGAGGGAGAGCACCGCGTTTTGAGAGATCAGTTTTTTATCGAGTGCGTTGCAGACTTCGTCCAGGACCACAACTTTGTAGCGGCGAGAATTCACAACCGTTTTCGCCTTTTGAAGGGCAGTCTGGGCGGCTTTTTTATGTCTTTTGAACGCCGGGTGCTCCTGGGGCGGGACAAAACCCAAGCCCATCTGTTCAATTCTGACAAAGGGCAGTTGCTGCAAGGCGGCAAGTTCGCCGGTGGCTCCACCGGTTTTGATGAACTGGATCACAAAGGTCGGCATTTGATGGCCGATGGCGCGCAGGACGAGACCCAAGGCCGCCGTCGTTTTACCCTTTCCATTCCCGGTAAATACTAAGATTCGTGCTTTTTTATTCATGATGCAGAAAACAAAAAGGCATCCCGACGCCCTTTCCGGGCGCCGGGATGCCGATATTTCATCCCGACAACGCTATGATCATCTCCACCCCTGTCCACGGGGGCCACTAGATTCCATAAAATGCGGGTCGGTATTCTGGTTTCCGGATTATCCTACTGATCGTGCCTTCCCGTCTTTCAACAGTGGCCTAAACGATGTTCGTCCCCGGTTACAGCGGCGGGACCACGACGGATTCACACCGTCTTCCCGACAACCGCATACAACAGGAGCATGATAGGGAAGGTTGCCTCAAAGGACAAGCGGAGAATTGCTGGGCTCGTATGGGGTCACTAACGAGGGGGTAATGGCTTCCTCAAGGCCCCTCCCGCAGAGAAAAATTTGTCGTGTGCCCGCCCTAACCATAATCTAACGTACCGCTCACATTCCCCTTACGGGGTTTCGGTTTAATGTCTCCCATGAATCAACAACCAAACAGGAGGAACAAGGATATGAAGAAAGTGATGGCGGGACTGATGGTGATGGCGGGTGTGGGTGGAACGTGCCTGGCGGCGGAGACGACAACCGCCGCTGCACCGGCTCCGGCCCCGGTGGCGAAAACGTGGGCGGATTCGGTGACGCTCAAGGGTGACTTCCGATATCGGTATGAGTCGATCAACGACGATGCCAAGAAGAATGCCAGCAAGGAGACCTATACGCGTCAACGTGACCGGATTCGTGCCCGTCTCGCGGCGGAGGCGAAGTGCAACGATAACCTGAAGGCGGGGATTGGTCTGTCCACCGGCGGCAATGATCCCATTTCTGGAAACCAGACGATCGGGGATGGCGCGTCCAAGAAGGATATGAAGCTGGATCTGGCCTATTTCGACTACAGCTTCTTTCCCGATACAGACGCAAATGAAGTTCATGTGATCGGGGGTAAAATGAAGAATCCCTTCATCACCATGAACGACGACCTGATGTGGGATGGCGACCTCAACCCCGAAGGAATGGCCCTCAAGAGCCAGTTCGGTAACGAGGTTGTGACCGTCTATGGGAACGCGGGTTACATCTGGCTTCAGGAACGTGACAGCAAGGATCCCGGAATGTTGTATGCCGGGCAGGGTGCGGCCAAGTTTCAGTTCATTCCCGAGATCTCGCTGACCGTTGGTGCCAGCTACTACGGCTTCCAGAACCTGCAGGGGTCTGACGTGATCGACTGGGAAGGCAAGAACAACGGGTATGGCAATACCACGAAGAACGGATCCATCAGTGGGACGACCACCAACAAGGCGTGGGCCACGGAATTCACCCCGGTGGTGTATTTCGCCTCGCTGGATTTCTGGATCGCCGGCCTGCCGGTCTCGATCTTCGGGCAGGAACTTTCCAATACTGACGCCTCCAAGCTGGATCAGGGCCACTTGTATGGCGTCTCGCTGGGCAAGGCCAAGATTCCCGGCACGTTTGAAGTCGGCTACAGCTACACCGAGCTTGAGAAGGATGCCACGGTGGGGATGTGGACGGATTCCGATCGTTGGGGTGGTGGGACCGATGGCAAAGGCCACAAGCTCTATGCCAAGTACCAGGTCATGAAGAACCTCCAGTTGGGTGCGGCCTATTTCAAGGATGACAAGGGCATCGCCTCGGGCAAGGCGACGGATTATGACCGTCTGCAGTTGGATCTCGTGGCTGCGTTTTGAGGAAATGATGAAGGTTGAGTTATGAATGATGAAAGAAGGATCAAGAAAATGAAAACAATCAATAAAGTGATGGCGATGATGGCGGTGGTGGGAATGGGTGTCGGGGCGGCGGTGGCTGCTGATGCCAATTCCATCGTGGTGGATGGATCGACAACGGTGGGTCCGGTGGCGAAGGCGTTTGCCGAGTACTATATGGGCAAACACCAGAGCGTGAACATTACGGTGAGCGAATCCGGCAGCGGGAACGGGGCCAAGAGCCTCATCAACGCGGCCTGTGACGTGGCCACCATGTCGCGCCCGATGAAAAACTCGGAGAAGAAAGCGGCCCAGGATGCCGGCGTGCTGGCGATTGAGCATGTCGTGGCGCTGGACGGGCTGGCGGTGATTGTGCATTCGTCGAATCCCCGTGGCAACCTGACCATCGAGCAGATTCGGGATATCTTCACCGGCAAGATCACCAACTGGCGCGAACTTGGCGGCCGGGATCAGAAGATCGTGGTCATCAGCCGTGATACCAACAGCGGCACCTATGAGAGCTTCAATGAGCTCGTGATGAAGGGGCAAAAGCTTAAGGGCGCGGCGGAATATGTCGGCAGCGGCGGTGCCATTCGCCAGCGGGTGCTGAGCACGGAAGCGGCCATTGGTTATGTCGGGCTTGCCTTCACGGAAGGGGTCAAGACGCTCCAGGTGAATGGGATCATCCCTACCCCGGAAACCGTTATTGCCAAAACCTATCCGATCGCCAGTCCTCTCTACATGTACACGAACGGTCGTCCGAAAGAAGGAACCGCCTTGCATGACTTCGTGAACCTGTGCAAGACGCCTGAAGGGAAGAGAATCGTCGAGGATACCGGATATGTGCCGGTGAAGTAATAAATCAGGTAAAAGGATAAAGGGTTCAGGGTGTCAGGGTTCAGGATTGGAAATCTTTCCCGAACCCTGAACCCTGAACCCTTATAATGGGGATTGATGATGGCAACTGGCTTAAACTCATCCGGAGTTGACGCGCGACGCCATGGCTCCTCACTTTTGCTGAGTCATCGCGCCCGGCGGGTGCAGCGGATAACGGGTCTTTTGGGATCCGGTTTTTTGCTTGCCGTGACCTCCCTTTCAACGTTCGCGGTTTTATTCATTTTCTTTTTTATTGCGCGTGATGCGCTTCCATTTTTTCAGTTGCAGGGCTTCACGCAGTTTTTCACCAGTGCGCATTGGTATCCTTCTTCCGCCACTCCGGAATTCGGGAGTCTGGCAATTTTTGTAGGGAGCGGGCTGGTAACCCTTGGGGCGGCGCTGGTGGCCGTTCCGCTGGGCATCACGGCGGCGGTGTGCCTGAGTGATGTCCTCCCTTTTTCAACACGGCAGGTGGTTAAGCCGGTGATAGAAATCCTGGCGGCCATTCCCTCGGTCGCCTACGGATTCTTTGCATTGGTGGTTTTCGCGCCGCTTCTTCAGGAGCGGGGCGGGCAGCTCCTTCAGGTGGCCAGCTGGGTCATTGGTGCCCCAATGGCGATCCTGGGAGTGGTTGTGGCAGGGGATCTGCTGACCGATCGTATTCCTGCGGGCGCGCGATCCGGGGCGCGGTGGATCCTGATTTCTGTCCTGGGCGCGGTGGCTTTCTGGGGGCTCTGGCGGCTGGGTGTTTCGTTGGGCGGGATTACAATCAGCAGCGGAACGAATGCATTAAATGTCTCCATTATTCTCGGAATCATGGCCCTGCCGACTGTGGTCAGCGTGGCGGAGGATGCCATTCAGGCGACGGGGCGCGAACTCCGGGAAGGCAGTTACGCGCTCGGAGCCACGCGGTCTGAAACGATTCTCCGAACCATTCTCCCTGCCGCCAGCAGCGGTATCATGGCGGCGGTAATATTGGGCGTGATGCGGGCCGTGGGCGAAACCATGGTGGTGTGGATGGCGTCGGGCAATGCTGCCCAGATCCCCCAGCCCTGGTACAATATGCTCCAACCCGTCCGAACTCTCACGGCGACCATTGCCGGCGACATGGGCGAGGCCGATCAGGCTACAGGTTCCTCGCGGTTTCATGTTCTCTTTGCGATGGCGCTGTGCCTGCTTGTGTTTTCGTTTATCTGCAATCTGGTCAGTGAGTGGGGCGTGCGGCGCACCCGCAGGAAGGTCGGGAGATAGGTCATGCGACTGGAAACCCGAAAACTATTGGATCGCTCGTTCACCGCCTCCGGGGTGTTAGCCATTGTTTTGATGACCTCTGCGCTGGTGATTCTCCTGGCTCCGATGTTTATCCGGGGTAGCGGAGCCATTTTCTTTACCGGCACGGTGGAGCATCGGCGATTGATGATGGAGAAATTTGAGCGCGGGAACCGGCCGACGATTGAGGCGGAAATTGCCTCGGCTCGTGCCGCCCGGGAGCCGGTCTACCGGATGATGGCGGAGTTCGAAAAGCAACTTGAGGCCATGCCCGCGACCGAGCGCCGGAAAATGACCACGCAACTCAAGGAGTTGAAGAAGGCGCTTCGTTCCCTGTTGGGGCCGGCACCGGGCGAGATCCGGCCCATGCTGATGCGCGATCAGTTCGGCCAGACCCGGTGGGATCGTGCTCAGGTGAAGCTGGGACGAGTGATGTTCCGGGAGGAGTGGGACTACAGTCACCCCGAGCGCGGGAGCGTGAAGGTGATGAAGCCGAGGGCTGACGATTTCGCCGGGACCGCGTTAGCCCCGCTTTTTCCCTACCTTTCCGCCAATCTCGACAAGATGCTTTTGCCAGCTAAAACGGTATACTGGCAGTTTTTGACGGATGAATCCTTCGATTCCCACTTTTTCGGAGGGATCTGGCCGGAATTGCTGGGAACGTTTTATCTGACGGTTGGCGCCATGCTTTTTGCGATTCCGATGGGCTTGATTGCGGCGATCTACCTGACCGAGTATGCGCCGGAAAACACGTTCGTCAGTTTCCTGCGGACGTGTATCAGTACTCTGGCCGGGGTGCCGAGTATCGTTTTCGGGCTATTTGGACTCGCGTTTTTCATCAATACGCTCGGGGTGTCGCAATCCAAAAGCGTACTGGTCGGCTCCATGACGCTTGCCCTGATGATTCTCCCCACAGTGATCCGGGCGTCGGAAGAGGCCATTTTGGCGGTGCCCCGGACATTCAAGGAGGCGGCTCTGAGTCTGGGCGCAGGGCGCTGGCATACCGTCATGACCGTCATTCTACCCGCCGCGTTGCCGGGGATTCTGACCGGGATCGTTATCAGTATGGGACGTGCGGCGGGGGAGACGGCGCCGATCATTTTTACGGCGGCGGTCAGCGTGGGGAAACCCCTTGCCTTGTGGCAGGTGTTCACTCACCCGACGCCCGCGTTGTCCTGGAACATTTACAATCTGGCGACCGAGCATGAGGCGATGGATGAAATTCGCCATGTCCAATATGGGCTGGTGCTGGTGCTCGTCATGCTGGTGCTGTTGTTGAACCTGACGGCCATCCTGTTACGGGCCCGGGTCGCGAAACGGTTGAGAGGATGAGAGAAAGTATGAGGGATGAATGATGAAGTATGAAGGAGGTGGAAAATGAATATTCCGGAGTCCACAGAGCCAGACTCCCTTCAGGCTGGCGCTCATGTTCAGGCGGCGGGGTTTTCGGTCTACTACCGTGCCAATCAGGCGGTCAAGGCTGTTGATCTGTCTTTTGTCAGTGGCCATGTTACGGCCATTATCGGTCCCAGCGGATGCGGGAAAAGCACCTTGTTGCGGGCGGTGAACCGGATGAATGACCTGGTGCCGGGGTGTCGGGCGGATGGGGAGCTTTTGTTTGACGGCCAGAACATCTATTCCCCCGCCATTGATGTGGTTACCCTGCGGCGGCGGATTGGGATGGTATTCCAGAAGCCGAACCCGTTTCCCAAGACGGTGTTTGATAATGTGGCCTACGGGCCGCGTCTGCACCGGCAGGTGAATCCCGGCGAATTGGCGGAGATTGTGGAGCGGAGTTTGACAGGCGCGGCTTTATGGGATGAGGTCAAGGATCGTTTGAACCAGAATGCGCTGGGGTTGTCTGGCGGGCAGCAACAACGGTTGTGCATTGCCCGGGCGTTGGCGGTGGATCCTGAAATTTTGCTGATGGACGAGCCGACTTCGGCGCTGGATCCGCGCGCGACGTTGCGGATTGAGGATTTGATTGACGATCTGCGCGGAAAGTACACGATCATCATCGTCACGCATAACATGCAGCAGGCCGCGCGGGTTTCAGACTTCACGGCGTTCATGTATGAGGGGACGATGATTGAGTACGGGCAGACCACGGCGATGTTTACCAAGCCGCGGGAGAAACAGACGGAAGATTATATTACGGGACGGTTCGGATAATAAAGAATTGAAGATTTGTGATTTTAGAGTGTTGATTGAAGAGGTGTAATTTTAATCAACAATCTACCATCAACAATCTAAAATGGAGGCACAGTGAGAGTTCATTTCCAGCGCGAGATTGACAAGTTGAAACAGCAGATCCTCGGGATGAGCGCCGAGGTCGAGGAGGCCGTCTCCGCCGCCGTCCGGGCCGTGGAAACCCGTGACCCCGAACTGGCGAAGTCCGTGCTGGAAAAGGAAAACCAGACCAACGCCCATGAAGTGGATGTCGAGGAGGAGTGCCTCAAGATTCTGGCCTTGCATCAGCCGGTGGCGGCGGATCTTCGGTATCTGGTGGCCGTCCTGAAAATCAATCATGATCTGGAACGGATTGGTGACCTTGCCGTCCACGTCGCCCAGGGCGCGCTGTTATTGTGTGAGATGCCTCCCGTTGAGATTCCGTCGCAACTGGGCGAAATGGCTTCGAAGTCGCAACAGATGCTGAAGAAGGTGCTCGACGCCTTTGTCGATGTGGATGTGGTGGCGGCTCGCGAAATCCGGCTTGCGGACTCGGATCTGGATGCCTTGAACCGAACCATGGCCGCACGCCTCAAAACGGAAATGTCCCGCCATCCGGAACACTTGGAGGCCTTGCTCAAGTTGATGCATATTGCCCGGCATCTGGAACGGATCGGCGATCACGCGACGAATATTGCCGAGGATTTGATCTACCTGATCGAGGGAAAAATTGTCCGTCATACGAATGTGGCATAATCCCGAATGGCGCTTGTAAAACATCGACAGCGAATGTGACATCACATTATGATTGCTTGTGAAGTCATTATTCGGCATCATTCTTAAATAAAGGAGGGTGTTATGAGTACATTGACCATTCGGGGAGTTGATGAGCAGGCTTTTGAGCAACTGAAGAAGCAGGCGCAAAGTAATCATTCCAGTGTGAATAAGTTTGTTGTGGAGGCACTTCGTAAGATTGCGTTTCCGGGTGTGCCTGGAAAAGTGCGGGAGTGGCATGATCTGGACGGGTTCTTTGGAAGCTGGTCGGAGAAGGATGCCCGTGAGGTCATGGAGCGTTGCGGTGAATGCAGAAAAATTGATGCGGAGCTTTGGAAATGAAAGCCCTCGTCATTGATACTAATGTCTATTGCAATGCGATGCGCGGGGAGCCTGAGGCGGCAAAATTATTGAGGCAGGCCGAGCGGATTATCATGCCCGTGGTTGTATTTGGGGAACTGCTGGCGGGCTTCAAAGGGGGGAATCGCGAGCGGGCGAACAGGGAGCAACTGCTTGCTTTTACGGCTACTGAGCGTGTCCAAGTGGCTGCGATAACAACCGTGACGGCGGAGTTCTATTCGCTGATCATCAATCAGTTGAAGGCAAAGGGAACTCCGATCCCAACCAATGATATCTGGATCGCGGCAATCACCATGGAACATGGCGGCAGTCTGGCGACCGAAGACAGTCATTTTGGGCGGATTGACGGAATAATTCTCGTTTAGTCACACTTTTGGGTTCAGTATGCGCCTAGAGGTTCCGTTGCGGAGCCTGCAGGAAAGGAAATTCATCATGGCTAAAAAAGCACGGGCGCGTTGTATTGGGATTCTGACGGCAGGCGGGGATTGTCCCGGGCTGAACGCCGCGATTCGTGGTGTTGCCAAGGCGGCTCTCCATCATGACATGAAGGTGATTGGAATCCTCGATGGGTTCCGCGGACTGGTGGAAAACCGGACGGTTCCCATTGAAGATATGCAGGTGAGCGGCATCCTCACGCTGGGCGGAACCTTCCTCGGCTCCAGTCGCGACAAGCCGCATAAAATGAAAATGGGCGACAAGGTCATGGATATGACCCAGGTGGCGATTGCCAATGCACGCCGCTTGCAGCTGGATTGCCTCGTCTGCCTCGGAGGCGGCGGCACCCAGAAGAATGCTTTGCACCTCCACAAATCGGGCGGCATCAATGTGCTGACGCTTCCCAAGACGATCGACAATGATGTGGCGTTGACGGATATTTCCTTCGGGTACGATACCGCGCTGGGGATCGCCACCGAGGCCATTGACCGGCTTCATACCACCGCCACGAGCCACCATCGGATCATTGTCTGCGAAATCATGGGGCACACCGCAGGCTGGCTTGCCCTGGGCGCCGGCATTGCGGGTGGGGCGGATGTGATTATGATTCCGGAAATTCCCTACGACCTGAATGTCATTGCCGAGCATATCCGGAACCGCCGTCATCACGGAAAACGGTTTTCGATTATTGCTATTGCCGAGGGGGCCATTTCGAAGGACGAAGCCAAGGCTCTGGCCAAGGGGCTGAAATCGGGCAAGAAGAAGGTGGATCCTTTTTCTCCCAGTGTGGACGCCAATGGAATTCATCTGGTGCAGGAACCGATGTCCAGCCGGGTGGCCCGTCAGATTCAACAGTTGACCGGGCTGGAGGCGCGGGTGACCTCGCTCGGACATGTCCAGCGCGGCGGAACGCCTTCCCCGGCGGACCGGTTGTTGTGCACGCGGCTGGGCACCAAGGCGGGAGAATTATTGATGACCGGAGTCTATAACGTCATGGTGGCCGTGCGCGGAGATGAATGTGTGGCGGTTCCCTTGGAGAAGGTGGCCGGGGTGGTCAAGTTTGTTCCAGTCAACCACCCGTGGGTCAAGACGGCCCGGTTGGTGGGCACCTGCATGGGGGATGTGCTGGGGACATGACATGAGAACGCCCAAGGCTACTCCTCGAAGGCGGCGAACCAAGCCCGCGCCGGGCTCCCTGTTTCTCGACCGTGATTTGAACTGGTTGGAATTCAACCGGCGCGTCTTGAACGAGGCGTTGGACGAGCGAACCCCGCTATTGGAACGGGTCAACTTTCTTGCCATTTTCACATCCAACCTCGACGAATTCGTAATGAAGCGGGTCTACGGACTGCGTGAGCAGATCTGGGCCGGCGTGAAAAGTTCCGAGTTGGGCGAGCAGACGTCCGAGGGGCTTCTCCACGCCATACATGCCACCATTCAGGAGATGTTGAACCGACAGGCGAAGGGGTATCACGAGTCCATCAAGCCCGCCCTGGCGGCGCAGGGGATTCATCTGCTCGGATGGAATAAGCTTAACGATGAGGAAAAGAAAACCGCCGCCACTATTTTTGACAAGACCGTGTTTCCCGTATTGACCCCGCTCTCAGTAGACACCGGGCATCCGTTCCCGTTCATGTCCAATCTCTCCTTGTCACTGGGAATGACCCTGGACGACCCGGCTACCGGACGGGCTTCCTTTGCGCGGGTGAAGATTCCAGACACCCTGCCGCAATGGATCCGGATCGAGACGACGGAGTCCAGGGGGGCATATCGGTTTGTGTCGCTGGTGGATTTGATTTCCCATCATCTGGGCCGGTTATTTCCCGATATGAAGATCAGCGGCATCATGCCGTTCCGGGTCACACGCAATGCGGAGGTTGAGTCTGACCTCGATGATGTCCAGGATTTGCTTCAGGCGGTCGAGGAGCAGGTTCGGCAGCGCCGCATGGAATGTGTGGTGCGGCTGGAATGTCCTCCGAAGGCCGACCCCACCAACCGGCGCATCCTGATGGATGCCCTCGAGCTGGGTGAAGAGGATGTGTATGAGATGCCGGGTCTGGTCGAGTACCGGAGCCTGCGCGATATCGCCGCGCTTCCGTTCCCAGCCTTTCGATACACGCCCTGGACGCCCCTGGTGCCGCGCCGGTTGCAAGGGGACGAGTCCTCGATTTTTGCTGTGATCCGGGCGGGGGATCTCCTCGTACAGCATCCATATGAATCGTTTGACGACACGGTCCTTCGCCTGATCAAGGACGCCGTGGCGGATCCGGATGTGCTGGCGATCAAGATGACGCTGTATCGAACCGGCAAGGATAGTCCATTTGTTCCGCTCCTGATCCGGGCGGCCGAGTCGGGCAAGCAGGTGGCCTGTCTGGTGGAATTGAAAGCCCGTTTTGATGAGCACGAAAATATTGTCCTCGCCCAGAAAATGGAGCGGGCCGGCGTGCACGTGGTGTATGGGGTCGAGGGCCTGAAGACCCACACCAAGACCACGCTGGTGGTGCGCCGCGAGGAGGGTGAGGCGCGGTGTTATGCCCATATCGGGACTGGCAACTATCACCGGCAGACGGCGCGGCTTTATGTGGACACCAGTCTTCTGACCTGCCGGCCTGACCTGACGGCCGACATTGCCGACCTGTTCAATTATCTGACCGGCCGGAATCGGAAAGAGGATTACCGTAAACTGCTGATTGCCCCGGTCAACATGAAGCGGCGGTTTCTGGAGATGATTGCACGGGAAGGTGAACATCACAAGGCGGGGCGGCCTGCTCATATCCTGGCCAAGATGAACCAGTTGGAAGACCGGGATATCTGCAATGCCCTGTATGCGGCCAGTCAGGCGGGAGTTCCCGTCGATTTGATTGTGCGCGGGTTTTGCACACTCAAACCCGGGGTGCCGGGTTTGAGTGAGACGATCCGGGTGATCTCCATTATCGGCCGTTTCCTGGAGCATTCCCGGATTTATCATTTCCGGAACGGGGCGGCTGATGAGGTGGATGGCGACTATTACATCGGCTCCGCCGACTGGATGCACCGCAACCTCGAAAGCCGGATTGAGGCGATTGTTCCGATTGAGGACAAGATGCTCAAGGCCGATCTCCAGCGGATTTTACAGACCCAGCTTGCTGATCAGCGTAGCGCCTGGGATATGAAGGCGGATGGAACCTATATCCAGCGCAAGCCTGTGGAGCCGAATGAATCCTTGTCAGACCCGGGGTCCCACGAGGCCATGATGCGGCAGGCGCTGCAGTGTCTGCGCCTTCCCCTGACTTGATTCATCTTCTCCCTCTCCCTCAAGGGGAGAGGGAATCGATCAGGTGCTGGAAACAAATCCGGAAAAAGGGAGTGCTTGCCGGACTTTCGCGCCCCCGTTACTATATTCTGACTGAGTTGGTGGGGCCGGGTATAGTCAAAGGAGAATTACACAGCCATGGAACAATTCAAAAGAAAGCTTTTCAGCTTCAAGCATACCCGTAAATTCCATTTCCGCTATATGGGGCTGTGGGTGCTGGTTTCCGTAGTCCTTATCGGAGTGGCAAACGTGTTGCTGTTCCTCCTGGCGGAAGAACATTGGCGTGCGCTTTACACGCTGGACACCCAATTCCAGGATCAGTACATGGCGCAACGGCAGATGATGGGGATGGCGCTGGGGTTTGAAGCCTTCTTGTTTTCCATCGCCATGGTGGTCCTGGCCAAGTCGACGGCGCATCGCATCGCCGGGCCTTACATCAAACTCAGGCAGGTTTTTAATTCTGTGCGCGAGGGCAATTTGAACCAGGAGTTGCATTTCCGGAAATATGACCACCTGGAGGAATTGGAGGAGGCCTTTAATGAAATGATGGCCGAGGTGAGGAGCCAGGTCAGGAAGGACCTCACGGATGAATGCCCGCCGACCCGTCCGCCTGATGCGGAATAATACCATGCGCACATCCAGGACAGCGTTTTCTTTGGTGGAGGTTCTGGTGGCACTGGCTTTGATCGTCGTGACACTGTCCCTCTTCCTGAATTCCTTCGGGAAGGCGAGGGAATCGGCGCTTCTGGCCGATGACCGGATGAAGGCTGTCCACTTTTCGAGAAAAAATCTCGAAACCTTGATCACGAACACCTATTCCAGCAGTTCCCTGAGTATTACCAATTGCCGCAACTGGGTCACAAACATGAGTACTTCAGGGAGTGTCACCTCTTTGTATTTTTGCAGTTATTCGGTGGTGAC
>CAJBSZ010000321.1 GCA_903958395.1 uncultured bacterium | reverse complement strand
CTGAACCCTCTTTCCTGAACCCTGAACCCTGAACCCTCTTCCCTCCACCCCCACTACCGCACACCTCCCGCCGAACTAAACACCGGCAGATAAATCGCCATGACCAGCAAAAGAATAAGCCCCCCGAACACAGCGATGATTATGGGCTCTAAAAGCGAAATAACCACCATAATCGTGCCCTCCACCTGATCCTCATAAACATCGGCCACCTTCGTCAGCACCTCGGGCAGGCGCCCAGACGACTCGCCCACGCCCACCATCCGGGCCACCAGTCGCGGAAACACTTTTTTATCCAAACTGGCCGCGATACTATTACCCGCCATGATCTTGTCACGGGTCGCCTTCATGGAGGCCTCCATGGACTTATTCCCCAACACCTCGGCCGCGATTTCAATGGCCGTGGCCACGGACACGCCGCCGGCCATCATGATACCGAAATTCCGGCAAAACCGGGACACTGCCAATTTCCGGACAATATCCCCCACCATCGGCAGGCGCACCACCAATGCGTCAATCTGGAATCGACCGATGGGTGTTTTTGAATACATAATCCCAGAAACAATAGCCGCCGCTGTACCCAGAAAAATCCAGACGGTATTGTGAATCACAAAAGTATTGAAAGCGAAGACCATCCGCGTCAAAGGCGGTAATTTACTTCCATATCCCGCAAAAATGCTCTGGAATTGCGGCAATACGAAAATCGTCATAATTCCCGAAATCAGAAGGAAAAAACATCCAATAAACATGGGATAGGCCAGAATGCTCTTGATCTTGCGGGCCAGACGGTCGTTCTTCTCCATAACGGTCGCCTGATAACTCAAGGTCTCGGCCAGACTTCCGGATTCCTCTGCAGTACGGATCAAGGCAACAAACAACCTGTCAAAAACCATGGACTCCCCCGCAATCGCATGGGAAAATGGCGCCCCATCATCCAGTTTTTTCAAAATCCGTTCCAGTACACGCCGGAACGCCGCATTGTCAAGATCCGCCGTAATGGATTCCAGGGACTCCAGAAGCGGAATGCCCGCACTCACCGAAATGGAAAGCTGACGGCAGAATATCGCCTTTTCCGACATGGAAATCTTTCCGAAAAGAATTCCTTTTTTTATGGGAACCTTCACCAGTTCGAGGCCACCAGCCCCGACCCCGTCATCGCTGATATCGGTAACGGTAAGGCCCCTGTCGTGTAATTGCGAAAGCGCCGCAAACCGGGATGGAGCGGAATACACCCCCGCGACTTCCCGTCCGCTGTTATCTTTTGCTGAATACCGATAATCTGGCATACGCGTCTCCGTTAAATTCCCGCATCCCCCGCACACACACTCATGACTTCTTCAATGGTCGTGACCCCGTTCTGCACTTTTCGCAATCCATTCACCGCCAGGGGCGCCATTCCCTGATCCATCGCCAGGCGGCGCAAGGCCACTGAGCCGGTTCCCGCAACAACCATTTCCCGGATCGGATCCGTCACTTCCATGTACTCAAAAATCGTGGTCCGACCGCGATACCCCGTATTCAGGCATTTCTGGCATCCAGCCCCGCGATAGAACGTCCAGCCAGTCGATTCCGGCAGGATACTGGTCGCATAGGCAAGTTCTTCCTCATGGGGAGGCACGGCGGCTTTGCAATGCGGACAAATCACCCGCACCAGGCGCTGGGAGATCACCAGCTTGATGGTTGCCGCGATCAGGAAGGTTTCAATTCCGATATCCTTCAAGCGCCACAGCGCTGAAGGCGCATCGTTGGTGTGAAGGGTACTCAACACCAGATGTCCGGTCAGGGACGACCGCATGGCGATCTGGGCTGTTTCAAGATCCCGAATCTCGCCGATCATGATCATATCCGGATCCTGCCGGAGAATGGCTCGCAACGCGCCGGCGAAATCCAACCCGATCTTGGGCTTGATCTGCATCTGGTTAATCCCGGGAATCAGGTACTCGATGGGATCCTCGACCGTCTGGATATTCCACGCCGGATCCTTCAGGTAATTCAGCGCGGCATAGAGCGTGGTGGTTTTTCCACTTCCCGTGGGACCGGTGACCAGAATGATGCCATGGGGTGCCTGGAGGATAGTCTGGAACCGCTTCAGCATCACCTCATCCAGCCCGATATCCTTCATATCCACAATCAGCGCCGTTCGATCCAAAACCCGGAGCACCAATTTTTCCCCATGTGCCTCGGGCAGGGAGGACACCCGGACATCAATGATCCGTTCGCTGACCTTGAATTTAAACCGGCCATCCAACGGCAAGCGCCGTTCAGCGATGTCCATGTTGGAAAGGATCTTGATTCGTGTTGCAATCGCCTGATACAGCGCCTTGGGGGGCGGCGTGATCTCCCGCAGGCGGCCATCCACCCGGATCCGCACGGTGACATCCTTTTCCCCGGGTTCAAAATGAATATCACTGGCACGATCCCGCACCGCCTGCATCAGCAACAAGTTAACGAACTTGACCACCGGCGCATCATTGGCATTCACCATCAACTGCTCTTCATTGCCCCGGATTTCGACATCCAACCCAGTTATGACTTCCGGCGGCAGTTCGGCAATATCCTGCAAATCCCGTTCCAAGTGGGCTTCCTGCCGGTAGAATTTATCAATCATCGCCAGGATGCGGCCTTCCGAACTGATCGCCTTGCGGATCTCCATCTTCGTCAGGGAGCGAACCGTATCAATCGCCTCGACATCCAGCGGGTCCTTCATGACCAGGGTGATGACGAGGCCCGCTTCTTTTTTGACAGGAATCAGGCAATACCGGCGCGCCACGGTCTCGGGGACAAGCTTGACCTCGGCCTTCTCAAGCCGGAAGTCATCCCCAAGTTCAAAAAAGGGAATTCCGAATTGATCAGACAAGGCACGGGCAAGGTTATCGGGCGAGACAAAACCGAGCTCAGACAGGACTTCGCCCAGCATCTTGCCGGTTTCCTTATGCCGCGCAATAGCCTGGCCAAGCTGGTGCTCAGTGACCAATCCCTTTTGAATCAGGATCTTGCCTAGTTTTGACTCAACCATGGTCTGTCTCTCCGAACGTCCTCTTACCCAAATCTTAATCGTAATCCTAATCGTAATCGTAATCGATTTTCTTCACCCACTGCCAAGCAGACCAGAGGTGATTACGATTACGATTAAGATTACGATTACGAAAATGTTCTTTCAAAAATTCCATTGATTTAAGCCTACGGTTTCGCAGGGGCAGTCCCCTTCTCCACCTTGATCATCGACTTGATTTCCGGCATTTTCACGGCCAGCTCCTCCGTCGTATCGCGAACCGTCGCCGTCAGGAAAATCAAGAGCTCAATCTTCTCGGTGCTGGTCACATCACGCCGGAACAAGACGCCCAAAAGAGGAATACTCCCCAAAAACGGAACCTTGATCTGGGTCGTCATCTTCTTATCACGCAACATCCCGCCAATCACGATGGTCTGACCACTCTTGATCATCACCTGGGTTTCCGCCTCCCGGGTTGCCACCACGGGATATTCCGTCAGGGCAAGACTGGACGCACTTCCCGAGGTATCGCTGGCAGCACCCACTTTGCCCGACTGGTATCCCAACAACTCACGCACAGAGGGATGAACGACCAGATTGATATTGTTTCCATCGCAAATCTGCGGCAACACCTTCAGCTTGATCCCGATATCTTCATAGCGATCCAATGTCGTGGAAATAGTCGTCGCCCCCGCCGTTCCCGAGGCTTCCGACCGGATGATGGGAAGTTTCTGTCCCACAATGATCACCGCATCCTGATTGTCCATGGTCAGAACCCGCGGTGACGAAAGCATATTATAGGAAACATCCTCCTGCATGAGGTGCAACAGCATTTCAAACTGGAGATCGGTGAGCTTTTGAAACGCGAGGGTCAAGCCGCCATTAAATGGCCGCGCGCCAGCCAGCCCTACGCTCTGCGGATCAAACCCGGAAGGCCGCACCGTTCCGTTGATCTGCTGCCCGCCCGCCGCATAGAGACTTCCCGCCCCCGAGGTGCCAATGGTCTTCACTCCGGGCGCCGTTGCCCCATTGAGTCCGGAGCCCCATTCAACACCGATATCGCGAAGCAAGTCAGACCGAACCTCCACAAATTTCGCTTCAATTTGAATCTGCCGGGGTGACACGTCTACTTTGGCAATGACTTCCGCCATGAGCCAATCAATCCGATCCTGGGTATCCACAAGAACAATCGTCTTGGAGCGCACCAAATCCGATTTTTCCTGGATCCGACTCAATCGACCAAGACTTTCAGAACTGGTGGTTTGGTTAAGTTGCGCACCCTGATTCTTGTCCTCCCAGCTTTGACTCTTCACAAACAACCGTCCCAACTTGGTATCCGGCGAGACTTTAGCAATCATGGCTTCCACATCGGACACATCCAAATACTTCAGAGAGACCACTTTCACCACAAGCGGTTCAACCACTTTCTGAGCCGAAGCACCCTGCGTGGTACCCGTCGTTGAGCCGGAGGACGCCTTGGCCAAGGCCACCCCTTTAGGGAGTTTATCCTTGCCACAAATAATGATGGTATCACCCACCATATAGTAATCATAACCGTACGGTTTAAGAATGACATCCAGGGCATCCTGCCACGGTTTGTCTGTCACCCGCAACGTGACATTCCCGGTTACCTCTGACCCGATGACGATATTCTGCCCCGACTGACGCGAAAACGCGTTCAGCACCTGAACCATGGGCCCATTATCGATATTAATGGTGACCAAATTGCTGGAAACGCCCTGGGCAGGCGGTACAGCCGCTGGAGTCCCCTGACCCTTAACCCCCGAAGCCGCCACTCCGAACACCACGGCGGCAAGAACCACAATCCGAAGTCCGCGTCCCAAACCACTCACCTGTTCATAGGTCTTCATCATTTGACTCCTTGTTTTCTATCGCTTCAATTCCACCATTCGTGCCAATTCCTTTGGACGCGGTGAACGGCTCATGGCCGTACCCATATCAATCACGCCCCTGACGTACAAATCCCGGAGGGAATCATTCATGGTCATCATCCCGTCGCTCCGTCCAGTCTGAACGGCCGAATAGAGTTGCTGAACCTGCATTTCACGAATCATGTTCCGGATCGCCTGGTTCACATTCATGACTTCGCAGGCCATGACCCGTCGCGTTCCATCGCGGGTAATCAGCAATTGCTGCGACACAATCCCGACCAATACCATGGAGAGCTGGGTGTAAATTTGTTGCTGCTGAGCGGGCGGAAAGACATCCACGATGCGGTTGATGGCGTGGGTGGTGTCCTGTGTGTGAAGCGTCCCCATGATCAGGTGTCCGGTCTCGGCCAGACTCAATACCAGCTGGATAGTTTCCAAATCCCGCATCTCGCCCACCATGATCACATCAGGCGACTGGCGGAACACGCTGTGCAAGGCATCGGCAAAGGAATGGGCATCTTCCCCGATTTCGCGCTGGTCAATCACACTGAGTTTGTGGTGATGCAGATATTCTATGGGGTCTTCCAGACACACAATATGAAGTCGGCGGTTCTCGTTGATATAGTTGAGCATGGCGGCTTGTGTGGTGGACTTCCCGCTTCCCGCCGCGCCCGTGATCAACACCAACCCATGCGGCCGCAAGGCGAAATCCTTGACCACTTCAGGGAGACCCAGGTCCTCAAAGGGTGGGATTTTGAAGGGGATGACGCGGATGGCAATGGCAATGGAGTCACGCTGATAGTAGAAATTGAACCGGAACCGGCTCATCCCGTCATACCCCTTTGAGAAATCCACGCTCTTGCGGGCCTGCAGGATCCCCATTCGCTGATCGCCCAAGACATGATACGCAATCCGCTCAATGGCACCGCCATCCATCACAGGATGCCCCACGGCGGGACCCAGAATTCCGTTGATTCTCAACTGGGGAACTGCGCCCACGGTGATCAAAAGATCGGAGGCCTTGCGATCACACATCTCTTTCAGCAGATCCTCAATCAACTTCATGTCAGGCTCCCTATAGTTCCAAACCATGCCTCGGATCGGGTCGAAAACGCCCCCATGGGTGATTTCATACACCGCTCCTTGTTAAACATCAAGTGCGGAGTAATGGGTACTCATTTTGAGACTTTCGTAAAAGTCCCGGACAAGACGGTCGCGACAGAGCGCGACCCTCCAATAAAAATGGAGGGACGCGCTCCGTCGCGTCCGCAGGAGTATTGCAAGTGGCTGATTCCTTTATCTTTCACATTGGCACGGAAATTGTTTCTTAAACTTGTCACTTTGATACACTGGTTCCCGAAAAGCACAAGCTAGGGAAAACACTGATTAAGCCATCAGGGTTTCCCTGATGGCATTTCTGTGTGCGAGTTTTTTATATGAGTATTGAGGATTCCATCCAGGACGGAACGTTGCGGAACATCGCCGGAAAAGTGTCGGACGGGGTGCCGATCAGCGGCGATGACGCCCTTTATCTGCTGAAAAGTCAAAATATCATGGAAATCGGGGCCCTGGCTCATTCTGTCCGGACCCGACTGCATGGCGCCCAAACCTTCTATGGCGTGAACCTGAACCTGAATTACACCAATATCTGTGAACTGCGCTGCCCCTTGTGCGCCTTCTCTCG
>CAJBSZ010000320.1 GCA_903958395.1 uncultured bacterium | reverse complement strand
GTTTATCACAGCTGAAGGAGATCAGCCTTCTCATCCTAACTTCTGTTCAAAATCTTCCTCGATGATATGGCATCAGAACGTCGATTTTTCGCTCTTGGACCCTTAGCTTGATAGCTATGGCCCGCGTCCCTCCCGACGAATCTTGCTTATAGCGTGACCACTTTGGAGATGGTGAGGATGCCATGAAGAGAGGTGGAGTCTTTCGCGGCCTTTGATTCCACGGTCATATGATCAACCCGCAAAAGTTGTGACGAGGATTCGACCGCATACACAAACCCCATCAGAGCCGCCATGTCGGCTTCTATTTCAATCTCTACCCCGTACGCTTCGTAATCTTTTTCTTTTTTTGTGTCGCGAGGCTTCGTGGCTGACAAAATTACTTTATTCAAGCCAGCCAGCTTGTCGATTTCGGACATCATCTGGGAATTTTCCTCGTCCGAGGAACCGCGCTTGAGGATCACCTCGCCATACCGCCGGAATTCCTTCTCCACCGCTTCCCGGGCTGTGGGGGACACAATCGCCAGATTCCGGTTCAATTTGGCTTCCTGAACCGCAATCGCCTCGTCCAAATCATGGAAACGACCCCGCACAGGCCCCATCAGGATGACCGCTCCCAAAATTACAATTCCCACCACCCCGCCAGCCAGTATCCAGGCATCCTTGCCGCGCGGTATCAATGACGTGATTGCCATCATGGTCGCTTCTTCTCCAGTTCACTGGTGACTTCAAATTCAGTCCGATCCTTGCCGGATACCGTCCGGGTACTCTTGACGTTCTGGAACAAGGGCGAGGACTCCATCGCATTAACCAGCCGGACCGTGTCCGCCACCGTCTCCGTGTTTCCACGACACACCACTTTGGAGTCGTCACTGATTTCAATCGCCGAAAAGGCCGTCCCATCGCCAACAACCCCGTATAATTCGACAAGCACCTTCGCGGGAATCATCTTCGTTCCCAGCCGCTCGGCCACAATAGCCACCTTGCGCCGCATCGCATCCGTCTCGTCCGCCGTCTTCGCCGTCGCGTTGATCATCCTCGTCAGCTCGGCAAGATAGGCTTCCTGCCGGCTCGTCCGGCTGAGAACCAACAAGGACAGCATGCCGAAAACAGCGAGCAGCAGAATACCCGTCACGGTCAATTGAAGCGCCTTGGCAATGACACCCTTGCGCATCCGCACCGATTCCGGAATCAGATTGAGCTGCAACCCCTTCGCATCCGCAGCAGCCCCCAGCACTCCCGCCAGTGAAGTGCCCTTGCTTTCGGGCGGCAACAACAGGTCGTCTGTCAGTTTCGCCATCCCCTCCACCCCGACCACATCAAGACCCAGCGCCGATTTCAAACCCGCCGCCAAAGCGGAAAGTTCGGCCGCACCCCCGGACAACACCAGAAGCGACACCGCTACGCCCGGCGTCTCGTTCCGGAAGGTCTCGAACGCGCGACTGATCTCCTGCGCCCATTTCTCGAGTTGACCCCCATCCGCCGTGATCTGGGAAGACCCCATCGGCATACTCCTGCTGAACAGGGGAACCCCATTATTCAGGATCACCAGATCGCCCGACGTCGAATCACAGTCCAGAAACGCCACCGCGCCGGATCCGGATTTCGGGAGCGTCAAGTCACCCGACTGAAGCGCCGCCAACCAGCCGTCCGTAGTCACGGTTACCAGCCCCACCGACAACCCGGAATCTTCCATGAACCGGTATTTCTGACGCACCACGCCGGTCTGGACAATCACCAGCATGACCCGCGTGTAACCTTCCTTGTCGGACCGGAACAACCGGTAATCAAAAACAATCTCATCCCGGGAATAGGGCGTTTGCCGCGCAATCTGGAGATCTACCATGTCGGCGATTTCATTCTGGTCGCCGGACGGCAGGTCAAACAGGCGGACATTCACCATCTGCCGGGGCAGACAGACAATCACGGGCACGCCCTTCAGCTCCTGGAGTCCCAACGCCTTGAGGAAGCCGGGGCCTGCAAGCGGCTCAACCTCTTCGGTTCGCCGCAGAACCACCCGCTCCACCTTCACCCCGTCGCGGCTCCGGGTGACTTTCACCAACTTGAACCACTCGGCGCCGGGCTCAATGGCCACCACGGTTTTCCCAAACGATATTTGCGGATCAATCTTCATGCCAGAACTCAATCTTGTGATGCTTCCGATCCCAAACAAAATCAAACCGGCGGGTTTCCCCGGCACGATTCACGGGCGCCCCCTGCGCCCACCCCCTGAAATGATCCGAGGCCACGGTGATAAAAGGAGTCATGCCGTATAAACGACTTCGTTCATCCCCCGTCAACCCGGCTCCGGGCCCCAGGGCTTCAACCAGCCCCGAACCTAGATAGCTCTTGAAAATACCGCCCCTTTCCCTGAACTGCAATATCTTCTTTGCAAGACTTTCAACTCCGGCCGATCCCGAGTCCCCGCTCCCCGCCCGTTTCGCCAGGGTTCGCAACACCCCGAGACCGGCGGTATTCAGGTTGACGCGAGCGCCCCCGTGAACCGTCACATGATCCCGGATTTTTAAAAA
Organism: uncultured bacterium; assembly: GCA_903958395.1. Classification (GTDB taxonomy): domain Bacteria; phylum Verrucomicrobiota; class Kiritimatiellia; order CAIKKV01; family CAITUY01; genus JAABPW01. The sequence continues at coordinate 1,658 of CAJBSZ010000320.1, read as the reverse complement.
TGCCTCCTCCGTCATTCCCGTCACCCAGCGGATTTCGCCCACTGAACGGAACGGCCCCCGCTTGAACCGGGAATCCTGCCAGCCCGTTTTCTCGCCCACACCGGGCAGGTTCTCAACCGGCTTGGTGCTCGCCGTATGAAGCGCGGCGGCCGCGCGCCCCGCCGCCTCAGCGCCCATTCCGCCGACCTCCTGCATCAGGGTGGCCAGCAATTCAACCCGCGCCAGATTCAGGTCAATCCGGCTTTGTTCATCCCCCACCCCGTAGTTCGTCCCCCTCCCTCCGCCCGACAGGTCAACCTCATAACACACCGAAAACACGGCGGCCCCGCAGACAACATTGGAGAAATCCTTCCGGCTATCGGCCCAGGGCTCGCTCACTGAATCCCAGCCGTTGGTATCCTGCTTCAACAGAATCAGGCTCCGCGCGATTCCAGTGCGCGCAGCCGTTTCTGCCAGTAGCCGCTGTTCGAGCCGACGGGCCAGCGTCAGCCGGCTATCCACATAAGCGCCCACCGCCACCGCCAGCAGGGCCAGCATGAAGATGACCCAGAGGGCAAGGATGAGGATGCTGCCCCTCGCACCCCCGAACGCAAGAGAAGATTTACCACGGAGATACGGAGAAGGGAGGGGGGAGAGACAGAAAATGTTGCGGCATTTGTCACGCAGGGAAATACCCTGCGCGAAAAATTTCGCAACACTACTCCTTGAGGAAGACCGGATGAGAAAGGGGTCACCAGAATTCTCTCCATCTTCCACCCGAAATGGTGTTATGCGATTTTTTCGAATGGGGTACTCGCCATTCGAAAAAATCGCATAACATTTTCTTTTTCTTTCCCCTCCGCTTCTCCGTGGTAAATCTTCTCTTCTCATGGCAGCACCACGGTTCTTTCAAGGTCAATTAGGGGGGGTGAGCGCAACTGCACTTTCACGGCGGCCGGGGTGTTTGTCCCCGGGGGCCAGGCACCGGCCCAGTTTAGTGCCCCTTTACCATCGGGGCCCCGGTCGCCGTAGGAAAAGCGGACGCTCTCGACTTTATCCATGATCACTTCCCTGACCTCTTTTTCACCTTCAGGGATCAAAAAGATTCGCGTTACCCGCATGAGTTGGCGCGAGGCGGCGCTGAACTCATACTGGATTGATCCCGGCTGATTGGAAACCACGGACGGCAGCTCCAGCCCGCTCTCACTCCCCTTGAACGGAATCAATCGGAAGGGTTCGGTATTCCGGATATCCTTCTGAATCAGCTCCAACGCAATAACCGCATCCTCGTAGCCGCCGCCCTGCTGACTGGCCCGCTGCCAGACCCGGAACCCGGCGGCAAAGGCGCCCGCCACAACCGTGGCCGCAACCGCTATCAATGCCCCGGCAACGAGAAGCTCAAGAAGCGTGAACCCACGCCGCGCCGTCGCGGGAAGGGGCGGAAGATTTACCACGGAGGGGGGGGAGGATTGAGAGAGAGGAAGAGAATGAGAAAGAGGAAGAGGAAGAGGAAGAGAATGTTGCGGCATTTTATGCGCCAGGAGTACCTGGCGCATAAAATGCCGCAACACCTTTCTTAAGGGGGACAGGAAGAGGGTGGGGTTGTTAGTGAAAGTCGAAACACGTCTCGGATCCAACTCCACGGAAGGTGTTGCGCGATTTTCACTAAGGGGGTACTC
>CAJBSZ010000319.1 GCA_903958395.1 uncultured bacterium | reverse complement strand
CGCAGGGTGCTCAGGTCGGTTCCGGTGCCCGAGCCGTATTTGAAGAGCATGGCCTCGGTGCCGGCCAGGCGCATGATATCCTCCATGGTGTCCTTCACCGCCTGGATGAAGCAGGCGGAGGCCTGGGGATGCTTGTAGTTGTCGCGGGACGACTCGATTTTTCCGGTATCGGGATTGAAGTAATAGCTGGACCGGTTATCGGAGGTCGCGCCGTACGCCTCGTGTAATCCCACGTTGAACCAGACCGGGCTGTTGAAGGAGCCGTATTGGTTGATGCACAACCAGGCGAGTTCGGTATAAAAGTTTTCGGCATCCGCCTCGGTGGCGAAAATGCCGTCTTTCTTGCCCCAATCCGCGATGGCACGGGCCACGCGATGAACCAGTTGACGAACGGAGGTTTCGCGAATCTTGGTTTTCAGGCCGCCGTAAAAATATTTTGAAGCCACGATGTTAGTGGCAAGCATGGACCAGCTTTTGGGGACCTCGATGTTTTCCTGGACAAAGATCACCGTTCCCTTGTCGTCGGTAATGGAAGCCTTGCGGAGATCCCAGTCAATACCGTCAAAGGGGTCGGCTGCGGGTTTCGTGAACACGCGATTCAGGGACAGGCCTTTGCGGCCAGGGTGTCCGTTATTTCGTTTGGTTCCGTTTTTGGGGTTCTGGCTGACGGTCTTCTTCGGGGTTTCGGCGGTCTCGATGATATCCAACATGGGGCGATCTCCTTGATTCACAAACTCTTACACTGTTAAAACAAATCTGAAAGACACGGGGAGCAGCACAAAATGTGGGGCTTCCGTAAACAACTCAAGCATCGTTACCACTACCCCTAGTGGTGAGCAATGAGAAAAGTCGAAAATTGTGATCTTTTTTTGAGAAAATTAAATTATGGCGCAACATGTTTAATATAAAGAACTTAACGTAGTTTATAAAAAACGGATGCGGACTGAAAAAGCCATTTTCATTGGCTTTCTAGGCGTGTCAAGCCCCTATATATTGTGGATATAAATAATCCAGACCCCAATGGGTAGATTACTTCTTTTTAGCCACAAAAGTGGCGCGGGACCGTTCTTTAGGGATCAGAACGATGGGGGCGCCTTCCAGGCCAAAGGCCCTGCGAAGTGATTTGATGAGGTAGTCCCGATAGGCTGTGGGCAGTCGTTTGGGATCATTCACGAACAGGCCGACCCGGAGGGGTTTGGTTCCCATCTGGGTGGCGTAGTAGATTTTAAAACGCTTGCCTTTGATGACGGGAGGCTGCACGCGGTCGTAAGCATCCATGATGGTGCGGTTGAGGATTCCGGTTGGAAGATGGGTGACAATCTGTTCGGCCGTGCGGTCGATGGTCTCGAGACACTGCCGGATATTGTATCCATCTTTTGCGGATACAAACACGATAGGAACCCAGTTCATGAAGGGCAGTTCCCGGGAGAGGGCGTCGAGATACTGTTTTTGGGTGGAGTGACCCATGAGATCCCATTTATTGACAATCAGGACGCAGCCTTTTTCAGCCTTTTCAATCAGGCTGGCGATTGTTTTGTCGTGGCTGGTCGGGCCCTGGGCGGCGTCAAGAATCAGCACCACAACATCGGCGCGTTCAATACTGCTCTCGGCGCGGAAAACGCTATAGCGTTCAACGGCGCCGTCCACCTTTCCCATCCTGCGCATGCCGGCGGTGTCTGTGAGGAGGTAATGCCGCGCGGTGGGGCCGCTGCCGATGGTGAAGGGAACATCGATGCTGTCCCGGGTGGTTCCGGGAATATCTGAAACGATGACGCGCTGACGCCTGATGATGCGGTTGATGAACGATGATTTTCCGACATTGGGACGACCCACGATAGTGATTTTCAACGGCTCCAGGGGTGGGGTGGCCGTTGTGGAAGGGAGTGATTCCGTCAGATGATCGAGTAATTCCTGAAGGCCCCGGTTATGAAGTGCGGAGACGCAAAAAACCGGAAAGCCGAGGTGCTCGAAGGAGCTGGCGAGCGCATCGCGCTCCGGGTTGTCGCATTTATTGACGGCGATGACGGCGGGGATGCCCTTGCGGCGGGTGAGTCGGGCTACTTCCTCGTCGAGCGGGGTGAGGCCGGTTTCCACGTTCACCACAAGCACCACCAGGGTGGCGTCCTCGATGGCGGCCTCGGATTGCTGCCGGGTTTCGGAGGCGATAACATCGCGGTTGGTGGCCCGGTTGAATTCAGTGAGTCCACCGGTATCCACCAGATCAAAGGCTTTTCCCTCCCATTCGGATCGGGCGATCAGGCGATCCCGTGTGACGCCGCATTCCTCGTGAACGATGGCGAGGCGGCGGTTCAGGATGCGGTTGAAGAGCGCTGATTTTCCAACATTCGGGCGCCCGACAATGGCAATGACCGGAGTGGGGGTGGGGAGTGTGGGATCAGGAGTGTTTTTCGTGGGCATGGGTTTTCTCGAGTTGATGGATTCCGTCTGAAATATACTGGAACGCGGAGAGAAGGGTGAATCCGGCGGCTGTCCACAGGAGCCAGGGGAACCCGCTGACGGGGGCCTGTCCCAAAACCCATAAAATTAAGCCCATCTGGAAGAAGGTCGCGATTTTTCCGGCGATCCGGGGTTTGACTTCGGTGTGTCCGACGGCGACATGGATCAGGATGGCGCCGATGACCAGCACGAGATCGCGGCTGATGACCAGGGCGACGTACCAGAGCGGCAGATGGGGATTGAAGCACTGCCCCCAGGGCCCGCTCAGGAGAATCAGGGCTGAGAGGAGCAGGGTTTTGTCGGCCAGGGGGTCGAGCAGGGTTCCCAGCCGGGTCCGCTCATTACGGGAACGGGCGAAGTAGCCGTCGAGTGCATCGGTCAGGCAGGTGATCAAATACATCATGAGTGCGGCCCAGCGAAGCCACTCATTGGGCTGTTTCTCGGCAACGCTTTGGATGAAGTAGAGGGTCAGCAGGACAAACACAGGAATGAGGAGGAATCGTCCGATGGTGATTCGATTGGCGAGGGTCAGGTTGGCGGTTAGAAGTTTTTTGATCATGATGGCGTTGAGTTGTCCGGATAGTACCCCGATTTTTCAGGGAATGCAATCCATGAGGCATGCCGGCCCAGAATAGGCTGGATTATCAGATAAACAGGGGGTAGAGTCCTTCCCATTATTTATGGGGGACGCGAAAAAAGATGATGATTCAGAAACGTCAATGACATATCGGAAATATTATCCAGTTACGGTCTTGAAGGCGTGGCATATCGTTCTGCCGATTCACTGGAACTGCTTGATTCCAGCCAACAATCCGATTTTAT